>JAWOIB010000036.1:0-11589 GCA_046484845.1 bacterium
CCGGGAGCGGCCCCCGGGGCGGCTCCCCCAGCGGCCCCCGGGGCGGCTCCCCTAACGGCCCCCGGGGCGGCTCCCCCAGCGGCTCCCGGGGCGGCTCCCCTAACGGCTCCCGGAGCGGCCCCCCCAGCGGTCCCCGGGGCGGCCCCGGGGGCGGCCCCGGGGGCGGTCCCGGGGATGACCCCGGGGATAGCCCCCCGGGTGGGGTGGGGCTGGTCGCTCGAACCGGCTAACTCGTCTATTTCGCATTAGATAGCCGGTTCGGGCCTCGGTAGTCCTCAGCCGGTCGGAAAGCCGGCCGTCTCCTGCGCGTATAACCAGGCGGAAGGTGAGGAGACGGAAGGGCGGGATATTGTCGTTGTGCATTCAAGAACCGGGTGGAAATGCCTTGACTGCCGGGACGGCAATTCTATAATCGCGCGTGCATCCGGAAAGGACCCGGCGGACGGGCCGGTTGGCTGTCGTGCGGCCGGCCGGGTTGTCTGCCGCGCTCGAACGCCGCCTGGGCCTCCAGGTCCTGTTTGATTTCCCCGATATCGTCGAAGCGGTCGAGTTCGCGTCCGGGCAGGGCTTCGGCGCGGTGGAGCTGAACCTCGGGAATCTCGAGTTCAGCCGCCAGTTGACCGATGCCCGCGGCCGCCGGCGGGTTCGGACCCGGGCGGAGCGGTTGGGTATCCGGCTGGCGGTCCATGCGGTTGAGGGCGCGTCGCTGTTCGTTCCCGACCGGGCGGTACTGCGCTTTTCGATACGCACCGTCAAGCTCCTGCTGGACCGGGCCGCGGACGCGGGCATTGAGAACGTGGTGATGCACCTGGGGTTCGAGATGGCTTACAGTAGTGGGGGGCGACATGAGTATCCCCACGAGTACTACCCGGAGTTCTACGCGGCGCTGGTTGAGGACGCACTGGCCGAGTTGAAGGAGCATGCGCGCGGCCGGGCCCGGCTCTGTATCGAGAACGTCGGCGGGTTCCGGTTCGAGTTTGTGCACCGGGCGCTCGACAAGCTGCTGGGCGGCAACCTGGGGCTTTGTTACGATATCGGGCATAATGCCATCCTGCCCGGTCCGGCGCGGCGGGCCGAGGCGGAGCTGTATCGCCGGCATGCCCGTCGGGTGTACCATTCTCACCTGCACGACAACCGGGGTCGGCAGGACGAGCATCTTCCGCTGGGCAGGGGCAGTATCAAGCTGGCGTCGTATCTCCGGTTTCTGGTCGGCACGCCGGCCCTGCTCTGCGTGGAGGTCCGGCCGCGGGCGGCGGCGGTCGAGAGCCGTGATTACCTGCTCCGGGAGGTCCTGGCCCGCGGGTAAGGCATGCGCGCACTCGTCACCGGAGCCAATGGTTTCCTGGGTTCGCACCTGTGCGAATGCCTGCTTGAGCAGGGACACGCGGTGCGCGGGCTGGTGCGGGCCACGAGCGACCTGCGCTGGCTGGCAGGCCGGCCGGTCGAGCTTTGCCGGGGCAGTCTCGAAGACGGGGCGGCACTGGCCGAGGCGGTGAGAGGTATGGACTGGGTGTTCCACGCGGCGGCCGATCTGCGGCCGCGCCGGTCGGAGGACTACTTCCGGGTCAACACCGAGGGGACGAAGTTGCTGGCCGGGCTGTGCGCGGAGCACCGGGTCGGCCGTTTCGTTTTCTTTTCGAGTTTGGCCGCGGCCGGGCCGGCGGTCTCGTCCGACCAGCCGCTGACCGAGTCCGGCGATGCCCGGCCGGTCAGCGAGTACGGCCGCGGCAAGCTGGCGGCCGAGCGCGTGCTGGCCGGGATGAAGGAGCGGCTGGCGTCGGTGCTGTTGCGACTGCCGGCCGTGTACGGCCCGCGCGACCGGGACGGGCTGGCGCTGTTCGCGGGCATCAAGCGCGGGTTCCGGCTGTTGTTCGGGCGCTACGTCTCGCTCATTTACGTGAAGGATGCGGTCCGGGCCGCGGTGCTGGCCGCGGAGCGCGCGCGCGAGCCCGGGGTGGTGTACTACTTGTCGGACGGCGAAAGCCACGAGTTCGAGGAGGTCGCCCGGCTGGCGGCGAGGCTGATGGGCAGGCGGACGGTGCGGGTCCGGCTGCCGGGCTGGGTGCTGAGCGCCGCGGCCGGGGTCAGCGAGTGGCTGAGCCGCGAAGGTTCGATAATCAACCGGGATAAGGCCCGGGAGCTCGCGCAGGACTGCTGGCTCTGCGACCCGGGGCGCGCCCGGCGTGAGCTCGGTTTCGTGCCGGAGTATCCGCTCGAACGAGGGATGGTCGAGACCATCCGGTGGTATGAGGAGCATGAATGGCTGTGAAGAACCTGGAGTTGCTGGGCCAGCTTGAGGAGCGCTGCCGCGAGCAGGGTGTCCGGCTGATGTACGGCGAGCTGATGGGCGAGGGGGGGCTGTGCCGGCTGCGCGGGGAACGTCTCATCGTCATCAACCGCCGGGCGTCCAGTCCGACCCGGGCCAGGATAATCTCGGACGCGCTGGCCCGGCTCGAGGCCGAACGCGCCGGACCGCCGTCCATCGGGGTCATCCCGGCCGCCGCTGAAGCCGCGGTCGTCGCCGAGACCGGGAGCGCCTAGCACCCCGTGCCCCGTGGCCGCACCGGCCGGGGGTGAGGTTTCTTGACTGGGCTGAGCGCGGTTCTATAATCGCGCGTGCCATCTTCTTTTCCCGATTGGGTGGACAGGCTGGCGGCGCTCCCGGCGCGGCCGCGACCCTACCGTAACGCCGCAGTTTCGTTCCGACAGCAGGACGCGGACGGGTTCGCCCACCGGGCGGAGCTGGTCGAGAGTTGCGGCCTGAACGTGTTCAAGTTCCCGGCCCGTTTCATTCCCGGCTGTGACCTGCTGACCGATTCCGGGACCACGACGATGACGATGCGGCAGTGGTCCGAGCTGTTGCTCGGCGATGAGAGCTACGGCTCGAACGAGGGGTATTTCGAGTTCAAGCAGGCGGTGGTGGACACGTTCGGGCCGGCCTGGGAGAACAGGGACCCGAACCTTGAGAGCACGTTCATCTTCCACCAGGGCCGGGCCGCGGAGCACGCGCTGTTTTCCTGCCTGCGCGGGATGACCGGCGCGGCGGAGCGCGCGCACGGCGACGGCCGGCCGTGGTTCGTCATTCCCTCGAACGGGCATTTCGACACGACCCAGGCGAATCTCGAGGCAAACGGCTTCGAGGCCCGTAACCTGTTTTCCCCGGAACAGCGGGCGAAGGACCCGAACGCGCTGTTCCGCGGCAATATGGATACCGGCGCGCTGCATGCGCTGCTGGCGGACCCGGAAACAAGAGCCCGGGTGCCGCTGGTTTACCTGACCATCACCAACAATACCGGCGGCGGCCAGCCGGTCTCACTGGCGAACATGCGCAAGGTGAGCGAGCTGTGCCGGGCCTGGGAGGTGCCGTTGCTGTTCGACGCCTGCCGGTTCGCGGAGAACGCCTGGTTCATCCGCCGGCGCGAGCCGGGCCAGTCGGACCGTTCCATCCGCGACCTGGTGCGGGAGATGTTCGAGCTGTGCGACGGGTTCCACGCCTCGCTGAAGAAGGACGGGCTGGTCAATATCGGCGGCTGCCTGTGCGTGAGGGAGGACGGGCTGTTGGTGAAGCGGTTCCCGGAAATGAGGGAGGCGCTGACCAGGCACCAGGTGCTGGTTGAAGGACACCCGACCTACGGCGGGCTGGCCGGCCGGGACCTGAAGGCGGTTGTTGAGGGCCTGCGCACGGTGCTGCGGCAGGAGTATCTTGACTGGCGCATCGGGCAGACGCTGCGGTTCGGGGCCGCGGTGGACGAGGCCTGCGGCGCGGATGTCGTGGTGAAGCCGGTGGGCGGGCACGCGGTCTATCTCGACCTCGACCGGTTCTTCGACGGGACCCGGCTCAAGGACAGCGATTTCCCCGGTGTCAGCCTGACCGCGCTGTTGCTGGTGGCCGGGCACCGGTTGTGCGAACTCGGCGTCTATGCCTTCGGTCACGAGGAGGCAGGGCGCGAGGTCGGGCCGGACCCGCGGGTGAACAACGTCCGGGCCGCGATTCCCCGGCTGTGTTACGAGGATGAGGACCTGCGGGCCTGCGCCGAGGCGATCGGGGCTCTGTACCGGGAGCGGGCGCATATCCCCGGGGTCGAAGTGACCTACGGCAAGGACCGGCCGATGCGGCATTTCATCAGCCGGTTCCGTTTCAAGGCCGGGTAGCGTGACCGCGACCCGGCGGCAAGACCTCCGGACGGGCGATGGGCGATAAGCTGAAGCGGTTCCAGCGCACCGGCGTGCTCTCGGAACGGGAGCTGCTTCGGGGCAGGCAGGTGCCGGACCTCAAGCGGCTGAAGCAGGGGCCGGCGGTGGTCATCGAGTGTGTCGAGCAGATTCCCTGCAACCCGTGCGCCGGGGCCTGTCCGCGCCGGGCAATCACGGTCGCGCCGAGCCTTGTTTCCCTGCCCCGGGTGGACTATGCGAAGTGCAACGGGTGTGCGCTGTGCGTTGCCCGCTGCCCGGGACTGGCAATCTTCGTGGTCGATTACAGCTTCTCGGCTGCCGAAGCCGCGGTGACCCTGCCATGGGAGATGCTTCCCCGGCCGGCGCGGGATGCGGTCGTGACCGCGCTCGACCGTTCCGGCAGGCCGGTCTGCCGCGCCCGGGTGGTCCGGGTGCTGGATGCGAAGGCGCTCGACCGTTGCGCGGTGGTGACGCTGGCGGTGCCGAAGCGTATGTGGAACGTGGTGCGGAGTTTTCGGGTCGGGCGAGGGAGGAGCAAATGAGTATGTTCGTGCTGGTGTTATGCCTGGTGGCCGGGCCGCCGCAGGTGCCGATGTCCCGGGCGGTGACCGACGACCTGCTGGCGGTGTTTGTGAACCCGGCAGGACTGGCCCGGGCACGGGGCACGAACGCTGCCCTGCTGTACAATTTCGCGTCCGCCCCGTTGCTCGATAATTGCGCTTTCGCGGCCGGGTTCGGCCCGCTGGCCGGCTACTGGTCGGAGCAGGGTTACGGGCTGGCGCTGGGCGCCGGTGATGAAGCCGGGATGGCCGGCCTGCGGGTTGAGCGAGACTCAGTCACCCGCTGGTCGGTGGGCACGATGGTCCGGCCGGCGAACTGGCTTTCAGTCGGGCTGGTCTGGGGGGATTTCGGCCGGGACTGGGGCAGTTTCAGCGGCGGACTGGCGGTGCGGCCGCTGGGCAGACGTTTGACACTTTCGGCCGACGCGGCAACCGGGCGGCTGGGCCGGGGTGGTTTTCGGCCGGCCGACCCGGTGGTCGGGCTGGATTTGGAGCCGCTGGACGGACTGGTGCTGTCCGGCCGGGTGAAGCCGGCGGACGGGAGCTTCAATGCCGGGGTGCGCGTCGGCCTGGGCCGCGCGGCCGTCGGTGGTGTCGGCTCGCGGGTCGGCAGCGCGAACCAGGCCGGCGGGTACGTCCTGCTGGGCAGTGAGCGCCGGCGAAGCCTGCTGCCGGCTCCGAAGCGCTGGCTGGAGCTGAGCATGGCCGGGCCGCTGAATGAGGATGCGCCCGGGTTCAGCCTGTTCGGCAGTCGGGGCGGGCGGGAGTTTCGCGGCCTGTTGGAGACGATTGCCCGGGCAGGCCGCGACCCGTCGGTGCGCGGCCTGGTTGTCCGGACCGACGGAATGGCGGCCGGGTATGCCCAGCTTTCCGAACTGCGCCGGGCGGTTCAGCGGTTCCGCGAAACCGGCCGCGAGGTGGTCTGCTACGCGAATTCCTACGGCATGGGCGGGTATTACCTGGCTTCGGTGGCGGACCTGGTTGTCTGCCACCCGATGGGCGGCGTGTCGGTGCCCGGGTTGTACACCGAGCCGATGTTCATCAAGGGAACGCTGGAGAAACTCGGCCTGGACGTCGAGGTGGTCCGGTACGGTGAGTACAAGTCCGCGCCCGAGATGCTGACCGAGGACTCGCTGAGCGCGCGCAACCGGGAGCAGACCGAGGCTTTCCTGGACGTGATGTACGAGGAATTCCTGACCGCGGCCGGGACGTCGCGGCGGCTTTCCCGGGACAGCATGGCCGGGCTGGTGGATATCGGCCATTTCCTTGCCCACGAGGCACAGGCGGCCGGGCTGGTGGATACGTTCTGCTATGCCGACAAGCTGGACAGCCTGCTCCGGGCGGAGCGGCCGGGGTTCAAGCGGCGGTCGGAGCGGGAGCTGGCCGACCGGCCGGAGCAGGAGGGTCGCTGGGGCAGGTTGCCGGTCATCGCGGTCATCAACGCGGTCGGCGGCATCAGTACCGGCCGGTCCGGCACCGATTTCCTGACCGGCGGGCGCCGGATGGGTTCGGAGACGATGGCCCGGGCGATTCGGCAGGCGCGGGATGACCGGCGGGTGAAGGCGATTGTCCTGCGGGTGGATTCGCCGGGCGGGGATGGTTTCGCGTCCGATATCATCTGGCATGAGCTGGAGCAGGCGAAGGCGAAGAAGCCGCTGGTGGTTTCGATGGGCAATGTCGCGGCGTCGGGCGGGTACTACATCGCGGCGGGCGCGGACCGGATTTTCGCGGAGCCGACGACAGTCACCGGCTCGATCGGCGCGTTCAGCCTGAAGCTGGTGACCGAGCGGCTGTATGACAAGCTCGGCATCCGGCGCCAGGTGCTGAAGCGGGGCGAGCGGGCGGACATGCAGTCCGATGCCCGGGGTTACAGCCCGGGAGAGGACTCGCTGCTGCAGGGCCAGCTCGACTGGTTCTACCGGGAGTTCGTGAACCGGGTCGCGCAGGGCCGGGGGATGAGCTACGAGGCGGCGGATTCGGTGGCCCGGGGCCGGGTCTGGGCCGGGCGGGACGCGCGGGCGGTCGGGCTGGTGGATTCGCTGGCCGGGCTGGGTGAGGCGGTGAACTGGGCGCGCGAGCAGGCGGAACTGCGCGAGGCGGAGGTTGTCAGCTGGCCGCGGCCGAAACGCGGGTCGTTCCTGTCGCCGGAGCGCTTGATGGCCCGAATGTTGCGGGGCGTGACCGGGTGGTGAAGAAACGGCCGCCGACGAAGGGCCGGAGGTCGGGGGCCGGCGGCCGGCGGCCGGCAGCCCGTCCGCCAACCGTTGTCTGCCGGTGTGAGGATGTGACCGAGGAGGAGATCCGGCAGGTAGTCCGGCAGGGTTATGACTCGCTGGAAGCGGTGAAGCGGGCGCTCAGAACCGGGATGGGGCATTGCCAGGGCCGCGGTTGCCTGCGGACAATCGCCCGGTTGATTGAGGAGGAAACCGGACGCCCGGCTGCCGACCAGCAGTGGCCGCGCTCGCGGCCGCCGCTGAAGCCTTTGCCGCTGGGAATGCTGGGCGATGCGGAGAGCGATGAACCGGACCGCTGACGTCATCGTTATCGGCGGCGGCGTGATCGGGGCCGCGACCGGTTACTACCTGGCGAAGCTGGGCCGGAAGGTGCTCCTGCTGGAACGGGACTACCCGTGCGCGGGTTCGACCGGGCGGTGCATCGGCGGAATCCGGGCTCAGTTCACCCACGACCTTTCGGTCCGGGTGATGCTGGAGAGCGTCAGGTTGTTCTCGGAGCTGGACGAGGAACTGGGGCAGGGGGTTGATTGGCACCAGGGCGGGTACCTGTTCCTGGCGTTTGACAAGGCCCGGGAGCAGGCGTTCAAGGATGCGATTGCGGTGCAGCGGCGGTACGGGCTGAAGGTGGACTACGTCGGGCCGGATGATTGCGCCCAGGTCGTGCCCGGGTTGGATACCGCCGGGCTGCGGGGCGGTGCCTACTGCCCGACCGACGGCCAGGCCGACCCGTTCAAGGTGACCTACGGTTACCTGGCCGGCATCAAGCGGAATGGCGGAGCCGTCCTGACCGGGACCGAGGTTGTGAAGGTCAATACCCGGGATGACCGGGTGGTGTCGGTGACGACCCGCCGGGGAGAGGAGTTCTTCGCGCCGGCGGTGCTGAACGCGGCCGGACCCTGGGCGGCTGAGGTCGGTCGGCTCGCCGGGGTTGAGGTGTCGGTCAAGCCGGACCGACACGAGTCGCTGGTGACCGAGGCGGTCGAGCGGATGCTCGAGCCGATGCTGGTCGACTACCGGGCGGACGGCTGCTATTTCGTCCAGCACATCGGGACCGGGCATTTCGTCGGCTGCTATACCCCGGTGCCGTTGGTGCCGGGGTTCGATACCTCGGTGACCGACGAGTTCCTGACCGAGATGCCCCGCCGGATGGTCCGGCTGGTGCCGCGGCTGGCCGGGGTGAAGGTGCTGAGGCAATGGGCGGGGAGTTACGAGATGAGCCCGGACGGCAACCCGATCTGCGGTTCCAGTTCGATTGAGGGCTTCTACGTCGCGTGCGGGATGAGCGGGCACGGGTTCATGTTCGGGCCGGCGGTCGGCCGGCTGATGGCGGAGCTGATTGACTGCGGCGAACCGCACCTCGCGCTGGACCAGTTTGCGCTCGACCGGGACTACGGCCGGACCGAAGCGATGAAATAGCCCGCGGCAACAGCCCCGGGCGCGGTTTTGTCCGAACACAGGAGGTAGCGTGAGCAAACCACTTACAGCGCTGGTCATTGTCCTGTCGGCTCTGACGGCAGGGGCGAGCCAGATACCAGGCCTGGTCCGTGTCGAGCAGGACGCGGTACCCGGTTTGATGAACGTCCAGGGCTACATCACCGACAACGACGGCAACCCGGTCAGCGGGCCGCGTTCGCTGACCTTCCGCGTCTACCGCGGAACCCTGTTGCAGTGGCAGGAGGCGCAGGTCTGCACGCTGCAGGCCGGGCTGTTCAGTGTGACTCTCGGCCGGGTGAGCCCGCTTCCGGACAGCGTCTTCCGGCCCGGGCAGGAGCGGGAGCTGGAACTCACGGTCGAGGGTCAGGCGCTTGCGCCCAGGGTCGCGCTGACTTCGACCGGGTTTGCGTTCCGCGCCGGCCGCAGTGACGAGGCCGCGAGCGTGGACCGGCCGCTGGCCCCGCCGGTAGAGACAAACGAGATCCGGGACGGCGCGGTGACAATGGGCAAACTCGACCGAGCTGATGCGCTGACCGGTCAGGTCATCAAGTGGACCGGCTCGAACTGGGCCCCGGGACCGGACCTGTCCGGCGGTCCGCCGTCCGGCGACGCCGGGGGAGACCTGACCGGTACCTATCCCAACCCGCAGGTCGCGGGCCTGCGCGGTCGAACGATAGCCACGACCACGCCCTCGACCGGGCACGTGTTGCACTGGTACAGCAGCCAGTGGCGGCCGGTCGGGTTGGGTGGGGACATTGAAGGCCGGGTCGACGCGGCGGCGGTTACCGGCCTGCGCGGCCGGGCGCTGGCGACCACCACACCTTCCACCGGCGATGTCCTGCACTGGTACAGCAGTCAGTGGCGTCCGGTCGGGCTGGGCGGGGACCTGTCCGGACGCGTTGACGCGGCGACTGTCACCGGTCTGCAGGGTCGGTCGGTGTACAACAGCTCGCCGAGCACCGGCCAGGTGCTGGCCTGGACCGGTACTCGCTGGGAGCCCCGGGCGGCCGGGGGAGACCTGTCCGGTTACATCTATGACGCGGATGTCATCCGCCTGCGGGGGCGCCCGGTGTCGAGCAACACGCCCGGCACCGGCCAGGTCCTGACCTGGTACTCGAGCCAGTGGACTCCGCGCAGCCTGTTTGACGGCGCGGATTTCACCACCGGCGCGGTGTCGACCACGCTCTACCCGGCGCAGAGCCCGGAGCGTTCGGTCGAGACCTTCGGCAGTCTCCGGCTTGCGGCCGGTCGCGCGCGGGTGGAACTGGAACGTTCATTCCTCGGCCTGCTTGATGGCGGCGAGTGGCATGTGTTCCTTCAGCAGACCTCGGGCGAGCCGGTGAGCGCGGTGGCGCGCAAGCACGCAACCGGGTTTGAAGTCACGGGCCCGGCCGGGAGCGACGCAAGCTTCGACTGGCGGGTGGTCGGCCGGCTGGTTGCGCCCGAACGGGATGAGTGATGCGGCGCGCGCTTTCCTGCCTGCTGCTGGCTTCAGCGCTCGGACAGGCTTACCAACTCAGGGCTTTGGTGGTGGACGGGGCGGGCCGGCGGTTGGCAGGTCCGGGCTACCGTTGCGGGTTCAGTGTCGGCCAGACCGCGGCTTCAGGACCGCTCGCCGGGACCGGGTACCGGGCGGTGCTGGGGTTCTGGAACCGACCGTTCCAGCTGGTCGGCATCAGCGAGGAGGCGGAGCTTGAGCCGGTGCCGCCCGGGTTCGGCTTCCACGGGGTTGCCCCCAACCCTTTTGCGGCCGGGACGACGGTGCGGTACAGCCTTGCGGTCGAGA
This sequence comes from bacterium, assembly GCA_046484845.1. Lineage (GTDB taxonomy): Bacteria > Hydrothermota > Tepidihabitantia > Tepidihabitantales > Tepidihabitantaceae > DSBX01. Next base: position 10,188 of record JAWOIB010000036.1, read on the forward strand.
CCGACGTGAACCTGCGCGTGCTTGACCGCAGCGGCCGTGAGGTCGGGGTGCTGGTCCGTGGCAGCCAGCCGGCGGGTGAGTACCGGGTGACCTGGGATGCGCGCACGGCAAGTCGGCGAGAACTGCCAGGCGGGGTGTACTTCGTGGAGTTCTCGGCCGGGCGGCGGCGCGAACTGGTGAAGGCGGTTGTTGCCCGGTGAGACAGGTGCGGCCAGATCGGTCGCGGGCGAGCGCAGGCACGGCCAGAAGCCTGTCGCTGAGCGGCCGGCGCTTCTGAGCCGGGACGGGTCAGTTTTCGAGAAGCTGGAACTCGACCCTGCGGTTGCGGGCGCGCCCGGTATCTGAATCGTTGGCCGCGATGGGCCGGGCATCCGCATAGGCCCGGACAATCAGTCGGTTGCCTGCAACACCCCGGGTGATGAGATACTGACGGACCGCCTCGGCGCGGGCGCGGGCGAGGTCGAGGCGGGTTGCCAGTTCCGCGGGCGGGGATTCCGAATCGTCGGTGTGGCCGCCAATCTCGAGCATTACCCCCGGGTGTTCGGAAAGCAGTTCGGCCAGGCGGTCGAGCAGGTCCGGCGCGGCCGGGGGCAGTGACTGGCTGCCGGCGGCGAAGGCCAGGTCTTCGGGCCGGTCGAGCCGGGGAGGCGGGCTCGCGGCCGGCGCGGCCGGGCTGACCGGGGCGGACCTCTGCGAAGATGCTGTGCGGAGGAGAAGCCGCTGTTCGACGACCGCGCCCGGCAGGACATCGAGTGTGCATGTCGCCGGCAGGTAGCGCTGGTCCGACCCGACTGCCTGCAGGACATAACGGCCAACCGGGACATCGCGGATGACCGCGCTGCCCGGGTTGGCGGGAACCTCCTGCTCTCCGTAGACCGGCCCTGAGTAGTTGAGCACGCCACCGACCGCCTGCATCGTTGCGGCATCGAGTATGGCGACCCAGATGCTGCCGTAGTCCATCAGCTCGAGGTCGAGAGTTGCGAACTGCTGCCGGTCGCCCAGGATGTGCATCGTATCCACGCGCGGGACATAACCGGGCAGGCTGGTCCGAATGATAAGTCGACCGGGGAGCAGCCCGGTGAGTTCGAGCCGGCCGAGCCGGTCGGTCGCGCTGGCGCCGGTATGGACACCATCGAAGGCCAGGTTGGCGCGCAGGGGTTCCAGTCCGGGTCCGGTGACGGTTCGGACCTGGAGCCGGCCGGAGCCGCGATGCCGGAAATTGAAGTCGAGCCCCACCCGGTGTACCAGCCCGAGTGCCCCGTGGGGAGAAATGGCGTAGTCGAACTGGACCGGGCCGAGCGACAGCCCCAGTCCGCCCGTGATGCCGGCGTGCCAGCCGAGAACGGGCAGGTCGGCCGGACCGGTGCGGTAGCCGAGCCGGAGCGCGAGCACGTCGGCCGGG
>JAWOIB010000063.1:0-9268 GCA_046484845.1 bacterium
GAGGGCGAGGCGACGAAGCACGTTGCGGTGATGCGCAACGAGACCAAGCCCTTTCACGCGCTCTACCGTCGGACGCTCAACGAAGGTCTGTTCGACTGCGTGTGCAAGGCCTGCGCCGTGAAGTTTGGGGTGCTCCCGGCCGCGATCGAGCAGAACATCCGGGTCTGCGACGAGATGGAAGGCCACCCGGCGGTCGGCCGCTACCTGGCCGACGGCTGGGAAGTCCTGGTCTTCTAGCCGCGATGCGGTGCGCGGAATGCGAGGAGAAGTCCTGCTACCAGGGCAAGGACTGCCCCGGGCTGGCCGGCGAGGTGCTTGCCTGCTACCAGGACCCGGAAACGCTCAAGCTGACCCGGGCCGCTGCCAAGCTTGAAGGCAGGCATTATATGGAACTGACCCGGGTGCAGGAGCTCATCCATTTCGGCCGGGAGATGGGCTACCGCCGGCTCGGGCTGGCGTTCTGCATCGGGTTCAGCGAAGAGGCGCGATTGCTCAACGGCCTGCTTGCGAAACGGTTCGAGGTCGAATCGGTCTGCTGTAAGGTCTGCGGGGTAGCGAAGGAGCAGCTCGGGCTGGACAAGATTGACGCCGGCCGGGTGGAAGCGATGTGCAACCCGGTCGGACAGGCGCTGGTGCTGAACAACGCGAAGACCGACCTGAACATCATCCTCGGCCTGTGCCTCGGCCATGACGTTATCTTCACAAAGCACAGCGCGGCGCCGGTAACCACGCTCGCGGTCAAGGACCGGGTGCTGGCTCACAACCCGGTTGGCGCGCTCTACTCCAACTACTGGCGCAAGCGCATCGCGAGGGAACTCGAAGCCGATGACTGATTCGCCTTTCGATGCGCTGGCCGCGAAGTACGACGGCTGGTACGACGGCAAGGGTCGGTTCGCGTTCGAGACCGAGCTGGCCTCCCTCCGGCCCCTGCTTACCGGCCTCGAGAAGCCCTGGCTGGAAATCGGGGTCGGCACCGGCCGGTTCGCGCAGGCGCTCGGCATCCCGCAGGGCATTGACCCGTCGGAGGAACTGCTCAAGCTGGCCCGGGCCCGGGGCATCGAAGTGCTCTGGGGTGAAGGCGAAGAGACCGCTTACCGGGCGCAGAGCTTCGGCACCGTGTTCCTGCTTACGACCTGGGCGTTCCTCAGTGACCGGCAGGCGGTCCTGCGCGAATGCCGCCGGATTCTCAAGCCCGGGGGCCGGGTGGTCAACGCCTTTCTCGACCGGGACGGCGCGTGGGGGAGAGGCTACGTTGAGAAAGGCCAGGAGGGCCATCCGCTCTTCGGCAAGGTCCGGTTCGCCACTCACCCGGAAGTGGTCGCGGAGTTTGAGCGGGCCGGGTACCGCATCGAGCGGACGGTCTCGACGCTGTTCCTCGGGCCCGCGGAATGTGACCGGGTCGAGCGACCGCGCGAAGGCTACGTACCGGGCGCGAGCTTCGTGGTCGTAATCGCGGCCGCCTGACGCCCGGCGCTGACCCGCGCCGGCCGCGGCTACCGCCGAATCACGACCTTGTGGCCGCCGGACGCATCGCGCATTGCGCTTGATGCCTGACGGACGAGATGGACTCCGGGTGTGAGGTGGCGGACGTCGTTGTCGCCGGGAATCAGGTCCATCACCTTCCGGCCGGCGGCGTCGAGAAGCGTGAGCCTTGGGACACGATCCGATTTCCCCCGGCCGAAATCGGTCATGTCCCGCGGCCCGGTCCTGCCTGCGGCTGGTAACGGCGCACGCGATGGAGCAGGCTGCCGAGTGGACCGCTCAGCCCCAGTACCTCGACATGAGTCTGCTCGACGACGCACCGTGAAAAGGAACCGGCGACATGGCTCATTCTGCAGACAACTCGGTACTTGACCGGGCGAGCGATTCCCGGATTGAACCGGGCAGCGGTCTTGAGTAGCATTGCGGAGGTGATTGACGTTACGGTCACGGTTGCGGGCGAGGCCGGGCAAGGCATCCGGCTGGCCGGGGAGACGCTGACCCGGCTGTTCGCCCGCGACGGCTACCACCTGTTTGCGTACCCGGACGTGATGTCCCGCATCCGGGGCGGGCATAACCTGACCCGCATCCGGGTGAGCGACGAGCCGATTGCCTGCATCGCGGCCCGGAGCAACCTGCTGTTGGCGCTGGATGAGTCCTCGGTCGAGGCGCACCGGGCGGAGATGGTGCCGGGCGGAGTCATCCTGGCCGAGGGCGAACCGGCGGACGGCGCGGCCGGGCAGGCGGGCGCGCGGGTGGCGCGGGTGCCGTTCATGAGGCTGGCGGAGGAGCTGGGCGGGGCGAAGTTGTATTCGAGCGCGGTGGCGCTGGGCGCGATGACCGCGCTGGCCGGTCAGCCGCTGAAGTCGCTGGAGGTCCTGCTCCGGCAGGCGTTCGAGCGCAAGGGCCGCGAGGTGGTGCGGGCAAACCTGAAATGCGCGCGGGCCGGGTTCAAGGCGGTCGGCAGGGAACTCCGGCAGGAATGCCCCTGCCGGGTGCCCGGGCTGGGCGGCCGGCCGAAGCTGTTGCTGAACGGGAGCGAGGCGGTGGGGTACGGCGCGCTCTGCGCCGGGGTGCGGTTGTACGCCGGGTACCCGATGTCGCCCGCGACCGGGGTGATGGAATACCTGGCCGCCCGGCAGGCGGAGTTCGGGCTGGTGATGGAGCAGGCGGAGGACGAAATCGCGGCCATCAACGTCGCGCTGGGCGCAAGCTGGGCCGGGGCGCGGGCGATGACCGCGACCTCGGGCGGCGGGTTCGCGCTGATGGTCGAGGGGCTGGGGCTGGCCGGGATGGCGGAACTGCCGGTCGTGGTGGTAATCGCCCAGCGGCCCGGGCCGGCCACCGGTTTCCCAACCCGGCAGGAGCAGGCGGAACTGCTGTACGCGCTGAGCGCCTCGCAGGACGAGTTCCCGCGCTTCGTGTTCGCGCCCGGGGACAACGAGCAGGCGGCCTACGCGACCTGCCGGGCATTCGAGCTGGCCGCCCGGTACCAGGTCCCGGCCATAGTGCTGACCGACCAGCAGCTCGCGGATTCGTTCCGGACCGTGGACGATTTCGGCCCGGACCGGCTGGCCCGGTCCGATGATTTCGCAGACGACCCGGCGGCCGGGATGGCGCGGCACGCGTTCCGGCGGTACGCGCTGACCGCGAGCGGGGTGTCGCCCCGGGTCCGGCCGGGGTACCCGGGCCAGCGGGCGCGCGCCATCGGCTCGGAGCACGATGAGGACGGGTTCTCGACCGAGAACGCCGGCAACCGGCGCCGGATGCAGGCGAAGCGTCTGCGCAAGGCGGCCGGGATGGCGGAGGAGTTCGGGGAGGTGGCGGACTGGCCGGGCGAGCCGGCGAAGACGCTGGTGGCCTGTTTCGGCTCGACGCAGGGCGCGGTGCGCGAGGCGGCGGCCGCGCTGAGGCAGGACCGGGTTCCGGTCGGGATGCTGCACCTGCCCGAGTTGTGGCCGTTCCCGTTCGCGCGGGTGGAGGCCCGGCTGGCGGCCTGCCGGCGGCTGGTGACCGTGGAGCAGAACTCGACCGGCCAGCTGGGCAGGCTCATCCGGCGCGCGACCCGGCGCCGGCCGGACGCGGAAATCCTGAAGTACGACGGCCGGCCGTTCAGCGGGGCGGAACTGGTGGAGCGCATCGGCGAGGTGGCGGGATGAGCGGCAGGCCGGACCGCGAAAGTGCCCCGGCGGACCGCGTGGAGCGGACCTGGTGCCCGGGCTGTGGGAACTTCGGCATCCTCACCGCGCTGGCGGCCGCGCTCAGGGAACTGGAACTGGAGCCGGAGCGGTTCGCGCTGGTTTCCGGCATCGGGCAGGCGGGCAAGCTGCCCCATTACCTTGACTGCAATTTCCTTCACGGCCTGCACGGCCGGGCGCTGGCGCACGCCCACGGGGCGCGGCTGGCGGACCCGGGGCTGACCGTCATCGCGGTCGGCGGGGACGGGGATATGTACGGCGAGGGCGGCAACCACCTGTTGCACGCGTTCCGCCGGAACCCGGACATCACCTGCATCGTGCACAATAACGGGGTGTACGGGCTGACCAAGGGTCAGCCCGCGCCGACCGGGGCGCAGGGCTTCGTGAGCCGACTGACCCCGCACGGCACCAGCGCGCCCGCCCTCAACCCGCTTGCGGCCGCGCTCGGGGCCGGGGCGACCTTCGTGGCCCGGGGATTCGCCGGGGCGACCGAGCAGTTGACCGTGTTGATCGTCGCGGCGGTGCGGCACCGAGGCTTCGGGTTCCTGGACGTGCTCCAGCCCTGCGTGAGCTTCAACCGGGTGAACACCTGGGACTGGTACCGGGAGCGGGTGCGCCCGGTGGAACCCGGTCACGACCCGGCCGACCTTGACGCGGCGTTCCGGCTCGCGCTGGAATGGCCGGGCGCGTCCGACGAGCGCATTCCCACCGGCATCTTCTACCGGGCGGAGCGGCCGGTCTATGAAACCGGGTTCCCGGCGCTGGGGCACGGCCGGCCGGCCGGCGCCGACCGGGAGAAGCTCCGGCGGCTGGCGGAGGAGTTCCGTTAGCGTGGACCTCGGCATCATCATCACCGGCGAGGCGGGCCAGGGCCTGCAGGTCGCGTCGCGGCTGCTGGGCCGGGCGCTGGTCGCGGCAGGCTACCGGGTGCTGGCCACGATGGATACCGAGTCGCGCATCCGGGGCGGGCATAATTTCTGCCGGCTGAGGGTGAGCGAACACGAGGTCGGGGCGGAGCCGGACCGGGCGGACCTGCTGGTCGCGCTCGCGCCCGGGCTGGTGCGCCGGCACACGCAGGAGCTGGCCCGGGACGCGGTGGTGCTGGTTGATGACGAGCACGGCACCGTGGCCCGGGGCGGGTTCCGGGTCGTCCACCTGCCCCTGCACGCGCTCGCGGTCGAGCGCGGCGGTGAGCGGACCTCGAACTCGGTGGCATTGGGCGCGGTCGCGGCGATGCTCGACCTCGATCCCGCGCTGCTGGAGCGGGAACTGCGGGCCGGGTTCGACGGCCGGAACCGGGAGATGGCGGAGAAGAACGTCGAGAGCGCCCGGGGCGGGTACGAGGCCTGCCGGAAGCGGTCCGGGCCGATGGCCCGGCTCGCCACCCGGCCGGGCCCGGCCGGGCGGCGGCTCATCACCGGCGCGGACGCGCTGGCGCTGGGCGCGATCGCCGGCGGCGCGCGATTCTGCACCGGGTACCCGATGTCGCCCGGGACCGGGGTGCTCGAGGCCTGCGCCCGGTACGCGGACCGGGCCGGGCTGGTCGTCGAGCAGGCCGAGGACGAGGTCGCGGCCATCAACCAGGCCTGCGGCGCGGCATACGGCGGCGCGTCGGCGATCGTCGCGACCGCGGGCGGCGGGCTGTGCCTGATGAACGAGGGGCTGAGCCTGGCCGGGATGACCGAAACCGGGATCGTGGTGATGTCCGGGATGCGGCCCGGCCCTGCCACCGGGCTGGCGACCCGCACCGCGCAGGCGGACCTGCTTTTCGCGTTGTCCTGCGGCCACGGCGAGTTTTCCCGGGCGGTGCTCTGTCCGGCGGACGGGGCGGGCGCGTTCCGGGCCGCGACGAAGGCGGTGCGGCTGGCGGAGCGGTACCAGCTCCCGGTCATCCTGCTCTTTGACCAGTGGCTGGCCGACGCGCGCTGGACCATCGGCGGGTTCGAGTTCGAGGCCGCGCCCGGGCCGGACCCATATGACGGGCCGGCCGGCGAGTACCGGCGGTACCGGGTGACCGACAGCGGCATCTCACCGCGCATCCTGCCCGGCACGCCCGGCGAGCTGGTCTATGTCGATTCCGACGAGCACACCGAGGAAGGCCACATCACCGAGTCGGCCGAGGTGCGCAACGCGATGGTCGAGAAGCGGGCGCGCAAGGCCGCCGGACTGGCGGAGGAAATCGCGCCGCCGGAGCGGTGGCCGGACGAGGACGCGGACTCGCTCGTCGCCTGCTTCGGCTCGACCCGGGGCATCGTGGCGGAGGCGGTCGCCCGCCTGCGCCGGGCCGGCCATTCGGTGGCGATGATGCATTTCAGCGAGGCCTGGCCGTTCCCGGCCGCGGCCGCGCTCGAGTTCGGCCGGCGCAGCCATCGGGTGTTCACGGTCGAGGGCAACGCCACCGCCCAGCTCGGGCAGTTGCTGGCGCAGGAATGCGGGCTCCGGGTGCGGGCGTCGGAACTGCGGTTCGACGGGCGGCAGTTCCGGGTCGAGGAACTGCGCGGGGCGCTCGAGCGCCGGTTGCGGGAGGACTAGTGCGGGCGAAGGACTGGAACTCGAACGACCCGCCGGCCTGGTGCCCGGGCTGCGGCAACTTCGGCATCCGCGAGGGCGTGAAAGAGGCGCTGGAGCAACTCGGGCTCGAGCCGCACCAGCTCGCCTTCGTCTCCGGCATCGGCCAGGCCGCCAAGGCCCCGCACTACATCCGCTGTAACCTGTTCAACGGGCTCCACGGCCGGACCCTGCCGGTCGCGACCGGGCTCAAGCTCACCCGGCCCGACCTCACCGTCATCTGCGAAGGCGGCGACGGCGACGGCTATGCCGAGGGCGGCAACCACTTCTTCCACGCCCTGCGCCGCAACCTCGACATCACCTACCTCGTCCACGACAACCAGGTCTACGGCCTGACCAAGGGTCAGGCCTCACCGACCAGTGACAAGGGGATGAAGACCACGACCACGCCCTTCGGCTCGGACGCGCCCGCCTTCAACCCGCTCGCGCTGGCGGTCGCGCTCGACGCCGGGTTCGTGGGCCGGGGCTTCTGCGGCAACCCCGGCCATCTCGCCGGGCTGATTGTCGAGGCGGTGCGGCATCCCGGCTTCGCGCTGGTCGAGATACTCCAGAACTGCGTCAGCTTCAACAAGGTCAATACCGCCAAATGGTACCGGGACCGGGCGCGGGTCCTGGCCGAGGGTGACCACGACCCCGAAGACCGGGCCGCGGCGTTCAAACTTGCCCGGGAATGGGGCGATACCATCCCGCTCGGCGTCATCTACCGCTCAAAGCGCCCGGCCCTGCCCATCCCGGCCCGCGCCCGGCCCGCGGACGCAAAGACCCTGCTCGACCAACTCCTCCAAGACCTCGACTGACCGGTCCGAAGACCCGGGCCGGGAGTAACCGCCGATAGACGCCTGCCTGTGCGTGACCGCACGCAGACAGGCCGATTCACGCCGATTCCGTCCCCCTCTCCTCGCTGAGCAGAGGGTAGGGGTGGGGGTCAGGGGTCGACGCGCGGAATCGTCAGCCCCTGCCCGCTACCGCTGAATCACGACCTTCCGGCTTGACCCGTCGAACCCTTGTCCACTCGCGCCCTCCGCCCGGATGAAGTACACGCCGGGAGCCAGATGCCGGACGTCGTTATCGCCGGGCTGGAGTTCCATCACCTTCCGGCCGGAGATGTTAAGCAGGAGAGCGGGACATGACCCGCTTCGGTTCTCCGAACCGGGGTCGTGTCCCGCGCCTCGCCGCGGCAGGGTCAGCACCCCGCGGATGATGGTCGGGCCGCTGGGCTGTCGGACCGGGGTCTGACCGGGTTCGGCCACAGCCAGCGGGTGCGCTGCTGAGCTGTAGTAGAGCATCTGCCCGGGGTAAGCCTCGTATCCGCCCATCATCGCCCAGATGCGGCCGTGGGCTGCAGCCAAGCCAACGATGGCCAGGGCGGTGTCGGTGTGGGGCATCGGTTCACTCCAGGCTGTGCCGTCGTGGTAGCGCACGACCGAACGCCAGTAATCCCCGAGTTGATTGTAGTGCGACACCCAGGTCCACCCGTACTCGTCGGTGCAGGCAACGGGATTACCCGTGCACTCCGGGTCTAGTTGTAGCGGTTCGACCCATTTCTCGCCGTCGTAGTCGTATCGGGCGGTCTGAATGCCATGGCTGTTGCGATGCCAGAAGAGGCGCACATCCCCGGCACCGGGCCCGGTCTGCGTGACGGTGAGTTGCGCCGGGTACTCGGTTCCCCCGGGCGGGAAGGCTACCGCAACGGGTTCGGTCCACGAGTCGCCCGAACCGACCATGCTCCACAACGGTGTATGTACCAGGTCACGGCAGGCAGGCCAGACCACCATCATCTGGCTGTCGTTGATAGCCGCTACTGTCGGAGAACGCATCACCATTATTGCTTCTGCGGCATCAATCATCACAGGTGTGGTCCAGGAATCCTCTGTCCCGCGTGCGGTGAAGAGCCAGACTTCCTGCGCCCCCCCTCTGACCCAGGCAACCTGAACTCCGCCCTGTGGATGAGCGCCCAGGCCGGGGTCATGCGGCCCCCGCCGTGAGTCTCTGTTGATCAGCGCCGGATGAGTCCAAGTGTCTCCCCAGCGACGGGAATACAGCAGGTTTGCCCCAGTCGAGTCCACGAAGTCGTAGACGACCCAGGGCTCCTGCTCGCGGTCCAGGGTCAGGCGCAGAAAGTAGGGAGGGTTGTCTCGTGTCCCGTGGAAGACCGAGACCGGGGGCAACCACTGTTCACCATTGTGGCAGGTGGCCTTGATGTGACTACTGTCTCCTTTCGTCTGCCGCCATATTGCCCAGAGAGCGGTATCGTTGCCGGCCAGGACAGGCCCGGCCTGCCAGAGGGTATCTGTGCCCGCCGTATCCGGCCAGACCGGGACCGGTTCGGTCCAGCGCAGGATACCGGCCGTGACTCCTGAGACCAGAACCGTAATCAGCAGGACCACCGCGGCCGGCCTCTTCATCGCTGTCTCATCTTTCAGCGCACCAGCGTGAACCTGAGCAGACCCTGGCCGAAATCGCTCTGGTGGCGGACGTCATTCTCGCCGGGCTGGAGCACCATAACCTTCCGGCCGGTGGCGTCGAGCATGGTCATTGAGAATTGGTCATTGGCCATTCCTGCCGCAGGCAGGTTCAGCACCCCGCGGAGTATGGTGGGAAAACGGAGCGCTGATGGGGATGCGGGCCGGGTGGGCTCGTTAATGTCAACAGGGTATAAACCGATGAACACTCCGGCACTACCGGTCCCGGCAAAGATACCGTAGTAGTCATGAACCATGCTGACTGCATACGAGTCCAGGTCAGTCAGACCGCTGCTGTACTCGACCCAGCCTTGCCCCTGGTTGAGAAAGACCCCGCTCCGGGTCGCAGCCAGCACATTCAACCGGCCGGCGGCAATAGACCTGACCTCGACAAGCCCGTCGTGTCGCCAGTCGGCTCCACCATTGGTGCTGTAGTAGAACCCGTCCGAGGTACCACAGTAGACCCGGGGTATGGCATGACTGTAAAAGATGCAGTTGACCGTGCCTGCGAGGCCGGCCCCGACGCGCTGCCAGCTTGCGCCGGTATCAGTGGTCCTGAAC
>JAWOIB010000096.1:0-3208 GCA_046484845.1 bacterium
CTCAGCGGTTGTCCTACGCCGAGCCGTATGTCTACGCTGCCTGCGCCGAGGCCGGCATCGCCATCTTCGAGGTCGCGCAGACCGGAGTCAATGAGCCCGTGTCCGGTGTTCACCTGAAGCGACCGGCCCTGACGATAGTCCCGAATCCAACGAGTGGTCCGGCGATACTGCGGGGAATCAACACTGCCACAGGCAACACCGCTGTCGCCATCAGGGACGTATCGGGTCGCGAGGTAAGGAGAGTCCTGCTCAAAGGAGGTGCGTCTTCAAGCCACGAACTCGACCTGTCAGGCTTGAGACCGGGGGTCTATTTCCTGGAACTGCTATCATCAGAAAGGCGGACAGAAACCATAAAGCTGGTAAGGCAATAGGAGGTTCAGATGAACCGCAGAACAGCAGGAGTGATGCTGCTCCTCGCAACAATCAGCATCGGACATGGTGCGCTTAAGGCATACGAGGCTCTCCCGGTGAAACAGCAATGGTCCGGATGGACAGATTCACTCTCGCCCAACAACCATGTCGGCCAAGTCGTGACGGTGAATTTCGATTCGCTCGCCTACTGTGAGTTCTTTACGGGTGAGGGAGATGCCAACCGCTATTTCGTCGAGGTGCTGACTTATCCTGGGGGTGCTCTTGTAGCCGACGGTGATACCGTAGAGGGGCGCTCACATGGGTGGGTTCGCCTTGACCTGAACACGGTTCGTCCCGAATCCATCATCCGCGGCCGGCAACTGGAATTCCGGTTTCGGCGGTCGGGTCAGGCTGCGCTGAACTACTACTGGGCCGAGGGCGTCTATCCCTACGGCCACATCGTTGACCCGTTCGCGCCCGAGTCCCGCGACCTGGCACTGCGGGTCGCCGGTGTGGCCCGGACCGAGAACAACCTGTTCGGCTCGCACCTGTTCCAGTTACCGATGTGGGCGGACTGGGGTCAGGGCGGGAGTCTTGGCTGGGACCGGATGGATGGCGGGAAAGGACAGCGCGAAAACGCTTGACTTCTTCTGACCGAGGGCTCATGATAAAGCCGGAGGAGTTGATGCTGACTCTTACCCTGGCAGTAGCGCTCGCATTCTCGAGCGTGTCGGCCGGTAGGCTCGATTTTGTCGGGTACCGGGAAGAGGCGCTGCGGGATACCCTGAGCCGGGTCGGGCCGCTGATGGGGCATCGGTGGCTGGAGAAGAACGGCTTTCAGGATTACCTGCTCCGGCAGACTTGGAGACCGGTGAGTGACAGCGGCCTGCGGTGCGTGGGGCGCTGGTCCTACGGCCCGTCGCTCAAAGTATCGTTGCGCATCACGCCGGACGACACCATCGTCTGCCTGACCCGGGGCTCGGGCGCAAGTCTCATCCGGTTCGGCTCCCGGGACGGCGTGACTCTCGACCTGCTCGGAGACGTCGACTTTGCGGGCCGGCCGCGACGGGCGGTCATCGCCGACACGCTGGTCATCGCCGGTATCCAGTTCGGCGCTTCCGGGTTGGAGATTCACGGCGTATCGAATCCCGCCTCGCCTAACCTGCTCAGCCGGGTGGACCTGCCGATGGTCAACGACATCGCGGTGCAGGACACCCTGGTCTATGCGGCCTGTGGTGACGACTCCCTGCGCATCTTCAACATTGCCGACCCGCGCCGGCCGGTGCTAGCCGGTGCGCTTCGGGACAGTTGCGACCTGTACATGGCTCTGGCCGGAGAATACTGCTACCTGGTTCATGTCTCCGGGGTGAACATAGTGGATATCAGTGACCCGACCAGTCCGCGCCGGGTCGGCCGGATCGGCGGCGGCGAGCCGCTGGCGGTTCACGCCCGGGACAGTCGGGCCTATGTCATGATGTACGGATATGGCCTGCGGGTTTACGACATCAGCGACCCGGCCGCGCCGCGACCGCTCGGCTCGCTGGAAGGGCCGAACGTATTCGGCGTAACCATGGCAGAGACCTGCGATACGCTCCTGTATACGCCGATGCTGGACGCAATCAGCGTTGCCGACCCGACGCGGCCGAGACTGCTGGGGCGCGCCAGTGTACCGGCGGACATGAAATACGGGATAGCGGTACCGCCCGGGTCCGGGCATGCGCTGGTGGCGAACTACTTCGACGGCATCGTGGCCGTGGACATCACCAGTCCGGCCGCACCGGTGCTGGATACGATGGCCTTCGCGGCCGGTGCGGCCGTGGACCTAGACGTAAGCGGCACGAGGGCATACCTGGGGAGCTACACCGCCGGGATGTCAATCCTCGATGTTGCGGACCCAAGTCGGCCGCGAAGGTTGGGCCAGCTAAACAACCCCGGGAGAGGCGGTCACTGCCTTGCGGTCGTGGTGGATGACTCGTTTGTCTACGTGTGCTGGGATTCCGTGCCACTGTTTCGTTCGGTTGACGTAGCCGACCCGACACGACCCCGGCTCGTTGGCGGATACGATGTCTTCGGCTTCCCCCAAGACATGGTTCTGCGCGACTCGTTCTGCTACGTGGCCCAGAACCGCAGATTTCAGATTCTGAACGTCGCCCGGCCCAGAGAGCCGACCCTGGTCGGGACGGTGGTTGTTGGCGATGCGAACGTCCCCGGCATGTTTCTTCAGGATACGCTGGCTTTTGTCACCAACTGGCCAACCCAGGTGATATCGGTCGCGGACCCGAGGAATCCAAGGGTCATCGCGGATTTCGGCCGAGGGGCGCTCAATATCTTCATAAAGGACACATTCGCGTACCTGGCTGGTGGCAACGGAGTTTTCACGTACAGCATCGCCGACCCGCTCAGCCCGTACCTGGTCGATTCTACCGGATTCGGCAGTTATGTCTTCGATGTCGTAGTGGAGGATACGCTGGCCTATGTCGGGTGCCGGGATGCCTTGAGACTGCTCAGTGTCGCCGACCCACGTGAACCCAGGTTGGTCGGGTATCACTCGCTGCCCTGGTATGCTCAGCGGTTGTCCTACGCCGAGCCGTATGTCTACGCTGCCTGCTACGAGGCAGGGGTTGCCATACTGGAGATAGTGCCGACCGGGGTGGTGGAGAAAGGAAGTGAATCGAAGATCATTGAAGCCTTGCAGATACTGCCCAGCCCGACCCGGGGACGGATGGCGGTCAGGCTAAGCGGAGAAGAAAGCTCGTGGGCGGTCCGGGATGTCACCGGACGCATGGTTGATTCCGGTAGAATCAGTTCGGCGCAGAAGATGCTGATGCTTGAGCTGGACGACAGACCGGCTGGCGTC
>JAWOIB010000114.1:0-43575 GCA_046484845.1 bacterium
TTCCACGCGGCGGCTTACAAACACGTGCCGCTGATGGAATCGCATCCCGGCGAGGCCGTCAAGAACATCACGTTTGCCAGTCGCCTGTTGGCCGACACAGCCCATCGGCACGGGGTTTCGTCCTTTGTCATGATCTCCACCGACAAGGCCGTCAATCCGACGAGCGTCATGGGGACCTGCAAGCGAGCCGCGGAATTGTACGTTCAGGCGTTGGCGCAGACCTCGACGACCTGCTTCGTGACGGTCCGCTTCGGCAACGTGTTGGATTCGGCGGGCAGCGTGATTCCGATTTTTCGCGAGCAGATCGAGCGCGGCGGGCCGGTGACGGTGACCCATCCAGAGATGCGGCGGTACTTCATGACCATCCTCGAGGCATCGCAGTTGGTCCTTCAAGCCGGCGCGATGGGCCGCGGCGGCGAGATCTTCGTGTTGGACATGGGCGAACCGGTCCAAGTTGTCGATCTGGCCCGCGACATGATCCGGCTGTCCGGACTGGAAGTGGGCCAAGACATCGACATCGCCTTCACCGGCATTCGGCCGGGAGAGAAGTTGTTCGAAGAACTGCAATGCGACGGCGAGCGTAGACTGCCCACCAAGCACGCCAAGATCATGGAGATGCGGCAGCGCCTCGGCATCGACACGACCATCGTGACCCGCGACACTACCTATATCCTGAAGCGCGATGAGTTCGTGCTCTGTTTCTCGGCGCTCGATGATACCGAACCGGACACGATGCTGTCCCTGCCCGTTACCGAGGGGAAGACCTGGAACGTCTGGGTGGACGGCGCCGAGAAGGTCGAGGCGATGGTGCTGGGCAGGGAAGACGCGGTCGTCCCGGCCGGTACGTTCAGGGACTGTTGGAAGATGAAGTTCACCTACACCGGCCCGGACCCGGAGACGCCGCTGATGCACTACTGGGTGGCTGACGGCGTGGGCACGGTCCGTCACCTGATGGAGCTGGAGACGCCGGAGTACACCAGCACGATCAACCTGAGGCTCACGCACCACGATGTGAAGGACTGATCCTTTTCCGCGCCTGTTCCCGGTACGCCGGTCCCCGCGGGCCGGCGTTCCGTTCTGCCGGTGACCGGGGCGCAGGGAATCGGGCGGACCGAGGTCTATACCGGTGACGTTGATGGAGGTGCCAGGAGTCGTTTTGTCGTGACCGCGGCCTCGGCGGTGTTGTTCCTCGGTTGCGGCCGGTTCCAGCTTGCCGGCACCGCGGCGGAGGAGCCGGCCGAGCCGGCGCCGCCGAGCGTGGTGGTGTACGAGATTCACCACGAGCGGCCGGTGTATTACGTGGATACCGCCTGGGTGGAGCCGGAACCGGCGCCGGCCGAGACGGTGTTCGTGGTGGAGGAGTTCGAGACTTACATCGATGTGTGGGAGTCGGGCCGGCCGGTCCGGCGCGCGCGCCGGCCGGGCCACGCGGCCCCGCCCGCCCCGACGCGGCCGGACCGTTCGCGGTCGCCCGACCCGCGGCCGAACCCGAGACCGGAGCCGGATGAGCCGCCGCCGCGGGAGCGGCCGAGGCCGGTGGAGGCGCCGAGAACCGCCGAGTCGGTGCGGCCGGTGAGCCTGCCGGTGGGGCCGGGACCGCAGGAGCCGCCCGTGCCGTCGAAGCCGGCGGAACTGCCGGTGGCAGAGCGGCCGGAGCCGCCCGCGGAGCCGCTGACGCCGGCGGAGGCGACCCGGACGCCGGAGCAGGAGAGCCCGCCGCCGGCGAAGGCCGCGCCGGCGGAGGAGGAGAGTTCACCGCCGGTGAAAGCCGCGCCGGCGGAGCCGCCGAAGGGCGGGGAGTCGGAGCTGGCGCTGGGGCAGGCCGGGGCGAACTGAGCGGTCAGTCGTATTCGACGCGGTCGAGGGTCAGGCCCTGGGCCGGGGCGGTGCGGTAGCCGAGGCCGGGCCTGCCGGCGAGCGCGGCCCGGATGTCGGCCAGCGTCAGCCGGCCCGCGCCGTAGGTGACCGCGGCCCCGACGATGCGGCGGACCATCTTGTAGAGGAAGCGGTCGCCGGTGACCGCGATTTCGATTTCATCCCCGGCCGTGTTGACCTCGATGCCCCGGACGGTGCAGGTGCCGGTGGCGTCGCGGGCCTGGCAGAGGGGCCGGAAGTCGCGGGTGCCGACAAACTCGGCCGCCGCGCGCCGGATGCGCGCGAGGTCCACCGGGTAGCGGAGTTCCCAGGCCCGGGCGTGGCGGAGCGGGGAGTGACCCCGGACGATGCGGTAGCGGTAGAGTTTGCCCCGGGCGCTGAACCGGGCGTGGAACCCGGGCGGGGCGGGCTCGACGAGTTTGACGTGGATGGCCGGGGGCAGGTGCTGGTTGAGCGCCCGGCGCCAGCGCTCGCAGGGGAGCTGGCGGGTGGCGGTGAAGTTGGCGACGTAGTTGCGGGCGGACACGCCCGCGTCGGTGCGGCTGCAGCCGTGGACGACGGTCGGGGCGCCGTTGAGCCGGCCGGCCGCGGCCTGGAGCTCGGCCTGGACGGTCGGGCGGTTGGCCTGGTACTGCCAGCCGTGGTACCCGCCGCCGTCGTACTCGATGGTGAGCTTGAGGTTGATGGGCGGCCGGGCGCGGGCGTTCATCTCAGCGGGAGCGCGACGGGTCGCGGCGGGCACGGCGCAGGAGCAGGGGATGTTCCCCGGCTTACTTCCTGAGGCAGACCATGCAGAAGTGCGCGTGCGGGACGACTTCGAGCCGGGCCTTGGGAATCGGCTTGCCGCAGGATTCGCAGATGCCGTAGGTGTCGTTCTCGATGCGCCTGAGCGCGTCGGTGATTTCCCGCATGATCGCGCCTTCCATCTGTTTGAGCCGGGAGGCAACCTCAACCTGGTGGCTCTCGCCGCCGATTTCGGCGGCGTGGGTGCGCCGGGTCGGCTCGCCGCTGGTGGCGTCGGTGCCGCCGGATTCCATGATTTCGTCGGTGGCCCGGCCCTGGCGGAGTATCCGCCGCTTTTCTTCAAGCAGGGCTTGTTCGAACTCGCGGAGTTCCTTGCGGCTGTAGGGCGAGCGTATCAACCGGGCGGGTTTCGCGGGCGCGGTCCGCTTGCGCCCGGCGGCCGGTTTCTTCGGCGCGACGGGTTTCTTCGGGGCGGCGGCCTGCTTCCCACGGGCGGGCTTCTTCGGGGCGGTTTTCTTCCCGCGGGCCGGTTTCTTCGGGGCGGCGGCCTGTTGCTTTGGTTTCGGCTTTGGTTTCGTCATTGTTTCTCCTCCCGGGCGAGAGCGAGCCGGACCTTAATGCCGTTCAGGTTGAACGCGCGCTCGGCGGCCGGCGGTTCGGAGCTGATGTTGAGCGTCAGGGTTTCGCGGGTGATGTACTCGCGGTGCGCGGCCAGCGCCTCGGCCAGCCGCTCGCGGCCCGGCTCGTCGTCGGCCGCGCAGAACAGGGTGATACGGTCGGTGACTTCGAGCCCGGCCTGCTTGCGCAGGTTCTGAATCTTGTTGACGAGTTCCCGGGCCAGGCCTTCGCTTTCGAGTTCGCGGGTGAGCCGGGTGTTGATGCCGACCGCCCGGGTGTCGTCCCGGGCAACTTCGTAGTCGGCCGGGAACTCCGCGCCGGGCTCGGTGAACAGGACCTCGCGGATGTTGAGTTCTTCCCGGATGACGTCGGCGTGGCGGAGCCAGGCTTGCCGCTCCGCCTCGTCGGCCGCGGTGATGATGACCGCCGAGAGCGGCTGGCGGACCTTGAGCTTCGCCTTCTCCCGGGCGGAATGGCCGAGCGAGACCGCGGCCCGGACCATCCCGACCTCGCGCTCGAGCGCCTCGTTCACCCGGGAGGGGTCCGGCTCCGGGTACGGGCAGAGGTGGACCGATTCGGGCGCGGTCGGGTCGCAGGGCAGGACGAGGTTTCGGTAGATTTCCTCGGCGAGGAAGGGCATGAACGGCGCCAGCAGCCGGACCAGCCCTTCGAGGCAGGTGTAGAGCGTCTGGTACGCGGCCAGTTTGTCGTCGTCGCCGACTTCCCGGGCCGGCTTCCAGAACCGGCGCCGGTTGCGCCGGACGTACCAGGTGGAGAGGTCGTCGATGAAGGCTTCCACCGCCCGGGGGACCGCCGAGGGGTCGTAGTCGTCGAGCCGTTCGTGGCAGAGCCGAACGAGCGAGTCGAGCCGGGAAATTATCCAGCGGTCGAGGAGCCGGAGCCGGTCCGCGGGCAGGTTGATTTCGGCCGGGTTGAGCCCGTCGATTTCGGCGTAGGTGACGAGGAAGCTGTAAACGTTCCAGAGCGTGAGCAGTTTGCGTTCGGCTTCGCGGCCGATGGCGTACCCGAAGCTGAGGTTCTGGGTCGGGTTGTTGTTGAGGAACACCCAGCGCATGACGTCCGCGCCCATCCGGTCCGCGGCTTCCTCGAAGGGGATGGCGTTGCCGGCGGATTTGTGCATGTCCTGGCCGTGTTCGTCCTTGACCAGCGCGTGGCCGAGCAGGGTTTTGAACGGGGCCTGCTTTTCGAGCACCGTGCTCATCGCCAGGATGGCGTAGAACCAGTTGCGGAACTGGCCGGGGAAGCATTCGGTGATGAAGTCGAACGGGAACCAGTCGCGCCAGTAGCCCGGGTCGGTGAGGTAATGGGTGGTCGAGAACGGGACGATGCCCGCGTCGAGCCAGGGGTTGCCGACGTCGCCGACCCGGCTGACTTCCGCCCCGCATTTCGGGCAGCGGATGCGGACTTCGTCCACCCAGGGCCGGTGCGGGCTGTGGCCGTCGAACCGCTCCCAGCCGGCGACCGCCCGCTCCCGGAGTTCTTCGCGGGAGCCGATGACCTCGAACCCGCCGCAGGCGCAGCGGTAGATGGGCAGGGCGAGGCCCCAGTAGCGCTTCTTGGAGATGCACCAGTCGGACATGTTGCGCAGCCAGTCGAGCTCGCGGTCGAGGCCGTAGCCGGGAAGCCAGCGTACCTGGCGGGCGGAGGCCATGATTTCCTCGCGCACCGGGTCCATGGCGATGAACCATTCGTCCACCAGCCGGAAGACCAGTTCGTCGCCGCAGCGCCAGCAGACCGGGTAGCGGTGGCGGAATTCTTCGACCTTGAACAGCCGGCCTTTCGCCTCGAGCCCGCGGAAGACGTCGGGCGCGACCTCGGCCGCGCCGCGGCCCGCGAACGGGCCGAACTCGGGCCGGAACCGGCCGTCTTCGTCGAGCGGGGCGATGACCGCGAGGCCGTGCTCCCGGCCGAGCAGGAAGTCTTCTTTGCCGCAGCCGGGCGCGATGTGGACGATGCCGGTGCCGTCGTCGGCGCTGACTTCGTCCCAGGGGATGACCCGGTGCTCGACGCCCTGCTGGGGGGCGAGCTCGTCGAACGGGCCGGCGTAGCGGAGCCCGATGAGCGCGCTGCCGGTCAGGCGCTCGACGACTTCCGCGCCCGGGCCGAGCAGGCCGAGCCGGGCCTCGGCGAGGATGAGCGTTTCGCCGTCGAGCCGGGCCCGGACGTAATCGAGCCCGGGATGGACCGCGGCCGCGGTGTTGGCGGTCAGGGTCCAGGGCGTGGTGGTCCAGACGAGCAGGGCCTCGCGCCCGCGGTCGGGGACCGGGAGCTTGAGGTACACCGCCTTGTGGGCAAGCTCGCGGTAGCCCTCGGTGGCGATTTCCATATCCGAGATGGCGGTGCCGCACCGGGAGCACCAGGGCATCACGTCGGTGCCCTCGTAGATGAGCCCGCGCTCGTGGCATTTCTTCAGGAAGTGCCAGATGGTGTAGTTGTTCTCGTCGGACATGGTGTAGTAGGAGTTGTCCCAGTCCATCCACTGGCCGAGCCGGACCGACTGCCGGGCCTGGATTGCGGAGTACTTGAGGACCCGCTCTTTGCATTTCTCGACGAACCGGTCGATGCCGAAGGTCTCGATGTCGCGCTTGCACTTGAAGCCGAGTTCCTTTTCGACCTCGACCTCGACCCAGAGGCCCTGGCAGTCGAACCCGTTCTGCCAGCGCTGGTCGCGGCCCTGCATCGCCTGGTAGCGCTGGAACAGGTCCTTGATGGTCCGGCCCCAGGCGTGGTGGACGCCCATCGGGTTGTTGGCGGTTATCGGGCCGTCGAGGAACCGGAACTTGTCGCCGCCACGGTTGCGCTCGACGAGCCGACGGAAGAAGCCGCCTTCCTGCCAGAACGCGAGGATGCGCCGCTCGAGTTCGACATGGTCGGGCCGGCGGGGAACGGGCTGGAAGCGCATCGCCGTTACTTCAACGGTCGCCCGGGTTCCTCACCGTGTCAGCGCGCCCGGCCGGTGTTCTGGCCGTCGCGTTGGAACATCGGCCAGGACGACGCGGCCGGCCCGCCCAGCCCGCGTACCACCCAGGCGTAGTAGCCGTTGCCGAAGTAGATGTAGCCGGCGTCGTCGACCTTGGGCGCGGACATCAGGTCGTCCCAGGCGCCGAAGTCGAGCCCGACCGCCCAGCGGCGGCTGCCGTCGGCGTTGACCGCGTAGAGCGAATCGACGTCCTCGAATGCCCGGTCCCGGTCCTTCCGGCCGCCGCTGACGATGACGTACACGAGGCCCGCGCTGGAGACCGCCGGGGTCGAGAGGATGCCGGCGAGCGTGGGCTGAAACGTCCAGCTGGGCATGCCGTCGGCCGGGTTGAGCGCGACCAGCTTGCCCTCGGTGCCGATGTAGACGGTGCCGTCCGCCCCGATGACCGGCGAGGAGGGCGAGGGGCCGATTCGCTCGTCCCAGTCCGGGGTGAACGAGGTGAGGTTCAACGCGATGAGGGTGCCTTCCTCGTCCGCGACGTAGAGCCGGTTCCGGCCCGGGTCGAGCGCGGGCGAGGCGGAGATGGAGTTGCCGCCCATCACGTAGAGGTTCTTCTGCGCGCCGGAGCCGGGCTCGATCGCGAAGATGCTGCCTTCGTCGTTGCAGGCGTAGACCGTGCCGTCCGGGCCAATGACCGGCGAGGAGAAGCCGTTGCTGGGGAAGGACCAGCGCCGGGTGCCGTCCGGGCCGTAGGCGTAGAGCGAGTCGGAGACGGTCTGGATGTAGATGGCGCCGTCGCTGCCCAGCGCGGCGGTTGCCATCACTTCGTCGCCGACGTTGCGGGTCCAGCGCCGGGTGCCGTCGGTGTTGAAGGCGTAGAGCGAGTCGTTCTCGCAGGCGATGTAGACCGTGCCGTCTTCGCTCAGGGTCGGGGCGGGGTAGAAGCCGTCGTAGTCCCGGGTGATGAATTCCTTGTCGCGCCGGCCCTCGGTGGTCCGGAACAGGAAGCCCCACTCGCTGCCGACGTAGGAGCGGCCGTCAGTGCCGAGCGCGAAGGTGTTGAAGCTGAAATCGGCCGAGTCCTCGGGTTCCTCCGGGTCGGGCAGGCCGAACCGGCGCAGCAACTCGCCCTCACCCACCTCGACGCGCAGGATGAACGGGTCGGACCATTCGCTGGCGCCACTGCGGGCGGTCTTGGCCCGGGCTCGGACGCTGAAGCTGCCGGTTAAGGTGTAGGTGTGGGTGTCCCCGAACGCGGCCGAGCCGGCCCGCAACGCAGACCATTCGGACTGGCTGCCGTCGCCCCAGTCGAACTGGAAGGCGACTTCGCCCGCCTCCGGGTCCGCGGTCCTGGTCGAGCAGGCGACAGTGGTGTTGCGGGCGGCGGAAGCCGGGCCCCAGGGTTGTTCGGGCGCGGCCGGCGGTTTGGGGCAGCCGGTAATGATGACGGCCAGCGCGACCAGCGCTGCCGGGAGTGTCAGCCGAAAGCTTTTCATTGTTTCCTCCAGCGAGGCTCTATACCTCTATAAAATCAGAAGTTACACCAGGGCGCGATGCGCCGAGGGCAGCTAAGAGGATACTCTCAGGAGCCGGGCTGTCAACAGGATTGCTGTTTCGCCGAAAAGGCGGAAGGCCCGGCGAACCGGGCCTTCCGCAAGGTCGGACAAAGCGGGGCTAGAACCCCCCGGCTTTGCCGGTATTGTGCATCCCGCCCTGCCATTTCGGCCAGGCACTGGGCGCGAGCGTGCCTTCGGTGTACCCGGCCACGAGGTAGAGCGCATCCAGCCCGACGATGACGATGTCGCCGATCGAGGTGAGCGCCGGGTTCGATTCCGGCAGCTCGAAGTCACGCCGGGCGCGGCCGCCGCGGCCGGTGGAGCGCATCGGCGCAAACTGGGCGCAGTTGACGAGCCAGACGTAGGCGCCGTCTTCCTGCTTGATGCAGTGGAGCACGTCCTGGTCGTCGTGGAGGTAGATGAGCCCGTTGGCGGTGAGAATCGGGCTGGTCTCGATGTCGGAGGCGTCGGTGAGCGCGATGTTCCAGACCGCGCCGCCGGTTTCCGGGTTCAGGCGGTACACCCGGCCCATGCCGGTCGCGACGTAAACCGCGCCGATGCCGAGGACGATGCGGTTGGCCTCGCCGTTGACCTGGACCCGCCACCTGACGGTGTTGTCCGGGTTGAGGCAGTAGACGTTGCCGCCGATATCACCGACGTAGATGTGGCCGGCGGTGCCGACGACCGGCGAGGAGAGCGCCGTGCCGCCGGTGGTGAGCACGGTGTCGAAGACCGGGTTGAGGTTGTTGCCGTCCAGCACCAGCAGCCGGCCGTTGTCGGTTACGACGATGACCTGCCCGGCCGGGTTGATGGCCGGGTTGCTCTTGATGCCCGGGACGGAGTAGTGAGCGTTGTACCTGCCGCTGGCGCCGTTGTCGGTCAGGTAGTAGATGCGGTCGTCGTCGCGGGTGCAGTAGATCTTGTTGCCGTTGACCGCGGGCACACCCCACTCGATGTAGGACGGGTACTCGCGGCTGGAGTCGGGCCAGCTCCATTGCTTGCTCAGCCCGAGGTTGAAGGCGTAGAGCTCGCCGTTCTCGTTGCCGACGATGATGTTGCCGGTCTGGGCGACGTAAGCCGGGTGGCCGGTGTAGTAGTCTTCGTCGGTGGAGCTGCTGCGCACCCCGACCCGGCTGTCGGAGGTCTTGATGCCGTAGAAGCGGCCGAATTCGTCCTCGGCCCCGACGTAGATCAGCTCGTCTTCGTTCCGCACCTGGATGACCGGCGAGCCGATGGCCGGGCCTTCGTCCTCGTCCGGGGTGATCCAGGCCCAGATGACCACGCCGGTCGTGTCGACCCTGACCATTACCGAGTCGGACCAGCCGGACATCGAGCCCTTCTGGTCGCGGGCGCGGACCTTGACGTAGTGCTCGCCGAGGGTGCGGAACCGGCCGTAGTCCTCGACCGGGGTGCCGCTCGGGACGAGCGGGGTGGTCCAGTTGCCGAGCGTGTTGCTGTAGTTGAACTGGAACTGGATGCTGTCGCCGTCCGGGTCGGTCGCGACCGCCTCGAAGCGGGTGTCGCGGTTGCGGGCGGTCTGGATCGGGGCGTAGGTGATGCGCACGTCGGTCGGGGACTGGTTGGGCGAAATCGTGACCGTGACCGGGTCGGACCAGTCCGATTCGAGCTCGGGTTTGTCGGCGACGAACGCCAGCGCCTTGACCTCGTAGCTGCCCGCGTCGGTCCAGACGTGGCGGAGGGTGGCCTCGGTGCCGGACGGGTAGTCGATGGCCGAGGTGTCGGTGACCCCGTCGTCCCAGTTGACGACGTACTTGACGTTCTTTTCCTGCGGCTGGGTGGAAACGGCCCGGATCGCGACCTCGGCGTTCTGGTAGACCGTTCCCGAGGGCGGCGTGAGCTGGGGCT
This sequence comes from bacterium, assembly GCA_046484845.1. Taxonomy (GTDB): domain Bacteria; phylum Hydrothermota; class Tepidihabitantia; order Tepidihabitantales; family Tepidihabitantaceae; genus DSBX01. Next base: position 9,601 of record JAWOIB010000114.1, read on the forward strand.
CGGTCGGCGGGTCGTCCCCGCACTTCAGCGCCAGCGTGAATACCGCCAGCAACCCGATGCCGGCGATGAGAATCAGTTGTCTGCGATTCATCAGTCCTCCCTGGTCAATTGCGGCTCAAGCGCGCCGGCGGCTACCTGGTGACCACCGGCCCGTGGAAATTGCCCTGGGCCGGGAACCGGACGCTGCCGCCGCGACCGTCCTCGAAGTGAAAGTAGTAGTCATGCTCCCAGCCGACATGGTGGCGGGTGCGGTAGATGTACAGCCCTTCGTGGGGCTTGCCCGCGGCGAGCTTGATCGGGTACTCGATGCCGTTGATGTAGATGAGCGCGAGCGCGGGGGCGTTGCCGTCGGGGTCCCGGTAATGGACGGTGTAGGCGTACTTGGTGCGGTAGCTGCCGGTCGGGGGGATGAGCCGGTTGTCGGTGAGCGTGGGCACCGCGTTCGGGGTCTCGGTGACCTCGGGCCCGCGGATGAAGCCGTGCACCGGGTGGGTCGCACAGTAGCCGTCGCCGTCAATCGCCTCGAAGTAGTAGGCATGCGGGCCGGCGGGCAGCGTCGTCTGGTAGATGTAGGTGCCGTTGTTGGGCGTGCCGTCGTGCAGCTTCATGTCGTGGCGGATGCCGTCGACGACCACGGTGACACGCTGGGGTCTCTTGCAGATGTCGCGGTCGCGGTAATGGACGGTGTAGGCGTAGAGCCGGTTGTCGTTGCCGCGGTCGTGGTACACGCCGCCGTTGGTCAGGACGGCCTGGCGGTTGTAGCGCGTACGGCCGCCGACCCAGGGGCCGGGTTTGGCGCCGTAGCGCGGGAAGCGCTCGCTGTGGCCGCTCTGGTTCTCGGCGTAGAAGAAGTACTCGTACTCGCCCTGCTCGGGCAGGTTCACCCGCGCCCGGTAGATGCCGTCGTGGGCGCTGCCCTTCGCGAGGCTCAGCGGGTAGTTGCTGCCGCCGATGTTGACTTCGATCCGGGCCGGGGCCTCAGCGGACGGGTCCTTGTAGCGGACCGAGGCGGTGAAGGCGGTCCGGGTAGTGCCGTCCATCGGCCGGATCATCGGCTGGCAGAGGCAGGGCTTGAGAGTGGCTTCGGCAGCCGGGGCCGGGGCTGCCATGATGGCGAGGACGATAACCAACAGGCCTGCGACACAAGCATGATGCTGTCTGCGCATGCTTCCTCCTTATTTTACTGCTTCCTCCCGGCACGGGGCCGGGCGACGGCTGCCCGGGCCGGGTTGCTGAAGGGCCGAAATCAGGACTCTGCCTTGGGCCGTCACCCCGGGCGGGGTCGCGGCAGCAGAGTGCCGGTTGGGAATTATAGGTCTGCGGTTTCCGGGTGTCAAGACGGCTCCCGGTCGGCCGGTCGGCTGCCGAACGCCGCGTCCAGGATTGCGGCCGGAGGCGCGGGGGTGAGCAGGCCGACCGCGAGGTAGAGCAGCAGCCCGACCGCCAGCCCGGGAATGAAGCCGTGCAGCCCGAGCGGCCGCCGGAATGCCTCCCAGGCCAGTGCGGTCAGGCAGCCGCCGAGCATCGAGGCGAGGGTGCCGAGCCGGGTGGCCCGGCGCCAGTAGAGCCCGAGGACGTAGGGCCAGAGCGTGGTCGAGGCGATGACCGCCCAGGCGAAGCCGGTGATGACCAGGATCATCGCCGGCGGCCGGAGCGCGACCGCGAGCGCGACCAGCCCGACGCCGACCGAGGCCAGCCGGGACCAGCGCACCTGCCCGCGGTCAGACAGCCGGCGGTGGAAAGCGTCCCGGGCGAGGTCTTTGACGAGCGAGCTGACTACCACGATCAGCACCGCGGCGAAGCTGGACATCCCGGCCGCGACAACCGCGGCGAGGAAGACCGCCGAGGCCCAGGGCGGCATGACGTCCCGGACCAGGAAGGGTATCGCCAGGTCGTAGGCCTGCGCGCCGGTGGCCCGGGCGGTCTCGGCGATTTCCGGGCGGAGCAGCCGGGTGAGCGCGCCGTTGAGGTAGGGCAGGAGCGCCATCGCGCCGCCGACGGTGGCGAGCACGGTGCCGAGCCTGAGCACCTTCGAGCTCTTGACGGAGTAGAAGCGGGATACGAGCTGGGGCATGCCCCAGACCCCGAAGCTGACAATCATCGAGTAGGAGATGAGCCCGGACCAGCCCCAGATTCCGGGCGTGCGCAGGTACTGGCCGTTCTCGACCGCGGCCAGCCGGGCGCAGGCCGCGCCGAACCCGCCCAGCCGGGTGAGCGCGAGCACGGTGAGCAGCACCAGCCCGAAGATCATCACCCAGCCCTGGAAGAACCCGGTCCAGACCACCGCCAGGTACCCGCCGAGCGCGACGTAGGCCACGATCATCAGCCCGGAGAGCAGGATCGAGGTTTCGTAGGAGATGCCGAGCAGGACCTCGAACGCGTTGCCCATGCCCTTGAGAATCGAGACCGAGTAGAGCACGAGGAAAAACGCGATGACCAGCGCGGCGATGACCCGGGCGGCGGGCGAACCGTACCGGCGGGCGAAGAAGTCGGGCATGGTGATGGAGTTGAGCCGGCCGGTCATCCGGCGGGTACGGTGACCGAGCACGGTCCAGGCGAGCAGGGTGCCGACGATGACGTTGGTCGCGCCGACCCAGAGCGTGGCCAGTCCGAACCGGTAGCCGAACCCGCCGCCGCCGATGATGACCACCGAGCTGTAGTAGGCGGAGACGAAGCTGAACGCGGTTACCCAGGGCCCGACCGAGCGGGAGCCGAGGAAGAACCCCTCGGCCGAGGATTTCACCCGGCGGCCGGTGACGATGCCGACCGCGAACATCGCCAGCAGATAGAGCGCGAGGACGAGGACGTGGACCGCGACGGGAGACACCGGTCAGTCTCCGTCCTTGAAGCGCACGAGGACCGCCCAGAGGATGCTGGCGACCGCGGCGGCCGCGACCGCGATAATGGCGGAGAAGGTCAGCCACGGACAGCCGAAGGGTCCAGCCACGCTGCGATGTTAGCGGGCGAAGGGTTGATGTCAACGCCCGGCCGGGGCCGGTCAGTGCCGGGCGACCTGCTTGACCGCGACCGCGCCGCCGACGAACGCGCCGATGTAGAAGCTGAACAGCCGCCAGAGGACGACGAACACCCCGAGCATGTGGCGCGGGCAGAGCATCGCGTACAGCCCGGCCGCGCCCGCCTCGGCCACCCCGCCCGCGCCCGGGGTCGGGATGTAGAGCAGGATCGCGACGAGCAGGTTGTTGATGCCGAGCACGCGCGGGACGTCCTCGAACCCGATGACCCCGAGCCCGCCGAGAATCGCGGCGGTCATCCCGAAGTAGGACAGGCCGTAAACAACGGTCAGCAGCGCGGCGACGAGCAGGTACCAGACGTTCCGGCCGATGAAGTAGAGCTTCAGCCCGTCCGCGAAATGCCGGAACTCGCCGAGGGTGCGGACGAGCAGCCGGCGCAGCCGGCCGGGCTCCGGCTTCGCCGCCAGCCGGTCGCGCCAGCGGGCGACGATCGCCGGGAAGAACAGCGTCAGCACCACGAACGCGGTGCCGCCGGCGATGATGACCCCGATGTAGGTGCCCAGCACCTTGAGCAGGACGGAGCTGATGTTCAGCCGGGTGGCGATGAACGGCGCGGCCGCGAACACCATCCCGTAGAACAGGATGCCGCGGGCGAGCAGCATCGCCGAGGCCTTGCCGGGCGAGATGCCCCACCGGTTCATGGCGTAGAGCTGGAGCGGCAGGCCGCCGACTTGGAACGGGGTGATGGCGGCCATGAAATACCCGACGAGGATGATCTCCGCGGAGCGGATGATCCCGAGCCGGTGCTCGCCCGCCCGGGAGAGTACCGCCAGCCGCAGGCCGTCCACCCCGGTCGCGACCAGCCAGAGCAGGCCGGTCAGCAGCAGCCAGTGCGGCTTGAGCCGGGCGAGGTCAGCGAGCGTCTCCCGGCTGACGGTCACCGCCATCACCACCACCGCGGCCACCACGCCGATGAGCACGAATAGCCGGATGCCGCGCCGGATGTTGCGCGCGCGCAGCCGCTCGCGGACTTCCTCCTCGGTGGCGGGGCGGGTTTCGACCGGGGGCGGCAGTCCCTGCCCGGCGCGTGCTGGCTCGGTCATAGCTCGGTGATGTTAGGGTTCGCGACGCGTGAGTCAAGCGAGGGCGTTGACTTCGCCGGTCGGCCGGGTATTACTTCAGGGTGAGACCATCAATACTGCTCGCGACCGCGCTGCTGCTGGCGGTGGGCTGCGCCCCGCGGCTGGAGCCGGTCGGGGTTGACTTCCAGAACCTGCGGCTCGACGGCTTCGAACGCGGCGAGTTGGACCTGCTGATTACCAACCCCAACCGGGTCGCAGTGGACATCGAGGCGATGCGCTACTCGCTGGCGCTGGGCCGGGACACGGTCGCGCTGGGCGAGCGGCAGGTGCCGCTCCGGGTGCCGGCCGGGGACACGGTGACCGCAACGTTCGGGTTCGAATTCCGATTCGAGCTCGACGGCATCTTCAACCGGCTGGGCGCGCTGCTCGACGATACGCTCCAGTTCGAGCTGGACGGTCGTTACTCGGTGCCGGGGCTGTTCGGACCCAGGCGCTGGCCGTTTCGCTACCGGCACGAGCTTCCGCTGCGGGCGGAGGTCGAGAAACTGCTCGGGCCGCTCCGGTCGCTGTTCGGCGGAGAGGGTCGGTGAAGGTAGCGGTGTTCGGCGCCGGGATGATGGCCCGGGCGGTGGTGTACGACCTGCTGGGTCGGCCCGGGGTCGGCGAGGTCCGGGTCGCGGACCGCGACCGGCGGCGGCTCGGCGCGTTCCAGCGGTGGTTCCCGGGCCGGGAGCTGCGCACCGCGGCGGTGGACGCGGGGGTGCGGCGGCAGGCGGAGAAGTTCATCGGCGGGTGCGACGTGGCGGTGTCCTGCGTGCCGTACTCGTTCAACCTCGGACTGACCGAGGCGGCGCTCGCCTGCGGGGCGCATTTCTGTGACCTCGGCGGCAACAACGACGTGGTGCGGGCCCAGCTTGCGCTCGATGCCCGGGCGCGGCGGGCCGGGGTGACGGTGGTGCCCGACTGCGGGTTGGCGCCCGGGCTGGTCAGCATCATCGCCGCGGACGCGCTGGAGCGGCTGGACCGGTGCGAGAGCATCCGGCTGCGGGTCGGCGGTCTGCCGCGCCGGCCGAGGCCGCCGCTCAACTACGCGCTGGTGTTCTCGGCCAACGGGCTGGTCAACGAGTACTCGGAACCCTGCGAGGTCCTGCACGGGGGCAGGCCGGCGATGGTGCGGCCGCTGGCCGACCTCGAAACGCTGCGGTTCCCGCCGCTGGGCCGGCTCGAGGCGTTCAACACCTCGGGCGGGGTCTCGACCCTGGTCCGGACCCTGCGGGGCAAGGTCCGCGAGCTGGACTACAAGACCATCCGCTACCCGGGCCACTGCGAGAAAGTCCGCCTGCTTCTCGACCTCGGGCTTGCCTCGGTCGCGCCGGTCGAAATCGGCGGGCGCGAGGTTTCTCCCCGGGAACTGCTCATCCGGCAGCTTGAGACCACGCTCGGATTCGAGCAGGACGACCTGGTCCTGCTCCGGGTGGACGCGACCGGGACGCGGCGCGGCCGGCCCTGCCGGATCCGCTACCGGCTGTTCGACCGGGCGGACCGCCGGACCGGGCTGACCGCGATGATGCGCTGCACCGGGTTTCCGGCCGCGCTGGCCGCGTTCACGCTCGGCCGGGGCGAGGCCCGTCGGGCCGGGGTGCTGCCGGGCGAGCTGGCGTTCGCGCCCGGGCATTACCTTGCCGGGTTGCGCGAGCGCGGGCTGAGGCTTACCGTCCGGTCCGGTAGGTCCTGACCGCGAGGACGGACGGGGACATGACGCAATTGTCCTGAATTGGGATCGTGTTCCAGTTCCAGCGGGGGCGGGCTTCAGGACCGCCCGGAGATGTTACCTGTCGGGGAAGCGGCCGAGCCCGCGGCTCGCGCCGGTGACGAGCGCCAGCCGGCCAGAGAGGTCTATCCTAACCATCGGGGTCGTTGGTTCCGCGACCGCGGAAGGCGGGCGCTATCAGGTCTTGCAGTCGGAGGGCGGGGCGGTAAGCGCGGCCGGGTCCGCGGCCCGGGCGACGAACCGGTCCACTTCTTCCTCGGTGTTGTAGTAGTGCGGGGCAACTCGGAGCAGGTTCTCGCGCAGGGCGCAAACGAAACCGCCCGCCCGGAGCCAGGCGTGGATTGAGGCGTTGCAGGCGCCGGGTTTGCGGCAGGTGGTGAAGCAGCCGGAGCGTTCCGGCTCGGCCGGGGTGACGATTTCGAACCCGGCCGCGGCCAGCCCGGCGTGGAGCCGACGGTTGAGCGCGCGCAGGCGGGCCTCGATGGCGGCGATGCCGTCCTGTTCCCAGAGGTCGAGGCTGGCGTTGAGCCCGGCGATGCCGAGGTAGTTCTTGGTGCCGGCCTCGAACCGGGCGGCACCGGGTTTGAGGGGCTTGGCCGAGAAGATTTCGTTGAATTCGCGCCAGTCGGCCGAGAGCCAGCCGAGGTGCGCCGGGCGCAGGCCGGGCAGGGTGTCCGGCCGGACGTGGAGCATGCCCGAGCCCTGCGGGGAGAGCAGCCACTTGGCGCCGTGGCCGATGACGAAGTCGGCATCCACCGCGCGCCAGTCGCAGTCCACCGCGCCGATGCCCTGGATGGCGTCGATGACCGAGACGACCCCGCGCTCGCGGCAGTGGCGGGCGATCGCCGTGACGTCGAACCGGCGGGCGGTGAGAAAATGGACCCAGGAGACCGCGACCAGCCGGGTGCGCTCGTCGACCAGCGAGCAGGCCGCGTCCGGGCCCTCGACCAGCGCCGCGGAGGTGACGAATCGTTGCTCTACCTGCGGCAGCAGGAACCGGAACGGGGCGGTGACGGTCGGGAAGTCGTCCGCCATCAGCACGACGTTGTCCCCGGGATGCCATTCTATCGAGCCGATGGCGATGAGCAGGCCGGCGGTGGTGGAGCCGGTAAACGCGACCGAGTCGGGCGGAGCGTGGAGCAGGCGGGCGAGCTTCTGCCGGCAGGTCTCCGCAACCGCCTCGGCTTCGGGGTAGGGGTACTCGCCGTCGCGGGCGGCGCGGTCCGCGAAATCCGCGACCGCCTGTACCGTGGGCGCGGGCAGCGGGCCGGTGCCGGCGTGGTTGAACCAGGTCCAGCGCTCGGTGACCGGGAACAGCCGGCGGAGGGCGGCGAGGCGATTGGAGTCCATCGGGCTGATTATCCGCACCGGCCGGGAGGATGCAAGCGGTTTGAATCCGCGGCCGGCGCTGGTAGTATCTACTCATGCATAGGACGATAGCAGTATTCTTCTTCGCGCTGGCGGTGGCGACCGGGACCGGGCACCGGCTCGGGCTGGTTCCCGAAGACCTGGATACGATTCCCTGGGTGCGCAGGGTGGAACAGGTGCCGGTCGCGGACGGGAAGCTCCCGGCCGGGGACCTGGTCCGGGTGGACCATTCCCCGGACATGCCGCCGATCGGCAACCAGGGCGCGCAGGGTTCCTGCGTGGCCTGGGCGCACGGGTATAATCACATGACCCACAACGAGTTCGTGGAGCGGGGCTGGAACGTCCGGGACCCGCACCACCAGTTCAGCCCGGCGTTCCTCTACAACCAGGTGAACGGCGGCCGGGACTGGGGCACGAGCGGCAGCGTGGTGATGCGGCTGGCGATCGAGCAGGGCTGCGCGAGCATCGTGGACCATCCCTACAACCAGTATGACTATACGACCTGGCCGAGCGAGTCGGCGTACTTCAACGCGCTCTGGTTCCGGGGGGAGGAGGCCTGCTTCATCCACGCCCGCGATACCGCGGGCATCAACCTGGTGCGCCAGCACCTCGCCAACGGCTACACCTGCGTGATCGGCATCGCGGTCTGGTCGAACTTCGACAACATCCGCAACTTCCGCAATATCTATTCTTCGAGCGAGCGCTACGGCACGATGCGCGGCTGGCACGCGGTGACGATCGTCGGTTACGACGATACGCTGACGACCGCGGACGGGCCGGGCGCGTTCCGGGTCGCCAATTCCTGGGGCACCGGCTGGGGCGACGCGGGCTGGTTCTGGATGACCTACGCGGCGGTGATGGACCAGGAGATGAGCGGCCGACAGGTTGAGTTCATCCGAGACTTGGTCGGTTACGAGCCGAGGATGGTGGGCCGGGTGACCATCTCCCACCCGACCCGGGACCGGGTCGGCATCGAACTGGGCGTGGCGCCGATACCGATGCCGCCCTGGTTCTTTGAGTACCGGGCCTGGCGACCGACCGGCATCGACCGCCCGTTCCCGGACCACCCGATCGTGTTCGATATGACCGGGGGCGCGGATTTCCTCACCGGCGGGGGCGATGATTGGCTGTACCTGGGGGCGTGGGACGATATCAACGACGGCGCGACCGGGTCAATCACCGGTTTCGCAGTCGACCACCTGGAATGGGGCACGCGGGCGGTGTCCTTCGAAACCCCGGTGCCGATACCGGACGGAGCCGGGCCGGTGTTCGTGACCGCGCAGTTGCCGGCGAGCGGCGCGGCAGAGGATCCCGGGGCGGGAATTCCGGGGCGCGTCTTGCGTCTGCCGTCGGTCAGCCGCGGCACGCTGCTGCTGCCCGCCGACCAGCGTGCCGGGGCCACCCTGCGCGACGCCTCCGGCCGGAAGGTGATGGAGCTTCAGCCGGGCGAGAACGACGTCACCCGGCTCGCGCCGGGCGTGTATTTCGTGCGCACTGCGCCGGGCGTCCACCGGGTCGTGGTCCTGCGGTAGCCGGCCGCCCGTTTGCTTGACCGGGACAAGCGCCGGACTATAATCCCGAAGCCTGACCAAGGCCGCCGCTGGCCGGGTCGGTCCAGCTTCAGCGGCATGGCCGGGCTGTCAGTAAAGGAGGCATAGTGGTGAAGAAGATGCTCGTCTCGGTGGTTCTGTCGGTGATGGTGTTCAGCCTCGTCGGCTGTGACAAGCCCACCAAACTCATCGGCACGCTGATCCTGCAGACCGGGCAGACCGGCGATGTCCAGAACGCGAAGGTCCAGCTGTTCTTGTCGTCCGACCTGACCGGCAACCCGGTGAAGGAAGTGGCCTCGATGTCCGCAGGCAACGCGTCCCGGTCCCAGTTCGAGTTCGTTGACGTGCTGCCGGGCTACTACTACCTGTTGGCCTGGAAGGACCTTAACGGCGACGGCCAGCTGAGCGATCGTGATATCGTCGGTATTCACGGCGGCACTTATCTTCCCGGGCACGGCGGTACCCAGGTGACGGTGTCGGAGGGCAAGACCTCCGATGTCGGCGATGTCGTGATGATGATCTACAAGGAGCTGAAGACGACCGCCGGCGGCACCCGGGCGCAAGGTGGGGTTGTCACCAACTTCAGCTATTCGTTCAACTACGACCTGACCCTGAGTTCGCTGACCATCACGTTCCCGGGTTTCGACCCGATCACCGACCCGGACGCGCCGGGCGCCAAGACCGCGGGAGTGACTTACACTTCCGAGGGCTGGAACACCGGCGGCGGGCAGATGCCGACCGGCGACCATCTCCTGCGGTTCCAGGGAACCTGGGAAGGCGCCGCTTTCGATATCACGGTTACGGTCAGCGTCAACTGACAGGCCGGACGTTGGCAATGTGCTGCGGGAGGAGCGCAGGCTCCTCCCGCAGCCGAATCCGCCCGCGGCGGATCCGGGAGGTTGCAGGCCGAGCCGGCGGGATGCCGCCGGCGGAAAGAAGAGATGAAATGAATCGTACAGTGATGACGGTTGCTTTGGTCGCGGTGCTGGCCGGGGTCGGGTTTGCCGGCGAGGGATCGGTCCGGGCTGAGGCGCAACCCGGTCGGGAACTGAAGCTCGTCCCGGAGCTCCTCGAGATACTGGCCGGGGCCGGGCCGGAGGAGGAACTCAACGTTATCGTCCGCACCCGCGTCCAGGCAGACTTGGCCGCACTGCCGCCCAGCACGGGATACGATGAGAAGATTTCTCACCTGCAGGCGACGGCCGAGGCGGCCCAGCGGGATATCTTGAGCTGGTTGGCAACGACCGGCGCACGTGACGTCCGCAGCTTCTGGCTGGTGAGCGGGATTGCGCTCACCGCCACGCCGGAGGTTATCCGGAGCATGGCCGCCCGCGATGATGTCCAGTTCGTGACCGACGACTTCATCATCACCGTCGGCGCGGGGCCGGTTCCGCCGCTGACCGCGGCCGCGACCGCGGGCACCGACCTGCAGGAGTGGAACATCAACAAGGTCCGCGCGCCGGAATGCTGGGCGGCCGGGTTCAATGGCGCGGGCATCGTGGTCGGCAACATCGATACCGGCGTGTACACTTCGCACCCCGCGTTCGGCGGTCGGTGGCGGTCGAGCAACGGTTGGTTCGACGGGGTCAGCGGGCAGTCCAGCCCGTACGACGACAACGGCCACGGCACCCACTGCATGGGCTCGGCGGTCGGCGGCAGCGGTATCGGGGTCGCGCCGGGCGCGACCTTCATCGCGGCCAAGGCGCTGAACGCGCAGGGCTCGGGTCAGGGTTCCTGGTTCGATGCCTGCCTGGAATGGATGGCGGGCACCGGCCGGCCGGACGTGCTGTCCAATTCTTGGGGCACCAGCGAGCGGACCTCGACCTACTTCTTCAATCATTTCGTGAACCTGCGCAGCCTCGGCGTGGTGGTGGTCGGGGCGGTGGGCAACGAGGGTCCGGGTACCGAGACCTCGCTGCCGCCCGGCAGTTACCCGAACGTCATCGGGGTCGGCGCGACCAACAGCGGCGACGGCATCGCCTACTTCTCATCGCGCGGGCCTGCGCCCAACCGCTACCCGTGGTGGGACAACGGGTTCTGGCCGCGGCCGGACTGGAACCTGGTCAACCCGGGCATCTCCGCCCCGGGCGAGAACATCCGCTCGGCAATCCCGGGCGGAGGCTACTACAGCCTCGACGGCACCTCGATGGCCGCCCCCCACGTGGCCGGCGCGGCCGCGCTCCTGCTGCAGAAGAAGTCGGACCTGACCCACGACGAGATTTTCAACCTGTTCGCGAACCACGCGGTCCGGCCGTCCGGCGGCTCGCCCTACCCGAACAACAACTACGGCTGGGGCCGGCTGGACTGCAAGGCCGCGCTGGATAACGCCGGGGGCGGCGGGGGCGATGAAGAGACGCTCAAGGTCCATTACGTCTACAACGACAACGCGGTTGGGTTGACCAACGGCGGGGTCTTCTACACCGCGGCACGGCTTACCCCGACCCGCGGCAACTGCAACGTGGTCGCCGGCATCTTCCTGCACCACGAGGCTTCGCAGAACCAGCGGTTCTTCGTCTGGCGGGGCAGCACCGCCACCAACCCGGGCGCGGTGGTCGAGTCCATCCCGTACACCGGGTCGGGCACCGGCTGGAAGCGGGTCGAGTTGACCCAGCCGTTCCGGGTCAACGCCGGCGAGGATGTCTGGCTCGGTCCCCGGTACCAGCACGCGGCGGGCCAGTTCCCGGGCGGGGTGGACGGCGGACCGCCGGTGTCGCAGCGCGGCGGCTGGCTGAACTACGACGGGAGCTGGATCGAGCTGAGCTCCGCCGGGCTGGACTTCAACTGGATGGTTGCCGCGATCGTGCGCTACGACGGGGCGGTCGAGGAGGACCTGCTCGAACCGCTGCCGGCCGGGCCGGCGGTCAGCGCGCCGAGTTTCCTTGTCAATCCCGGCCGGGTGGAGTACTCCCTGCCCGGGGCGGGCCGGGCGGAGCTGGTGGTGTGCGATGTCAGCGGCAAGCTGGTGCGGATGCTGGCCAGCGGGGTCTTCCCGGCGGGTCGGCACAGCGCGGGCTGGGACCTGACCGACAGCCGCGGCCGCCGCGTGGCGAGCGGTACATACCTGTTCCGGCTGACGGTCGGCGGCCGGACGCAGACTTCCCGGTCGGTGGTGCTGGACTAGCGGCACCGGTAATCGTTGCGGCCCCGCACCGGGTGCGGGGCCGCAGTTCTTCCAGGCCGGCGGCTACTCGAAGATGAGCTTACGGGTCTCGGTTACGCCGCCGGCGGTGAGCCGGACCAGGTAGGCTCCGGCGGCCAGCCCGCGGACCTCGGCCGAGTAATGACCGGCCGTCCGTCGGCCGGAGGCGAGGGTGCGGACGAGCCGGCCGGTGACGTCGTGGACCGCGAGCGTGACGTCCCGGGCTTGGGGCAGGCTGTAGCGCACCACGGACCGGCCCCGGGCCGGGTTGGGCGCGGGCGCGTGCAGGACCGGCCGCGTCACGCCGACCTCGGGCGAGAGCTGCTGTTCGATGCCGCTGGTGATGCTGACCTTGTGGAGGAGCCACTTGCCCGGGTCGAAGACGATGCCGACCGGCCGGGCCCGGAGCGGGAAGGCGTCGCGCTGGGGATTGGCCTCGATGCCCCAGTGCAGGAGCGTATCGCCGCCGCCTTCGAGGTTGACCAGCACCTCGACCGGGGTGCGGAAGAAGTCCGGGGCCTGCGGGCCGTTGTCCTGGCCGACGTCTATGACCACCTCCCAGCCGTCCGCGGTTTCGCGCGGAAACCAGTTGACGGTGTAGTTGGGGAAGCCGGCCTGGAACACCCACTCGTCGTAGAACCAGCCGATGTCCCCGAGCCAGCGTTCCTGGATGGCCTGGCGCTCATAGGTAGTGCCGGTGCCGTAGGCGAAGCTGTCGGCCCAGGCGCGCTCGGATTCAAACCAGGTGCCCGGGCTGTCGAAGATGGTGTCGCCGTGCAGGTACCGGGTCATGTGGTTGACCCAGGCCGCCTTGCAGTAGGTATGCCCCCAGTCGAACATCCGGGACAGGCCCGGGTCGTAGAGCGGACGGCGGAAGCTGGCGTCGGACTGGAAGTAGGCGGTGGCGTAGTCCGCCATCCGGGTCTCGAAGGCCGCAGCGCCGTAGTAGTGGTGGAACCAGAGCGGGTCGAGGTAGGTGGCCGAGCCTTCGTTGAGCCAGATTTCCCGCCAGTCCTGGCAGGTGATGTAGTCGCCGAACCACATATGGGCGAGCTCGTGAGCGATGCCCCATTCCGATGCGTTGAGCACCCACGCGCGGTGCACCGTCGTCATAGTCTGGTGCTCCATCCCGCCGAAGCTGAACGGGAAGACCGCGACGTGGCCGTATTTCTCTTCCGGGAACGGGTAGGGACCGAACCGGTCCGGCCGCGAAAAGAACTCAATCATGTCCGGCACATTCCGGTAGGCCTGGTTTCGGGCGGCCGTGTCCTCAGGCCAGACGTAATTGTAAACCGGTATCGAGTCACCGCCGCCGATATGCGCATGCTGAACTTGGGCGACATAGCTGCTCGCCGCGAAGTTGATGAGGTAGGTCGAGACCGGGTAACGGTGGGTCCACCAGAAGGTCCTCTTTCCGCCCCGGGTCGTGACGCTGTCGAGCAGGCCGGGCGCGCAGGCGACGAAGCTGTCGGGTACGGTGACGCTGACCATGCAGCCGGCCTCGGCCTTGTCCCAGGGATGGTCCCAGCCGGGGAACCAGTAGCGCGAGTCGTTGGGCTGGGTAATCGAGTAGGCCACGGAATGGAGCCGCTGCTGGCCCGGGTCCTTTGCGTACCAGTAGAAGCCGCGGTTGCTCGTGCCCGCGTTGCGGCGGTAGAAGACGTCGATTGTGACCGAGTCGCCTTCGGGCACCGGCGGGTCGGGGAAGACATTGAGGAACTGGTAGGACTCGACGAAACGCAGGTGGTCGTTGCCGAGCTTGACCGAGTCGCAGGTCAGGTTGGCGAAATCCAGGAAAATGCTGTCGAGCGCGGGCCGGTTGCTCCGGAGCCGGATTGCGCAGCGGGCGGTCATCGAGCCATCGGTCATCGGCAGGTCCATGTCTATCCGGTAGTGGCGGACATCGTAACTGTGGGAGGATTCCGCCGCGATGGCGGGAGGGGTGAGGCCGGGCAGGTGCCACTTGGCCTCGTAGGTCTCCGGCCCGGGTATGTGGCCCGGGGCCGCGGCCGCGAGCAGGGCCAGGATGACGAGCGTTTTCATCAGGTAACCTCCGTGGTGTTCGTCCGGACAGCGGGCGCGAGACATGAGACATTATAGCCCGGCCGGACGGGCATGCCAGAGGCGGCGTGTCGTTCCGGGCCCGCCGGTCAGCGCAGGATGGTGACCGGTACCGCGCCGGGCGCGCCGGCGAGGCGCAGGAAGTAACCGCCCGCGGGCAGGTCCGGCCGCCATTCCCGGGTGCCTTCGAACTCGAGCCGCTCGACGACCCGGCCGAGCGCGTCCGCAACCTCGACCTCGGCAACGCCCTCCTGCCCGGGCGCGGTCAGCACGAACCGCCGGCCGGCCGGGTGCGGGCGGACGATGAGCGCGGGCCTGTTCGACCCGGACGGGCAAGGTTCCTCGACCCCGGTGGCGAGCAGGCGGTCCATCGTCGCCATCACCGCCTGCGGGTCGAACTGGTCCGACCAGTAGCGGACGATGCCGTCCCGGTCAATGATGTGGTCCTGCGGGTAGGGCGCCTCGGGCTGGGGCACGCGCCAGGACTGGTAGACCGCGCTCGTCGGGTCAACCAGCCCGACGTAGCGCATCCCGAAGACATCGCGGAATTCGCTGAGCTGGTTGATGTTGGCCCCGATGGCGAAGATGGCGACCTCGGCGGTGTCGTAGCGAGGATAGACGGTTCCGTCAATTGCCGCAGACTGCGGCCCGCAGAGCGGTCACCACGAGGCGCCGAACTGGAGGTAGACGACCTTACCCCGGTAGTCCGAGAGCCGGTGCCAGCGGCTGTCCGTGCCCTGGAGGTTGAAGTCCGGCGCGGCCGAGCCCGCCTGCGGGAAGCCGGGGTTGTTCTTGTAGACCTCGACGCGGTAGGCCGGGAAGTGCGGGTCGTTCGAGTTGAAGACGATGCCGGCGTTGACGCGGTCGCTGCCGGCCGCGCCGACGGTGACGAACAGCGAGTCGCCGGCCGACACCGAGAACGACGGCGGCGCAACGGTGATGCCGCCCGGCGCATCCACCGAGGTGACCGTCAGCGTCCCGGCCCCGGTGTTGCGCACGACGATGGTGGTCTCGACCGGGCTGGACACCGCGCCGAAATCGAGCGCCTCCGGCTCCACGTCAATGTCCGCGCCCGGGTCCGGCCCGACCCGGAAAGTGGACATTCCGCGCCAGTCGCCGATGACGATGAGGTCGCCGCTGATGTCGGCACCGAGCGCCCAGGTCTTGGTGTTGTCCCAGCCCGCGCGCCTGACCGCAGCCGGGTTCGTGATGTCGAAGAGTTCCAGGTAGCGCCACGAACCGCACACAACCAGGTTGCCGCTCACGCCGATGCCCCAGGCACAGCCTTCGGTCGCCGCGATGTCGAGCAGGGCCGGCTGGTAGGGGTCGGTAAGGTCCACCGTCGCGAGGCCGCTCGCACCGAGCGAAAGGACCGCGACGTCGCCCGCCATTATGATGTCGTTGGCAAGGCCGGGCAGGGCAAGGTCCGCGATGCGGCGGGGCGTGCCCGCCAGCGCGATGACCGCCAGCCCGTGCCGGCCGTTGGCCACGAACAGGAAGGAGTCCCGGGCCTCGACGTTCCAGGCCGCGGCGGTCGGCGCGAGCGAGATGCCGCCAACCCGGGTTATCGTCGCCGGGTCGGAGCAGTCTATGAGGTAGATGCCGTTCTGGTGCGCCGCGGCGTAGAGCGTGTCGCCGACCAGCGCGCCGCCTTCGAGCGCCTCGCGATTGCCGGGCGGGTTATACTGGCCCCGGCCCACGGGCGCACCGACGATACCGTAGCGGACGACGCCGTCCTGCCGGCAGAACGCGAAGAGGAGGGTATCGCCGTAGACGCGGGTGCGCCAGGCATCCGGGCCTCCGGTCCAGGTCCGAACCGGGACGGCCGGGTCGCTGATATCGTAGACCTCGAGGCCCTGGCCGAGCCCGTTGGCGATGAAGGCCCGCTCGCCAACCACCTCCGCATCCATCAGGTGGGCGCGGTTGACCTCGTTGTGGCCGACCAGGCGGATGTTGTCAATCCCGGCCCGCGCCGGGACCGCGGTGAGCATGAGCATGACCGCGGCAAGCGGGAGCGACTGACCGGTGAGTCTTACCATCAGGAGATTGTACCCGACCCGGGGAGCCGCACAAACCCGGGGCAAGCCGGTTTTCTCTTGGACAGCCCCGGGCTGGGCGCTATAATCCCTGTCCCTACGGTGACTGCTGATGAGTGATACTCAACCGGTAACGCCCGACTGGCAGCCGCGCATCGTCGCGTTCCTGTGCAACTGGTGTTCCTACGCGGGGGCCGACCTCGCGGGCATCTCGCGCATCCAGTACCCGCCGAGCATCCGGGTCATCCGGGTGCCCTGCTCGGGGCGGGTTGACCCGTTCTACATCCTGAAGTCGCTGCAACTGGGCGCAGACGGCGTGCTCGTCTCCGGCTGTCACCCGGGCGACTGCCATTACCTCACCGGCAACTACGTCGCCCGCCGCCGGTTCGCGGTGCTCAACGACCTGCTCGAGTTCTTCGGCATCGAGCCGGGCCGGGTGATGTTCTCGTGGGTTTCCGCGGCCGAGGGCGAGCGGTTCGCCGAAGTCGTCCGCGAGGTGACCGAAGCCGTGCGCCGGCTCGGCCCTTCCAACCGGCTGGCCGCCGGCCGGAGCCCGCTCGAGGCGACCACTTGAGCGCGATCGAGCAGGTCCGGGCCCGGTGCCGCGAGCGGCTGAAGCGAGGTGAGACCGATATCGTGCTTGGATACCGCGCCGGCCGTCGGACCGGGACCGCGGTACCCGCGTTTGTCACCACGGCGGGGGATTGCGAGAAGTTGGTGCTCGACGAGAGCTGTCATCACAACCTTGCCGCCTACCTGCCCGGCCTGCGCCACAAGGGCCGGGTGACGGTCATCGCCACCGGCCCGACTTCGCGTTCGGTCGTCAACCTGCTGAAGGAAAGCCAGTTCGACCGCGAGAAGCTCTACATCATCGGGGTCAGCGACCCGTTCCCGGAGCCGGCATCGGGGGTCCGGGACGCGGTACTCTGCGACGAGTTCCCAGGTGAACGGTCCGGTGAGGTCGAGCCTGCCCCGGACCCGGCGCTGCAGGCCTTCGAGGCAAAGAGTTCGGACGAACGCTGGGAACTGCTGACCGCAGAGTTCGGGCGCTGTATCCGGTGCTACGCCTGCCGGCAGGTCTGCCCGAACTGCTACTGCCCGACCTGTTTCGTGGATGCGAACCGTCCCCAGTGGGTCGGCCGGACGCCCGACCTGTCCGACAACCTCCTGTTTCACCTGGTGCGGGCCATGCACATGGTCGGCCGGTGCGTTGAGTGCGGAGCCTGCGCCCGGGCCTGCCCGAGGGGAATAGACCTGATGCTCGTCAACCGGAAGGTGAGCGCAATCGTGCGCGACCGGTTCGGACATGCCTCCGGGATGAGCCTGGACGACCAACTGCCGCTGACCGGTTTCAGTCCCGACGACCGCCAGGATTTCATCAGGTGACCCCCCGGTTGCTGCGGAAGGATGGGCTGGCCGGGTTCCTGGCCGGGAAGGTCGAAGTCCTGGCGCCGGTGCGGGTCCCGGGAGAGGAGGCGAGCAGGTACGGCCCGGTGAAGAGCGCGCAGGACGTCTGCCTTGACTACCTGAATACCAGGTTGCCGGTGAAGGAACTATTCTTCCCCCAGCGCGAGGTGCTGTTCCGGTTCCGGCCCGGCCGGCTGGCCGAGGCGGAGCCGGTGCCCGAACCGCCGGAGCGGGTGGTGTTCGGTGTCCGGCCCTGCGATGCGGCCGCGCTGGAGTTGTTCGACCGGGTGTTCCTGGACCCGAAGTACGACGACCCGGGCTATCGCCGCCGGCGCGAGCAGACCACGCTTGTGGGGCTCGCCTGCGACAAGCCCGGCGAAGCCTGTTTCTGCACCGCGGTGGGAGGGGACCCGCACGGTACCGCCGCGCTCGACCTCCTGCTCGAGGATATCGGCGATAGCTGGCTCTGCCGGCCGCTGACCGAGAAGGGCGAGAAACTTGTCGAGGGTCTGAAAGAGGCGGCGGCGGGCGACGTCGCGGACGCCGACAAGCACGCCGAGGCGGCCCGGGCCGCGCTCCAGTTCGCCCTCGACCGGGCCGGGCTGGAGAACAAGCTGGCCGGGGCGTTCGAGCATGACGTCTGGGAAGAGCTGGCCCGGCCCTGCGTCAACTGCGGGGTCTGCACCTTTGTCTGCCCGACCTGTCACTGCTTCGACGTGACCGACGAGGAGCGTGCCGACCGGGGTGCGCGCATCCGGACCTGGGACTCGTGCCAGTTCGCGCTGTTCACCCGGCACGCGTCCGGACACAACCCCCGGCCGACCGGCCGCGACCGCCTGCGCAACCGCACCCTGCACAAGTTCCGATTCTTCCCGACCACCCACGGTTCGGTGCTCTGCGTCGGCTGCGGCCGCTGCATTACCGACTGCCCGGCCGGCATCGATTTGCGCGAAACCCTGGAGACGCTCGACGAGGCGCTGGAATGACAGGAAACCCCTACCTGCCCTGGCCGGTGCGGTTGGAGAAGGTTACCACCGAGAACGACGCGAGGGACCTCAAGACTTTCGAACTGTCGTTTGCGGATCCGTCCGCCCGGGAGCGGTTTCGCTTCGAGCCCGGCCAGTTCGGGTTCATAAGCCTGTCCGGTGTGGGCGAGGCGCCTTTCGGCATCGCTTCGGCCCCGCACGAGGAGCGGGTCTGGTTCACGGTCAAGAAAGCCGGGGTATTCACCACCGCGCTCCACGAGCTGTCGGTCGGTGTGGAAATCGGGATGCGCGGGCCCTACGGCAATAACTACCCGCTCGCGGCGTCAAAGGGCCGAGATATCGTCATCGTGTCCGGCGGGTTCAGTTTTACCACCCTGCGGTCGACAATAGTCCACCTGCTGCGGCCCGAACGTCGCGGCGATTACGGCCGGATCACGGTGGTCTATGGTGCCCGTAGCCCGGGCGAACTCCTCTACAAGGACGAGCTCCGGGCCTGGGAGGCATCGCCTGACCTGGACCTGACGCTCTGCGTCGACCGCCGGGCGGGCGAATGGCCCGCGACCGAGGGCCTGGTCCCGAACGTGCTGAAGCAGGTTTCGCCGTCGGCGAAGAACGCGGTCGCGCTCGTCTGCGGCCCGCCGGTGATGCTTCGGTTCACCCACCCGGTGCTGGAAGCGCTCGGGTTCGGCCCCGACGACATCTACCTGTCACTCGAGAACCGGATGAAATGCGGTATCGGCAAGTGCGGGCGGTGCAACATCGGCGAGAAGTACGTCTGCAAGGACGGCCCGGTGTTCAGTCACCGGCAGCTGCTCTCACTGCCGGCCGATTTCTGAAGGTGGCGAGCGAAAGGCCGGTTCGCTTGACAGGCCAAAGACCCGTCCTATAATCCTGCGGTGACTGACGAAGAATTCTTCGAGTCATTGCTGGCCGAGTGCATCAAGGTTAATGCTTCGGACCTGCACATTACTGTCGGTCGTCCACCCACGCTGCGTGTCGACGGTTTCCTGAAGCCGATCGCGGGTTGCCCGGTGCTGACCCCGGAGATGACCGAGCGGTTCAAGAACATCGCGACCAAGGACGTTAAGCACCTCCGGGCCCAGATCGATAACGGCGGCGGCGGCGACTTCGCGTTGTCCTTCCGCAACATGGCTCGGTTCCGGGTGGCGGTCTACAAGCAGAAGGGCTACTTCGGTCTTGCGCTCCGGCTCATCCCGCGGAGGATCCTGAGTTTCGAAGAGCTGTTCGTGTCGCAACACATGATTCCCCGGATCAAGAGCCTGCTCGACCGCCCGCACGGCCTGGTGCTGGTTACCGGCCCGACCGGGATGGGCAAGACGACGACCCAGGCAACTTTCGTGGACTACATCCTGGAGAGTCCCCGCCACGTGCTGACCATCGAGGACCCGGTCGAGTTCGTCCACGACCACAAGAATGGCCTCATCACCCAGCGCGAAGTCGGCGTTGACGTGTCGTCGTTCCGCGAGGCGATCATGAAGGGTCTGCGCTCGAACCCGAACGTTATTCTCGTGGCCGAGATTCGAGACCTTGCCACCGCCGAGGCCACGATCTGGGCTGCGGAATCGGGCCACTTGGTCATTGGTACCCTGCACACGACCAACGCCTCGGAAACCGTGACCCGGTTCATCGACATCTTCCCGCCCGAAATCCGTGACCAGATCAGGATCCAGTTCTCAATCTCTTTGCTGGCGGTTTTCTGCCAGCGGCTGCTGGTGAAGGCCGGCGGCAAGGGCAGGGTCGGCGTGTACGAGGTGATGGTCGCGACGCCGGCGGTGCGCAACCTGATTCGCGAGCGGAAGGTGGAACACCTGCCCTCGGCGATCCAGACCGGCACCTCCGAGGGCAGCATCTCTTTCGATGCCTACATGGCCGATCTCTACCGGGCGGGCAAAGTCACCTACGAGACCGCCATTGCCTCCTCGATGGACCCGAAGGGTTTCCGCGAGCTCATCGAGTACGGCGCGAGCAAGCCCGGCAAGCACAAGTAGTCTCCCGCGGGCTGTCAGCCGCTGGTCGGGGCGGTTTCTGTCGCGCGGACGCATTCCTGCTGGAGAGGACCGGACCGGCTTGTCGTGTGCGGTGCGGGTTGAGCTAGCCGGCTTCGTACCGCCGGCGGTTGAAGACCATGACCGTCCGGGCCGGGACCGGCTCCCAGTCCATCTCGCCCAGCGATTCGAGCCGTATCGGGGCCAGCACCCGCAGGAGGCCTCCCCGGCCGAGCCAGAGCGCCGGGTCGTCGCCAGTCGGTTCCCGCCAGGTGCTGACGAGCAGCGTCTTGGTGTTCAGGAGCATGAATCGCTGGTCAGGTTCGTCAGCCAGTCGTTCGTGCATCGCAGTGAGCGAGCCGAGCGGGTCAGCTTCGTCGTACGAGGTGAGGACGTGCAGCAAGAAGCGCTCAGCCGGATCCGAGCTGTCGGTGATGCGGCGTCCTATGTCGAGCACCTCGGGGCTCTGGAGCCGGCCGGGAGCGCAGAAAGACTGGGGCCGCGGGGTTTCCTGCCGCAGGAACGGCTGAAGGTCGCGTGAGTAGGCCGGCATCTCCGCCCGGTCGGTCAGTCGGATGATTGCCAGATCGGTCTTGATGTCCCGGAGGCGGTCGTAGCTGGCCTGGGTGCAGTAGTTGTCGCGTGCGGGGCTGGCTTCGGTCGGGGCGACCGCGGCCTCCGCCGCCGCTACGTCCGGGCGGGAGCGGCCGGTTGATCCGGCACCGGCCGGACTCCGCGGCACGGCGTCCGGCCCGGGCACCTTCTCTCCCGGCTGGCGGCGTCCGGCCCGAGCTACTTCGAGCAGGGTTCCGTAGCACCAGGCCACTCCCCAGCCGCCGTAGCGTTCCACCGGTCCGGCGGTGGCGAGTTCGTCGAGAGCGGCAATCAACTGGTCGCTGTAGAATCGTCCGGCCAGCGCCATGACTTCGCTCATGCTAGAACTCCAACCGGATCTCTGCCCGACCCGGGCCGGCCGCGAACTCCATCTGGCGGTCGAAACGGTACATCCGGGCCGATACCCAGGCGTCAGCCATCGAGTAGGCCAGTACCGCGCCGGTGAAATAGAGGAGGGTGTTGCGTCGGTCGCGGAGGGTGAGGTAGCGGGCTTCGTCGCCGGCCCTGAGGGCGGAACTGGCGGCCTGGTGGTCGCGCACCGAGAGATATGCCAGGGTCAGTTCTGCCGGTGCGATGATCGCGGCTTTCCACCAGTAGCCGGTGTATACCTGGCCACCGCCCGGGACGGCCAGCGACAGCAGTACCGCCCTGCCCGGGGACTTGCTGGAGTGCCCGGGTTCACCGACCTCGGTTTCGGGGGAGACAGGACCGGGTGGGGGGGATTCGTGCCGGAGGGTGTCCGGCCCGGCCGGGTCCGGCGGAAGCCCGAGTGTCTTGGGTACCGGGTCAGCCTGGGCCGCAACCAGCCCGGCCGCCAGCAGAATCAGCGCCAGGCATCTCACTGCTGGTTCCTGAGGACCAAGACCTCTACCCGGCGGTTGCGGGTGCGCCCGTCCGGGGTGGCGTTCGAGTCCCGGGGACGGGTTGCCCCGGCGCTCCTGACTTCCAGCCGGTCGGCCGCGATTCCCCAGTCCGCCAGCCCGCGGGCGACCGCGGCCGCGCCGGCGGCGGCGTAATGCCAAGAGCTGGGGTGAAGGCCTTTGACCCGGGCGGGGAGTTCGCCGGCGTCGGTGTGCCCGGTGATGGTGACGGTCTCGCTGGACTGCTGGAGCATCGTCACGATACCGCGCAGGGTACTTTCGCCGCCGGTCCCGATGGCCAGCGCCTCGGAGGAGCCGAAGAGTTCGTCGAAGGTGAAAATGGCCGCGAAGGCGGTCTCGGGCCGGACGTCGCGGCGGTCGAGGTCGGCGCGCAGGGACTCAATTTCGCTGGTCCACATCCCGATTTCGTCGAGCTGGCGCGCGGAGCGGCGCAGGGTCGGGACGTGCACCGCGTTGTAGAGGATGAGTCCGAGCGCAACAACCGCCAGCAGCAGCAGCCAGCCGAGAAAGCTGAAGAGGCTTTTCATCTAGAGGGACTCCAGCTGGCGTTTCAACCGGGCAAGACGGTCCTTCATCTCGGCCTGGCGGGCGCGCTCGTTTTCGACGACCTCCGGCCGGGCCCGGGCGGCGAATTCGGGGTTGGCGAACTTGGCGTCAATGCCGGCCAGCGCCTGGCGCAGGTTCGCGAGCTCCCTGCCGATGCGGGTCGCTTCCTGTTCGAGGTCCACGATGCCTTCAAGCGGGACATAGAGTTCTGCCCCGGCGATGACCGCCAGCGAGGATTTCGCCGGGCGGTCGCCGGGCGGCCCGCAGTCGAGCCGGCTCACCCGGGCCATCGTCCGCACCAGTCCGGCGCCGGCATCGAGGAAGGCGAGCAGGCCGGTGTCCGCGCTCCTGACCAGGCAGGTGATTTCGGCCTTCGCGGGCACCCGCATTTCCGAGCGGATGTTCCGCACCGCGCTGACGAGCTCGCGCAGGGCCTCGACCCGGGCGACCTCCGCGGTATTGCAGGCGAGCGGGCCCGGCCAGCTGGAGGACAGGATTGAGCGGGAGGCCGCATCGCCCGCCGCCGGCCCGTAGCCGAGTTTCTGCCAGAGTTCTTCGGTGATGAAGGGCATCAGCGGGTGCAGGAGCTGGAGCGTGCCCCGGAACAGTTCGCGGACGGTCGCGGTTGCGGCCGGGTCGCCCGCGCGCAGGCGGGCCTTGGCGAACTCGAGGTACCAGTCGCAGAGGTCGTGCCGGAAGAAGTCGTAGAGCGCGGCGGCGACCTGCGAGAAGGCGTAGCGGTCGAAGCCGTCGTCGACCCGCGCCAGCAGTTCATTGAATCGGTGCTTTATCCAGTTGTCGACCGGGTCCGGCGGCGCGTCACCGGCCGCGGCCGCGGCCACCTGCGGCGCGACCAGCCGGCAGGCGTTCCAGATTTTGTTGGCGAAGTTGCGGCCCAGCTCGAAGCGTTCGTTCCAGAGCCGGTAGCTCTGGGACTGGCTTTCGAGGTAGCAGATGGTGAACCGGGCGGCGTCGGTGCCGTATTCGTCGAAGATGACGAGCGGGTCCACCCCGATGCCCTTGGAACGGCTCATCCGGGCGCCGGTCTTGTCGAGCACCGTCGAGTGAATGTAGACGTCCCGGAAGGGCACCGTGCCGGTGAACTCGAGCGCCGAGAATATCATCCGGGCTTCCCAGCGGAAGATGATGTCCGGGTCGGTGGTCAGGAAGTCAGTCGGATAGAATTTGCGGTAGTCCGGGGTGTCCCCCGGCCAGCCCATCGTCGAGAAGGGCCAGAGGGCGGAACTGAACCAGGTGTCGAGCACGTCTTCGTCCTGGCGAAGCTGTGTGGAGCCGCATTCGGGGCAGGCCGCCGGGGTGTCCCGGCTGACGATGACCTCGCCGCAGGCGCAGTACCAGACGGGTATCCGGTGGCCCCACCAGAGCTGGCGGGAGATGCACCAGTCGCGGATGTTTTTCATCCAGTCGAGGTAGACCTTGTTCCAGCGCTCGGGGTGGAAGCGGACCCGGCCGTCTTCAACCGCCTTGATGGCCGGCTCGGCCAGCGGCTGCATCCGCACCCACCACTGCATCGAGGCCAGCGGCTCGATGGTTTCTTCGCAGCGGTCGCAGGTACCGACCGCGTGCCGGTAGGGCTCGACCTTTTCGAGCAGGCCGGCCGCTTCGAGGTCCGCGACTACCTCCCGGCGGCAGTCTTCGCGGCTCATCCCGCGGTACTTTTCCGGGACGGCGTCGGTCATCTTCGCGTCGTCGCCGATGACGGTGACGCGCTCGAGCTTGTGCCGCTCGCCGATTTCGAAGTCCACCGGGTCGTGGGCCGGGGTGACCTTGACCGCGCCGGTGCCGAACCCGGCCTCGACCGCGCCGTCGGCAACGACCGGGATTTCCCGGCCGGTCAGCGGCAGCGAGAGCCGCCGGCCGACGAACCCGCGGAACCGCTCGTCGTCCGGGTTCACCGCCACCGCGGTGTCGCCGAGCATGGTCTCAGGCCGGGTGGTCGCGACGGTCAGGTGGCGCGAAGGGTCGCCGGCCAGCGGGTAGCGGATGTACCAGAGCGAGGTATCCTCTTCCCTGAACTTCACCTCGAGGTCGGAGACCGCGGTGCCGCAGCGCGGGCACCAGTTGACGATGCGCAGGCCACGGTAAACCAGGCCCTTCTCGTGGTAGCGGACAAACGCCTCCCGCACCGCCCGGGACAGCCCTTGGTCGAGGGTGAAGCGCAGCCGGGTCCAGTCCAGGCAGCAGCCCAGCCCGCGCAGCTGGTTGATTATCTCCCCGCCGTAGCGTTCCTTCCACTGCCAGGCCCGCTTGAGAAACTCTTCCCGGCCGATGTCGAACCTGGTCTTGCCTTCCTGCGCCAGCATCCGCTCGACCTTGACCTGCGTGCCGATGCCGGCGTGGTCGGTGCCGGGCAGCCAGAGCGTTTCGAACCCCTGCATCCGCTTGCGCCGGATGAGCATGTCCGGCAGGCCGTTGTCGAGCGCGTGGCCCATGTGCAGGGAGCCGGTCACGTTCGGCGGCGGGATGACGATTGAGTACTTCGGCTTCGGCGACGCCGCGTCAGCGGTGAAGAACCCGCTGTCTTCCCAGAACTTATACCACTTCGCCTCGACCGGGCCGGGGTCGTAGCGGGTCGGGAACGTATGCGCGGGGGTATCTACCATGTCGCGAGATTATAGGATGGCGCGATACCCTGTCAATGCGGCTCCCGGCCGACGCCGCTCCAGCGCTCGAGCAGTTGCGTTACCCGGCGCCGGAAGCGGAGGTAGAGCAGGACCGCGACCAGCGCCGCCGCGCCCAGCAGCAGCCATTCCAACCATCCGAACCGGGTCGCACCACTACCCAGCCCGCATTCGAGCAGGCTGGTCGGCAGCCGGGCGAGGAACACAACCGTAAGGAACAGCGGCAGGGGCAGGGCGGTCAGCCCGGCGATGTAATAAGCAAGGTCTCCGACCGGGTTGGGAATAAGTATCAGCAGGAACACGTAGAATGCCCCGCGCCGGATGACCATGCGGTCGAGCTGCGCGAGCCGGTCGGCCGATACGAAGAAGCGCAGCAGCCGCCGGCCCAGGATTCGCGCCAGCAGGAAATTGATGGTGGCGCCGAGCATGATGCCGACCATCAGCCAGGCGATGCCGGGCCAGAAGCCGTAGGCGTACCCGACCGCGAACGACAGCGGGTGCCCGGGCAGGGGCGCGAGCAATATCTGGAGGACCTGGAAGCCGATGATGCCGAGCGGGGCCCAGGCGCCCCAGCCGGCCACGAGCGCGCGCAGTTCCGCCGGGCGGCGGAACAGGTGCCAGAGTTGCCGGCCGTAGAGCAGGAGCAGGGTGATGGCCGCGGCGACGAGCAACCCGGTCAGCACGGCGGATACAACCGCGCCTTTGGGCCTGTCGCCCGGTCCGCCCCCGGCGGCGGGGGCGTCGGGGTGGTCGGCGCTGTCGGGACCAGCCATCAGGCTCAAGGATATTGAGCCGGCCCGGGAAGTAAAGCCGGTTGACACGAGAGACAGCGTGCCGATAATCGGTCAGCGGCGTCCGCACAAAAAGGAGGCGTTCATGATGCTGGCCGTGCTCGCTCTGCTGCCCGGGCTGTTCATCCCGCCCGGCGCGACCGCGACCGTCGGCCGCACGTCCGCGGCCGGAATCGACCATCACAGCTTCACGCACGGGGAAGCGCTCGACGATACCACGATAATGCTCAGCGACCGCTGGGGCGTGACCATCAACACCGGCTTCTTCACCGGCGGCACGAAGCCGGGCATCGCGGTCCGCCTGTCCCGGCCCGCGTACGAAAACCCGGGACTGAGCGTTTCGAAGCTGGTCGTGCTCGATTACGACTTAAGGGTGATGTGGCAGGACTCCTGGGGCTACTCCGGGAACCCGGAGATGGGCTCGGTCACCGTCGCGGACCTCGACGGCGACGGCCGCGACGAGGTCATCATCCCGTTCGCCCAGACCTTCTTCGACGTGCCGCCGCTGTACAAGAACCGAATCCTGGTGCTCGACGGTGCGACCGGCGCGGTCCGGCCCGGCTGGCCGTTCATCCTGCCCGGCTGGCCCGAGGACCCGTACCACAAGGTCCCGTCCGAGGTCGCGGCCGCGGACCTCACCGGCGACGGCCGGCTGGAAATCGTCGTCCAGGTCTCGGACCTCGGCTCGATCCGCAAGCCTGGGAACGGGGTCTACCTGCTCAACGCGGACGGGGACTCGCTCTGGAAATACCTGTTCTACAAGGACAGCATCCACCGGCACGGCTCCTATACCAGCCCGGCGGTCGCGGACATTGACGGTGACGGCATCCCGGAGATCCTCTGCCACATCGGGGTGTTCTCCGACGACCATCCCTACCCGGTGGTCGAGAAGCGCTTCTTCATCATGAATGCCGACGGCACGGTCCGCCGCCAGTGGCAGACCGAAGGCCCGGGCGGAGGCTGGTCGCCGGACTACGCCTCGCCCGCGGTCGCGGACCTCGACGGCGACGGCCGGCCGGAGATTGTCGTCGTCCGGCGCCGCGGCTGGCTCGACTGCTACGACACGCTCGGCAACATGCGCCCCGGCTTCCCGGTCGACCTCCACATCGATGCCGGGTACTACCCGCCGACGCGTGAAATCACCCGGGCTTTCGCCACCCCGGCGCTGGCGGACCTCACCGGCGACGGCCGGCTGGAGATAGTCTTCGGCAGTTCGGGCCGGGAATCCTGCAACACCCGCTGGGCGGGCCGGGTCCACGCCTTCGATGCGGACGGCAACGCCCTGCCCGGCTTCCCGGTCGCGACCCGCAACGCCATCTGGTACTCGCCCGCGGTCGGCAACGTGGACAGCGACCCCGGCCTGGAAATCATCACCGCCGGCTGTGACTCCAGCTTCTACGCCCTCGACGCGGCGGGCAGTCACCTGCCGGGCTGGCCCAGGACCGGCTTCCCGACCTACTGGCTTCCCGACCGCGGCTCCTACGCCTTCATCGAAGGCATCATCCCGATGTCGAGGACGCCGTTCCTTGCCGACCCGGACCTTGACGGGCTGGTGGACATCCTGATGTCCGGTGCGGACGGCAGCTTCCACGCCTGGCGCACGGAGGCCGAATACGACCCGCTGCGCCTGCCCTGCCCGACGTTCCGGTTCGACCGCGAGCGCACCGGCTGGTACCGGGCGCCGCCGACCGGGGTCGCCGGGCCGCGTCCCGTGCCCGCGGCCCGTCCCGCGCTCGTCGGCCCTGCCATCCGGCGTCCGGGTCCGGTCCGGCTGAACCTGCCCGGACCGGCGGGCGCTTCCCGCGCGGCCGTGGCGCGCGACGCCGCCGGCCGGACCCTGCGCAGCTGGCCCGCGGCCGGGGAAGCGGGCGGCCGGACGCTCGAACTCGACCTCACCGGCCTGCCGGCCGGGGTGGTGTTTATCGGCGTGGCAGGGGAGAGCGGGACGCTGCGGCTGGTGCTGGTGGACTGAGCCGGCCCCTGCGGTCAGGCCGCGAACAGGCTGTGGCTGGAGAACTGCGGGTCGCTGGTCAGGTTCACGCCGAGCTTGCGCAGGCCCTCCTCGTCCCCCGGGGTGGGGATGTGGGTGCTGTGAACCTCGCAGCCCCGCAGGTGCTGGAGCTGTTCCAGCGCCAGCTTCGCGGTCGGGTTGGTGGTGGCGCTGACACTCAGCGCGACCAGGGTTTCCGCAAGGTCGAGGCTGGCCGCGGTCTTCTTCAGGATGTGCCGGTCGAGGCTGGCGATCGCCTCGATGACCGCGGGTGACAGCAGGTGGAGCTGGTCCGGCAGGCCGGCCAACTGCTTGGCGGCGTTGAGCACCAGGCTGGAGGCGGCGTGCATCTGCGGTGAGTTCTTGCCGGTGACGACGGTGCCGTCGGGCAACTGGATGGCGGTGCCGCAGAAAATGCCCTCGTGTCCCTTCCCCGTCGCCTGGGCTTCCGCCGCGGCCCGGCGCGCGGGCTCGACCACCGCCCGGTCCTCGGGCGCGAGCCCGAGCTCCCGCAGGAGCAGTTCCGACTTCTGGACCGTCTCCCGGCTCACGAAACCCATCACGTGCTCGCACCGGTACCGGAAATACCGCCGGATGACCTCCTGCCGGGCGGCTTCCCGCACCGTCTCGTCGTCGGTGATGCCGAACCCGGCCCGGTTGACGCCCATGTCGGTCGGCGACCGGTAGCGCGACTCGCCCGAGATCCGGGCCAGGATACGGCGCAGGACCGGGAAGACCTCGACGTCCCGGTTGTAGTTCACCGCGGTTTCGCCGCAGGCTTCCAGGTGGTACGGGTCGATGACGTTGCGGTCCTGGAGGTCCGCGGTCGCGGCCTCGTAGGCGACGTTGACCGGGTGCTTGAGCGGGAGGTTCCAGACCGGGAAGGTCTCGAACTTGGCGTACCCGGACTTCACCCCGCGCCGGTGGTCGTGGTAGAGCTGGGAAAGGCAGGTCGCCAGCTTGCCGCTTCCCGGGCCGGGCCCGGTCACCACTACCAGCCGGTTGCCGGTTTCGATGTAGCTGTTGGCGCCGTAGCCTTCCTCGCTGACGATGGTGTCGACGTCGGTTGGGTAGCCCCTGGTGTAGCGGTGGGTGTGGACGCTCACTCCCCGGTGCTCCAGCTTGTTCCGGAAGACCGCCGCGGCGGGCTGGTCGTCGAACCGGGTGATGACCACCGCAGAGACCGACAGCCCCTGTTCCTTCAGGTCGTCAATCAGCTTCAGCGCGTCCGCGTCGTAGGTGATGCCGAAATCGGCCCGGATTTTCCGGCGTTCGATGTCGCCGGCGTGGATGCAGAGGATGATGTCGGCGTCGTCGCGCAGCATCCGGAGTAGCTCCATCTTGACGTTGGGGTCGAACCCGGGGAGCACGCGCGCCGCGTGGTAGTCATAAACCAGCTTGCCGCCCAGTTCGAGGTAGAGCTTACTGCCGAACTCGGCCACACGCGCGCGGATCGCCGCCGACTGCTCGGCGAGGTACTTCCGGTTGTCGAACCCGGGCTTCATTCGAAGGGGCATATCCGCGCGGCAACTGCCTCAGTCATCATCCCAGCAATACCCGAAACCCGCTCGCCTGTCAAAGAACGCCGGTCGGCAGGCCCGGGAGTCCGGCGGCGCGCCGCGGGTTCAGCCGCGCCACTGGAACCGGCGGAGAGAGAAGCGGCCGTCCGGCCCGAACTCGACGTCCTCCTGCTCCAGCAGTCTGCGCTGGAGCCTGCCGCCCTCGCCGGGCAGGGAGACGACGCCCTTCGAACTGACGACCCGGTGCCAGGGCAGGCCGTGCTTCTCCGACATCGCCCAGAGAGCGCGCGCGACCAGCCGCGCGCCCGACGGGCTGCCGGCCATCGCCGCGACCTGGCCGTAGGTCGCGACCCGGCCCGCGGGAATGGAGCTCACGACGGTCGCCACCCGGGTGGCGAAGGTGGCGGCCGGGGAGGCAGCGGGCATCAGCCGCCGGCCGCAGAACCCAGCAGGAACCCGGCCAGCGGCGCGATGGCGGCCCGGTCGGTATGGTCGACGTCACGCGCCTTCATCAGCTTCATCACGGTCCGCTCGATGGCATTCAGCCTGGCCAGCTCGATGCGGCCGCGCAGGAAGAAGAACCGCATCCCGGCCCGCACCTCCTCGGGCAGGGCGTTGTCGTAGCCCTTGCGCGCGTCCGGGCTGTCCGGTTCCGCGGCCCCGACCGCGAAGAAGGCGACGCGCTTGCCGGCAAGCCGCGGCGCGCAGGCCTTCACGAACCCGGCCAGTTTCAACTGTCCCGCATAGTAAGGACAGCCGAACGCAACCGCGTCATACCCGGCGAACTCAAGCTTCTTCGCCTCGGCCTGCGGCACCAGTTCGGCCCCGGTCGCCTCGGCCAGCCACTCGGCGTAAGTTCGTGTCGAGCCATACTTCGAGTAGTAGATGACAACGCTCTTCATCGTTCTTCCTCTCTCCTGTCCAACTGCAGCGTTCCTCCGGATTTCCCGGTCCGTCCTGCCCGCGCCCGCGCGCTCATTTCCCGCCCGCGTCCGCCCGCGGCGTCACCCTCCTCCGCAGGTACAGCCTGCCCCCCGCGTAGTCGTAGACCGTGTTCAGCCGCGAGAGCAGGCCGTTGCACACCACCGCGTCCGCGCCCGGCTGTTTCGACCGCGCCTCGTCCGGCGCAAATGAAACCGGTACGTCCTCGAACCGGAACCCGCCCAGCTCCAACAGCGCGGCCCGGCCCTGCCAGCCGTGGATGTCGCCGCTCAGTCCCCGCCCGAGATACAGCGGCTCCAGCCCCTCCGGCATCGCGACCTTCGCGTCATCCCGGACCAGGAACACCACCTCGTCGCGCGCGGCGAGGTCGATGTAGCAGTCCAGCTCCACCGGCTCCTCGCCGCCGATGCTCGCCCGGAGCTTCACCCACGGCATATTGTTCTTGCGCAGTTCCATCGGGACGACGGTCCAGGACGAATCCGGCACGAAACTGCCCGGCTCGTGCAGGACGATCACCGACCGGTCGTAGTCCAGCTCCACCGTCCAGTGCCCGAAAAGCGAGTAGCCCATCACCCCGTCGCTCGAGAACCCGGACATCAACCCGTCGACGAGCCAGACCACCCGCTGGCGCGAGAACTCCAGCGCGCCGGACCGGAACGACGCCGACTCGGCCATCAGCCCCCGCGCCGGTTCATCCGACCCGGCCCCGGGAATCCGCACCTCGTACAGCGGCCCGGGCACCGCCGACTCGGGCAGCGGCTCGTACAACAGCACCCCGTCGAAGCTCATCCCGGTATCGAGACGGAGCCTGAGGACCCGCGACTCCCCGACCTGCACCGGCACCAGCACGCCGCCGCCCTGGGACTCGAACGGGATTTCACGGCCCGGGACGCCCCGGGCCGGGATGACCCGCGGCGCGCAGGACAATAACCCTGCGGCCAGCGCCGCAGACAGCGCAACGCGACAAGAACGCATACTGACTCCTTTCAGACCCGCCATGGTAGTCCGGCCCGGCAGACTGTCAATGGGCGGCGGTGCCGCGCCCGGCTCAGCCCGGGCGGACGATGTCGGCGAAGACGGTGAGCAGGTCTCGGTCGAGGACCCGGCTGAACTCGCCGAGCCAGTGCTCGATGTACCGGCGGTCGTATCCCGGGTTGCGTGCGAGGACCATGCGCGCGTCTTCCAGGTCGCGCAGCCGTCCCGCCACCAGCTTGTGGACGACCAGGTCCTCCATGCCGGCAAAGTGCACGTCGGCGCCCCCCAGCCTCACCGTGCGGCTCCGGCTGATTGCCTGCCGTTCATAGCCGGTCGTGGAGAAGATGAAGTCAACCCTGATGCCGGTTTCCGGCTCCTGGGCCGGCAGGACCATCGTCTCGGGAACGAAGCTGTCCGGGTTCTCGACGAGAGGGGAAAGCCCGGTCTTCCGGCAGACACCGAGTACCCGGCCGAATTCCTCCGGGCCGATGCCCAGGGTCAGGTCAATGTCCCGGGTCAGCCGCGGCTCGCCATACACCAGCACCGCCTGTCCGCCGACGACCATGTAGGGGATTCCGGACCCGGTCAGCGCGCGGTCGAGCCGGGCGAGCAGGGACTCAAACACTGTTGATGTCGCGGGCGAGACGGACAACCGCTTCGATGCCCTCAAGCGGGTCCTGACGCCGGACTACGCCGAGCGCCAGCGCCTCACTCCACAGCGCTTCGAAGATGCGGAGGTTCCGGAGCAGGTCAGGCGGGGACTTACGAGCCTGCTCCAGCTCGAACCGCTCCAGCGTTTCCGTGTTCCTGACCACGACTAGAGTATCACCTCGCCCCGCGGAAAGTCAACCCCATGACCCGCCCGGCACGTGCACTCCCGCCGCTCGCCTCACTCCCCGAACTCCAGCAACGTCTGCCCGCCGCTTGCCTCCCGCGCCACCTCATCATCACCCTGCACCCGGCCGTCGGCCCGGACATGCCGCACCTCGACCCCAAGCCGCACGAGCGCCGGGGTAACCAGCGACCGCCGGTGACACCGCGCCGGGTTCTCCTCCCCGCAGACCACGGCGACTATCCGCTCCGCGGCCAGCCCGGCCAGTTGCTCGATGCCCTGCCGGAACTCCGGCAGTCGGGCGACCCGGTCGAAAGACAGCGGCGGCTCCCGCTTCCCGCCCAGCTCCCGGCCCAGGTACAGATACTCGATTCCCGCCCGCACCAGCGCGGCGGCCAGCGCCTCCC
This sequence comes from bacterium, assembly GCA_046484845.1. Classification (GTDB taxonomy): domain Bacteria; phylum Hydrothermota; class Tepidihabitantia; order Tepidihabitantales; family Tepidihabitantaceae; genus DSBX01. The sequence continues at coordinate 42,120 of JAWOIB010000114.1, forward strand.
GGTTGAACTGCGGGGCGTGGCGCGAATACGGCGCGGACCGCACATCTACGACCAGCGTGACCGACCGCTCCCGCAACAGCGCGAGGAACCGCTCAAGCGGCAGGTTCGAATGGCCGATGGTGAGGACGCTCCGTCCGCTCACGCCGGGATTCTAAAGTTCCCGCCCGCGCCTGTCCAGCCCGGCTGTGCTGGTCGGAACCTTCGTCCCTTCTTGACTTCCCCGGTTCCCGGGGCCACAATTGCCCGATGCTGACCGACTATATCACCGCCGCGATGCACCGCGCGCGCTACGAAATCCTGCCCGACGACAAGTCGTTCTACGGCGAGATACCGGGATTTGAGGGTGTCTATGTGAACGCCGCAGACCTCGAAACCTGCCGCGAAGAGCTCGAAAGCACACTCGAAGACTGGATCCTGTTCCGCGTATCGCGCGGGCTCGACCTGCCGGTTGTTGACGGGCTCAAGCTCGAAGTAGTCGAAGTCGCCTGATGCCGGCCTTCGGCCCCATCAGCCGCACAGCCCTCATCCGCAACCACCGCTAGGACTGGGAACGGCTCTAGCCCGCCCAGCTCCCGGCCCAGGTACAGATACTCGACCCCTCCGCCCGGGCCCGTCTTCCGCTTTCCTCACTTTGCAGTCTGCACTCTGCACTCTGCAATCACTCCTCGCTCCCCTCGCCTCCGGCCCGGCGTTCCGCATCCCGGCCCCCTGATACTGCCTCCCGGCCATGGTCCAGCCCGGCCGTCCGGCGGCTTGACCCCGGCCGCGCCGGCGGGTAGCATAGTAAGCAAGTAAGAAAGTAAGGAGACGCCATGCTGACCAAGAAGACCAGCAAGAACCAGGTCACCATCCCCCGGGCGTTGCTCGACGAACTGCCCGAGACCGACTACTTCGACGCCAGCATCCGGGACGGGGCGATACTGCTCCGGCCGGTGCGGGTCACCCCGGCCGCGGATATCGAGGTTGTCCGCGACCGGCTCGCGTCCGAAGGCATCGAACCGGACGAGGTCGAGCAGGCCATCAAGTGGGCGCGCCGCAGGAAGTAGCCCGGCTCGTGCTCGACACGAACGTGCTCGTGTCGGCCCTGCTCTTCCGGGGCGAAGCCTCGCGGCTCATCCCGCTCTGGCATCGCGGCCCCTGCCGGCTCGCGGTCAGCCGCGACATCCTGCGCGAATACCTCCGCGTGCTCGCCTACCCCCGGTTCGGACTGACGCCCGACGAAATCCGTGCCCTTGCCGGCGAACACATCCTGCCCTGGTGCGACGCCTTTTCCCCGGCGGGCGGCCCGCCGGTCTGCCGGGACCGCGACGACGACAAGTTCCTCCACTGCGCCCGGGCCGCCCGCGCCCGCGCGCTCATCACCGGTGACGCGGACCTCCTCGCCCTTGCCCCGCGCTGGCGCACAGTCCGCATCCTCACCGTCGCCGCCGCGCTCCGCGACCTCTGACCCCGCGCC
>JAWOIB010000118.1:0-7228 GCA_046484845.1 bacterium
GAGGTATGCCGCCGCGATTCCGACTGCAGCCAGAAGAAGCATTCCTGCTCGCTTCATGGCCTACCTCCTTTCTGCCAGCACGACTCTCGCCGTGTGGCTCCTGTTTCCTGTTCGAACACTCAGAAAGTACACGCCCGCAGGGAAAGCGCTGAGGTCGCATCTGAAGCGCCCCCTTTTGCCTGCGTCCCGGCATTCGGACCGCATTTGCAGCCTTCCCTGCGAATCGTGGACTTCAACCAGTAAGCTCGGACCGGTGTAGCCTGTCAACTCAAGCCATACCGGTCCGACCGTCACGCTCGGGCTGACGCCGACCGCACTGCCGGTAACTGCGGTCCGCGGCCGCTCAGCCATTCCTGTCGGCGCTATCTCAAGGATACACAGCCCCGCCTCATAACATGCAGCGTAGAGGTACGGCGGTTCCCACAGCAGTCTGCGAATCGTCCAGGGCGGAGACCAGGTCCCGACGACGTGTAAGCTCTCCGGATTGCTGATGTCCACGACGTACAGACTGGAACCGCCGACGTACGCAAACGAGTCAACCATTGCCACGTCGGCCATCCAGCCATCGAGCGGAAGCGAGCCGAGCTCGCGGGGGTTCCTCGGGTCGGCTATGCTCCACGCGACACTGCCGTAGTATGAACCCGCGGTCACGAGGACCGTGTCGCGGATGTCAATCCCCAGGGTCCTGCCGCCCAGCGAGCCGATAATCGTAGGGTTGCTCGGGTCCGCCACGTTGACCATCTGCACCGAGGTCACGTTCGCAACATAGGTCAGAGAGTCACGAAGTACGGCCTTCCATGAGTCGAAGGGAAGAACCTCCGTCCCGACCAGGGTCGGCTCTCTGGGCCGGACGACGTTCAGAATCTGAAATCTGCGGTCCTGGGCAACGTAGCAGAAGGAGTCGCGCAGGATCATGTCTTGGGGCGGGTTGAAAACATCGTATCCACCAACGAGACGGGGCTGTGCTGGATCGGTAACATCTACCGAGCGGAATAGCGGTACGGGTTGCCAGCTCGCATAGGCAAACGAATCCCGAGACACTACTGAACTGACCCTGGGTCTCGTGCCCGCGGTATCCAAGCCGCCGAGCCTATGGGGCCGAGTGGGGTCCGCGATGCCCAGCACTTGCAGCCCGGAGAGAGAATTCGCCACGTACGCAATATCCCCAGCGATGCTGATATCCACAGAATGGTCCGCCCCGAATACCGCCGTGTCCCGTACCGGGTTCGCGGTGTTCGATATGTCGAAGACCTGCAAGCCGTCGAAGGCATTCGCGACAAACGCCGCCCTGGTCAGCCCGCTCGCCCATACGCCCCGGTTCCAGCCGGTCGTGACGCCGGTGCCAATCAGCCTTGGATTGGTCGAGTCAGCTACCGAGACAATCCGGAACCTCCGGTCGTCCTGGTCACCCGAGCAGTAGGCCAGCGTGTCTATCAGATGGACCTTCCAGCCGCCGGCTTCCTGCAGGTACCCGAGCTGCCTGACCGACTGCGGGTTCGATACATCAAGGATGGTCAGGCTGAGCTCGCCCGGTTGATTCGGGTTGAACCGCGTGACGTAGGCAAGGTTGCCTCTGACGGTTACGGCATCAACCGCGCTGCCCCAGGAGTTGACCCGGCGGGGCGATGCCGGGTCGCTGACGTCCAGGAGGTAGAGTCCCCAGCGGTCGGCTACCAGCGCCAGGTTCCCGGTCACGGCGACCGCATGGCCGCTTTCCTGGCAGACGCCGACTCGGTACGGCGCGGCCGGGTCGGCGGTGTTGTATATCTTGAACGTATCATACCAGGTGACGTACGCCAGCGACTCCCTGACGTCGAACCCGGCACAGCCGGTGCGAATCCAGGATAGCCGTCTCGGACTGCGCACGTCCGCGATGTCGTAGATTTCCAGACCGGCATTGGTGCCGACGTAGAGCAGGGTATCCCGAATCATAACCTGGTTCAGAATGCGCTCGGCGTTGATGTCCGAGAGCAGTTCAATCCGGAGCGAATCCCTGCGGCTGAAACTCAGCAGGCTGACGCCCGACCCCCTCGCCAGCGCAACCAGCGTGTCCGTCGAGGTCGCTCTGCCGTCAACATCGGATGAAGGCCCGTAGGACCAGCGGCCGACCAGACGGAGCGGTCCGGAGTCTGTAGGGCTAGTGAAGTCGGGAAGTCGATCAACGAGTCCGCGGTCATGCAACCACCGAGCTCGCTGGCGCGGGTGGACCCGGCTCAGCGAATCCATCACCGCCTGGTGTACCGCGTGCTGCGTCCTGGGCAGTTCATAGTCGGCCATCCGGGCCTGCCCGCGCAGGGGCGTACCGGCCAGGGCCGGCGCGGTCAGCGCGAGCAGGATGGTTGCGACTGCGAGCGGCCTGCAGACTGTCTGATTCATCATCTGCCTCCGTGGGCGGACCTAACCGCCGGCCGGACACGTCCTGTCATTGACCAGAAACACTGCTTTCTCAACACAGCTTACCCCCGCCGGGCCGGAGTTGTCAAGCCGGGCGCTCTCTTCGCCGGGTTCCTGCCCGGAAGCGGCGCGGGAAAGCTGCCGGGTGGCGGAAGGGGAATCAGCGTTCGGGATGCTGAGCGTGGCAGGGAATCCCGGGCCGCCTCGGCCCGGTGCCGGCGAGAAACGGGTTCCCGGCCTGCCCGCGTCCGGGAAGGCCGGCGGGGCGGACTCATGGTCCGCCCCGCCGTGAAGGTCTGTCGCGGCCCGGCGCTATTTGTCCGGCAGGAAATCCACCAGGACAGGCGGGCCGGAGCTGATCTGGTTCAGCACCGTGACCACCCCGGTGCTGCCGTCCAGCTTGAACACGTGCCACCAGCGCCGACCACCGGCCGGCTCGTCCGGCACGTTGAAGGTCCGGTCCAGGATGCCGTTCACGTAGAGTTCGACCCGGGCGCCGGAGGTCGTGATCGTGCTGTCGCCGGAGTAGTGATGGACCGCGTAGATGTACTCGCCGTCGAACACAGTCCCGATGCTGACGTGCTCCGGGCCGTAGCTGGTCACGTCGTCCACGTCGAGCGAGCAGTAGGGCGCGGTGGCGAGGCGGCCCGGGCTGCTGTAGTAGACGTGGTAACTGCTGCCCTCGATTTCGGGCGTCCAGATGTGCGAGTCGAGGTCGCGCGGATGCTCGCCCCAGGTCAGCGCGATGGTGTAGGGCTGGGCCGAGCCGGCGATGACGATGCCCGCCGCCTCGGACCACGGCGATAGCCCGCCCAGCTTGTCCCGGGCCTGCACCCGCACCTGGTAGAAGCCCGCCTCGGTCCACCGGTGGGAGACCGAATCGGCCTGCCCGCTCTCGACCGGGTCGCCCCAGTCCGAGGTGTCGCCGTCTCCCCAGTCGTACCGGAACTGGACCGCGTCGCCGTCCGGGTCGGTGGCCGACGTGGAGAAGTGGTAATCAATGTTGATGACGCCGCTCGACGGCCCGTCGGGCATCATCGGGGTTCCAGGATTCTCGTTGGTGCGGACAAGCACCCCGAGCAGCGGCGACCAGCCGGAGATGTTGCCCTTGTTGTCCCTGGCCCGGGCGACAACCGAGTAGTTGCCGACCGTCTGCCAGGCGTGGTTCATCGTCACCGACCCGCCGGTGGCGACGTACTCGCTCCAGTCCGAGCTGTCATCGGCGCTCCAGCGGAACTGGAAGGCGACGCTGTCGCCGTCCGGGTCGGTGGTCGTGGCGGTGAAGCCGTAGTTCATCCCGACCGCGCACTCGTCCGGGCCCTGCGGGACCGACGGAACCTGCGGCGACCGGTTGGCCCGGTTGCAGCCGAGCAGGATTATCAGGCCGGCGGCCATCAGCCGCATCGCGAAACGCGCTCCGTTCACAGGCTGTCCTCCTTGGTTTGTCTGCCTGGTGATGGTGTTGGGTCCGATTGGAGCGGGCCGGTCCGCTCCACATCCAGATTCTAGGCCGCCGCGCGCCCGGGTCAAGTGTCCGCAGGCCGCAGGGAACCCCGGGCGCCGGGCGGGAGGACCGGCCCGGCCGCTTGACAAAGACCCAGGGGGGTGTAATATTGTGCGCTGGTTACAGAAGGACCCTGCAGCCAGCCATGAGTACAGAAAGGTCCTGTAACTGCTTGAGTTCGCTTATCGGCCTATGCGTCGGACTGTTTGACAACGGGCCTGCACCGTAGCGACCCATAACGAGTCCCAAGCGCAAAACAGTCGGAGGTACCCCAATGGGTCAGCGCATATTCGTAGGGAATCTTCCCTTCAGCGCAACCGAGAGCCAGCTTACCGAGATGTTCGGCAAGCATGGCGATGTGTCGTCCTGTGAGATCGTAAAAGACAGGCTCACGAACCGCTCCCGCGGTTTCGGCTTCGTCGAGATGTCGTCTGATGACGCGGCCCGCGCCGCCATCAGCGCGCTCAACGGCCAGGAACTCGACGGGCGCCCGCTCACCGTCAACGAAGCCCGCGCCCGCACCGAGGGCGGCGGCGGCGGCGGCGGTGGCCGGCGTGACGGCGGCGGCGGCGGCGGTCGGCGTGACCGTGCCCCGCGCGGCGACTACAACAGCCGGCGCTGGTAGGCCAGCGCATTGAGAGCAGGGCGGCGCTTCGGCGCCGCCCTGCTCTTTTCAGCAGTGAAACTCAGTCCCCGCGGGCAAGCCGGCGGAGTTCGGCCAGCAGCTGCAGCGCCTCGAGCGGCGAGAGCCGGTCCGGGTCCGCCGCCGCCAACCGCTCGAGCACCGGGTGCGGCGCCGGGGCGTCGGCCGCACGGGCCGGTTCCTCCCCGGGCAGCAGTTCCAGCACCGCCCGCTGTTCGCCCGCCTCGAACCGGTCGAGCAGTTCCCGGGCGCGTGCGATGACGCCCTCGGGCAGACCGGCCAGGCGGGCGACCGCGATGCCGTAGCTCTTGCCTGCCGGGCCCGGGTTCAGCTTGCGCAGGAAGGTCACCCCGTCCGGCCGCTCGCGGACCGCGAAGTTGTAGTTGCGGGCCCGGGGCAGCAGCGTGGTCACCTCGGTCAGCTCGTGGTAATGGGTCGCGAACAGCGCCCGCGGCCGGCGCTCCGGCGGGCCGTGCAGGTACTCGACCGCGGCCCAGGCGATGGCCAGCCCGTCGTTGGTCGCGGTGCCCCGGCCGACCTCGTCCAGGATGACCAGGCTGCGCGAGGTGGCGTTGTTGAGGATGTTGGCGGTCTCGGTCATCTCGGCCAGGAAGGTCGAAACCCCCTTGGCAAGGTCGTCGGATGCGCCGATGCGGGTGAAAATCTTGTCCACCGCCCCGATGCGCGCCCGCTCCGCGGGCACGAAGCAGCCGACCTGCGCCATCACCGCAATCAGCGCGACCTGGCGCAGGTAGGTGGACTTGCCGGCCATGTTCGGGCCGGTGATGATCGCGACCTGCTCGCGGTCGGTGTCAAGCCGGGTGTCGTTGGGCATGAACGGCCGGTCGAGCATCCGCTCGACCACCGGGTGCCGACCCCGGGTGATTTCGATGACCCCGGAATCGTCCACCACCGGCCGGGCGTACCGGTTCTCGCGCGAGACCTGGGCGAACCCGGCCAGCACGTCCAGCTCCGCCAGCAGCAGCGACAGCCGGGCGAGCCGCTCCACCTCGCGCCCGGCGCGCCGGCGCAGGTCCGTGAACAGCTCAAACTCCAGCGCCTTGATGCGCTCCTCGGCATGGACGACCTTGGCCTCGTACTCTTTCAGCTCCGGGGTGATGTACCGCTCGCCCGAGGTCAACGTCTGCTTGCGCAGCCAGTTCGCCGGGACCTGCCCGACGTACGACTTCGTGACCTCCAGGTAGTACCCGAACACCGAGTTGTAACCGACCCGGAGGTTCGGTATCCCGGTGCGCTCCCGCTCCCGCTGCTGAAGCGCGGCGATGAAGTCTTTGGCGTTGCGGGACAGGTCGCGCAGTTCGTCCAGCTCCGGGCTGACGCCCCGGGCGATGAGCCCGCCCTCGGACAGCGCCAGCGGCGGCGACTCGACCAGCGTCCGCCCGATTTCGTCCGCCAGCGGCGAGAAGTCTTCGATGCCATCGCGGATCGCGGCCAGCCGGGCGGCGCGGAAACCCGCCGCGGCCGCGCGCACCGCCGGAACCTTGCGCAACCAGTCCCGGAGCCCGACCAGCTCGCGGGCGTTCGCCCGCTCGAGCGCGACCCGCGAGGCCACCCGCTCGATATCCCCGATACCGGACAGCAGGTCCTGGACCGGGGCGAGCGGCGCGCCCGCCGCGGCCAGCTCCTCGACCGCGTCGAGCCGGAGGTTGACCGCCGCGGGCTCGACCAGCGGGGCCATCAGCCAGCGCCGGACCAGCCGGCCGCCCGCCGGGGTCCGCGTCCGGTCCACCACCGACAGCAACGTGCCCTCGCCGCGGGGCGCGTCCGGGTGGATGCGCTCAACCAGCTCCAGGTTGCGGCGCGATATCCGGTCGATCAGCAGGTGCTCCGAGGCCCGGTACGGGGCCAGGCTGGCGATGTGCGGCAAGGCGCTCTTCTGGGTCTGTTCGAGGTAGTCGAGCGCGGCCCCGGCCGCGCAGATCGCCTCGGTCAGCTCGCCCACCCCGAACCCGTCCAGGCTGGCGACCCCGAAATGGGAAGCCAGCCGGTCGAACGCGAAATCCTGGGTGAAGTAGTAATCCTCGCGCCGGGTCACCTCGATGCCCCCGGGCAGTTCCCGGTCTTCCGGCCAGGACTCCGGCACCAGCAGCTCGCGCGGCTCGACCTTCTGGATTTCTTCCGCCAGCGCCGCCATCGGCACCTCCGCGAGCAGGAACTCGCCGGTGGACACATCCGCGAACGCCATCCCGCATTTCTCCCCCGCGGGCGACAGCGCCATCAGGTAGTTGCTGCGCTTCTCGTCCAGCAGGCCGGGCCGGACCAGCGTCCCGGGCGTGATGACCTCGACGACCTCCCGGCGCACCACCGGCTTGCGGGCCGACGGCGGCTCGAGTTGCTCGCAGATCGCGACCCGGTGGCCGCCCGCGACCAGCCGGGCCACGTAGTTGTCCAGCGACTTCGCCGGCACCCCGGCCAGCGGCACCCGGTTGGTCGGCCCGTGCGGCCGGGAGGTCAGCGTCAGTCCGAGCGCCCGGGCGCCGACCTCGGCGTCCTCGTAGAACATCTCGTAGAAGTCGCCCACCCGGAACAGCAACAGCGCGCCCTGGTGCTGCTGTTTGATGTTAGAGCAATAAAAAAATATCAATCACTAGTGCTTAAAGTGCCGGATCCCGGTAAAAACCATAGCCATCCCATTTTCATCCGCGGCCTGAATCGAATCGGAGTCC
>JAWOIB010000123.1:0-12850 GCA_046484845.1 bacterium
CAGGCCCGGACCCAGGTCGAGCGAGAGCGGCTTGTGGCCGATGCCTGCGAGCTGGAAGCGTCAGGTTGCTTCGCGGTTGTGCTGGAGAAGGTGCCGGTTGAGGCCGCGACAGAGGTTACCAGGGCGTTGAACATCCCGACGATCGGGATTGGAGCCGGGCCGGGATGCGACGGCCAGATTCTGGTGCTGCACGATATGGTCGGGCTGTCCGAGAGTCCGGGGTTCAAGTTCGTTCGGCGCTATGCCGAGGTCGGCGAGGTCATCAGGCAGGCGGTCGCCGAGTACGCTGACGACGTGCGTGCAGGAAGGTTCCCAGACGATGAGCACAGCTTCCGCACGCCCCGGTCCCCGGAGGACGTTCCGGGTCGCGCCGTAGACTAGCGCTGCCGCCGGATGATAACGCTCAGGAAGCCGTCGGCGATGCGGCGCTGGTCGGAAGCGGCCCGGAGGACCGGTCGTGTCGGCCTCGTCCCGACGATGGGAAGTCTCCATGAGGGTCACCTGGCGCTGGTGCGTGCCACCAGGCGTTACTGCGACCGCGTGGTCGTATCGATATTCGTCAATCCGCTGCAATTCGGACCGGCCGAGGATTACCGGCGCTACCCGCGCGACTCCGCACGGGACCGGAAGCTGTTGTCCGCAGAGGGAGTTGACGTCGTGTTCATGCCCTCGCCGGCAGAAATGTACCCCGAAGGATACGTAACCTTCGTGGAGGTGGCCGGGCTGGGTGATGTTCTCTGCGCCCGGCATCGGCCCGGCCATTTCCGGGGTGTGACGACGGTTGTCGCCAAGCTGCTGGCGATCGTTCAGCCGCAGGTCGCAGCTTTCGGCCAGAAGGACGCCCAGCAGGCTTTCGCCATCAGGCGGATGGTCCGTGACCTTGGTTTCGGGACTCGGATTCTTGTTGTGCCCACGGTGCGTGAGCCGGATGGACTGGCGATGAGCTCACGCAACCGCTACCTGAGCCCGGCGGAGCGCGACGAGGCGTCGGCGTTGTTTCGGGCGCTGGACCTGTGCCGCCGGCAGGCAGAGGCGGGCGAGAGGTCAGTTGCCCGGTTGCGACGGCTGATGCTTGAGCACTTGTCCCGGCAGAGCCGGGCCAGGGTTCAGTATCTCGAGTTCGTTGACCCCGAACGGTTGAGGCCGGTTCGACAGGTCCGGGGAACGGTCCTGGTCGCGGTTGCGGCTTTTCTGGGTCGGACCCGTCTGATTGACAATGTGCTGATTCGGAGTAAGAATCGGAAGGCCAATCGTAAGTAGTTGACAAAGGAGATGTGATGCGTTGTCAGGTTGAGCGTGAAGTGTTTGCCGAGATACTGGCGACGGTTGCCGGTGCGCTGCCCGGCCGGACCACCTACCCGGTTCTGCAGAATGTGCTGCTGGAGGTGAGCGGCGGCAAGGTTTCGGTCTCCGGCACGGATATCGATACCACCGTGCGCAAGGATTTCCCGGTGCTGAAAGCCGGGGAGGACGGCCAGGTGCTGGTGCCGGGTCGCAAGCTGCTGGAGGCGGTACGCGAACTGGGTGTGGCGGACGCCGAGTTTCGCACCAAGGACCGGAATCTGCACATCGAGACCTCCAACAGCCGGGCGATGCTGGCCGGATTGGACCCCGGTGAGTTCCCGGAAGTCCCGAAACTGCCGGAGGGGGTGGCGCTGGAGCTTTCGATTGCGGCGATCTTCGACCTGTTCGACAACGCGGCGTTCGCGGCCTCCCGCGACGATTCGAGACCCGCCATGTCGGGCATCAACTGGGAGATTTCCAGGACCGAGATGAGAATGGTGGCGACCGATGGTCATCGGTTGAGCCTGGTGCAGACGAAGTCGAAGCAGCCCGCCGCGGCGAAGGTGCTGATACCCCCGAAGCCCTTCTCGCTGTTGCCGAGGGGCGGTGATGTCGTGACACTCTACGTCGACCCGGCCCGGGTCGGGCTGGTGACCGAGGATACCGTGGTTATCAGCCGCCAGCTTGAGGGTCCCTACCCGGACTACACGCGCGTGATCCCGAAGGACAAGAAGCTCCACCGGGCCGTGGTTGGCCGGGAGCTGCTCAACGCGGCCTTGCGTCGCGCAGCGGTCTTCGCGCACCCGGTCGGGCGTCTCACGGCATTCACCTTTGCCGCCGGGAAGGTCAATCTCCACGCCGAGACTCCGGAAATTGGCAGTAGCGATGAGGACGTCGCGTGCGAGTACGAAGGCAAGGAGATTCGGACGGGATTCAATGCTTCCTACGTGATGGAGGTGCTTCGGCACATCGGCTCTGAGAAGGTGCAGTTTGAACTCGAGGGCCCGCTGGCGGCGGCGGTGGTCCGGCCGGTGGACGAAGAGGGCACGCTCGAGAAGACCTACCTGTTGATGCCGATAAGGCTGGACTGATTGATGCGACCGTCGCCCGCGGCCCTGTTGCTGCTGGCGGCCGTCGCATGCGACAGGTCGGCAGTCCCGGGGCTCGACCCGAGCTACCGCGAACCATATGTCAGCGGCATGCTCTACCGGGTTGAGTACTTCGACCGTTCAGTGGAGTACTTCCGTGACGTCGAGGTCATGGACAATGCCGGATTCCGCATGGTGCCGAAGGTGACGCTCAACCGGGCCGAGCTTGCGCCGTGGTCCTACAGCCCGGTCCGCTACCGCTACGGGGACAACAACTGGTTCAGGGTCTACCGGCCGTACAACCTTTCGGTGGTTCATTACTGGGGAGAGGCTTTCTCGCGGGTGCTGATGCCCGGCAACTTTGAGCTGACCTCCCCGGTGGACAATCACGTGCTTGCGCTTGAGTCGACGCTGGTCGTAACCTGGCGCTCATCGGCCGGCGCCCAGTGGTACTGGGTTGATTTGCTCTGCGACTATGACTTCCTCGACACCAACGGTGTCTGGAGGGACTACGAGTTCGAACTCGATACCGTTGTCCGCGATACCTTCGTGGTGATGCCCCCGGAGCGTGTCTTCCCGAGGCAGGTGTTGGAATTGGTCGAGGGTGACGGTTCGGTGCTGGTTGTTGCCGCGTACGGGCCCGAGGTTGAACCCGGTGACATAGGCAATGTTCGTGGAGCGGGTTACGGTTTCTTCAGCGCCGGCAACGAGCCGCGCGAGCGTTACTTCTACGTCGGTTCCCCGCCGCTGTCGAGGAGAGCAGGGCTGCCGGCTGCCCGCCGCGGACGATTCCGCGAACGCGCGTCCGGGGAGTGGTCCGCGGGTGCAGGCGCGGCTCCGCCGGTTGACACCCCCAGTGAGCGATGATAATATCTCGTTAGTTGATCAGGGGGCGAAGGGCTTCGACGGATTGCCTGAGGGGCCCGAGTGCATGGCGAGGTTCCTCTATCACCTCGTAAATCCCGGTAGAGGACATACAGCTGCCAACAACAGCTACGCACTGGCTGCCTAGTAACGCAGGCGGTCCCTCGGACTGCGATTTCATCCGGCGCAGTCACGGGGTCTAACAGGATGAAAAGGCCCGCAGTTTGCCCCGGGCTGTGGGTTGTTCGTGAGGGGCTGGTCGGACGCCGCCCGTCAACCGGCTGAGCGCCCGACGAGAATTGTAGGTTGACTAACCATGTAGAGCTCTGGTTCCGAACTTTCCGGACGCGGGTTCGATTCCCGCCGCCTCCACTACCAGTGCTGGCCGCTCGGTTGTCGGTCGTGACGCAGTCGGGCTCGTGATGAAGCGGGCGCGGCAGTTCGCGGTCGCGCTGGCGTTCGTGGCCCCGGTGATAGTGATGACCAGCTGTTCGGGGCTCTATACAATCCGTCCCCGCTATTCCGGTCGCACGGCCGCCGCCCGGGTCAGGCCGGTGACTGAGCCGGTTATTCCGGTCAAGCCGCTCGATCCTCGTCAGGGCAAGCTCTCCTGGCCGGCGCCTGGCCCGGTAACGGCCGAGTTTGGCGTTGTGGTTGAGCCGAAGTACGGGACCAAGACCCGGAGACTCGGTATCGACATCGCTTGTGCTGCCGGGACACCGGTCAAGGCTGTGTATGCCGGTAACGTCAGCTTCGCCGACAGGTTCATGGGATACGGGATGACGGTGATCGTCGACCACGGCCAGCGGTTGCACACGGTTTACTCGATGCTTCGAGAGGTGTCAGCCGCGGTCGGCGTTGAGCTGAAGGAAGGCATGGTGCTGGGTTATGCCGACGATACGCTTCACTTCCAGGTAAGGAAGGAGGGGCAGTCGGTTGATCCCCGGCAGTGGTTGCGGCCGCGTTGACCCGGTGGGCTGTGGAACGGGCGTTGCGAAAGTGAGGTGGTTATGAGTAAGAAGCGAAAGGGTGCACAGCGTCTGAGTGCCGCGGTGGCGCCCCCCTGGACCTGGGTCAGTTGCCTAGGCGCGGTTGAGTCCGCGCTCCGGGTCCTGGGAGTCGGGTGCGACAGCGTCGGGATTGCCGGCTTGAGCGGCTATGCGTTTCTCGTCAACGTTTCCCGCCGGCTGCTCCCGGGGTCGGTGACCGCTTTCGACTGGAAGCTGCTCGAGGAGGGCATCACTGCCGCCGGGGTTGCGGTCGAGGTCATTGCGATCGACTCTCCGGAGGACGGAGAGGACCGACAGCGTCTGATGGCCGAGTTGTTCGAGCGAGTGCGCGAAGAGATCGACAGTGGGAAGCCCTGTGTTGTCTGGGGCGCCGCGTCAGTTCCCGAGTTCGCCGTGGCGTATGGATACGAAGGCGATGGTTACCTGGTCCGTTCGCTGCGCAGCGCCGGGGCTGCGAGAGGGGTCGATGCCGGGATGGCGCTTGGCCCTGCCGAGCAGCCTGAGCCGCCGGTTCGCTTCGACGCGCTGGCCGCGCCGGACAGGTTGGGTTTGATTGCTTTCGGCGACAGGCTGACGGTTGACCGAAAGCGGATGGAGCACCGGGCACTGGTCCGGGCCGCGCAGTTGCTTGACGGACAGCATGCCTGCTTCGAGCCCGGGTATGCAGGCGGCTGGCGAGCTTTTGAGAGCTGGGCCGAGGCGCTGGCTGGCGGTGACTACGATACGCTCGGCAACAGCTACCTGCTGCGTTGTTACCGCGAACTGCAGTTCTGCGCAGCCGGTTTCTGCACGAGGTTGGAGCAGGTCCATCACCGGGCGAGCCCTTCGCTGGCGGCTGCGGCCGGCAGTTTTCAACAGGCGGCCAACCGGCTGCAGGCGTTGTGTGACATCTTCCCGCTGGCGGAGTCACAGCGTCCGCCGGGCTCCGTGATGCTGAGCCAGGCGGCTCGCTCGCTCGAGGCCTGTGCTGCCAATAACCGTGAGGCCGTGGCGGCGCTGCGGGACGCCGCGGCGCTCTGCTAGTGGAGTCCCGGGTGATGGCGGGTCGGTCTGGCCGGGAGCGCCGCGTGACGGGCGGATGACCTTGCGCAACTGGCCACCCGCGCTGCTGTTGCTCTTCGTGGCCTGCCTGCTGCCGCAAGTGCGGAGTACGCCGGAACCAGTGTACGCTGAACCACCGGACTGGCTGCTGGAAGGCTCAACGGGAGTTCCTCCCGATGTACCGGAGGCCCGCTACCTGGGCAAGTTCAAGGTCACGTTCTACTGGGTGGTCGACGAGAGTGACTATCCTGCGGGACGAGCGGAAGCGCTGTACGATACGGCAGGGAGGCTGGTCGGCCGCTTCTCAAGCCGGTTCGTGGCGGACTTCAAGCGCGAGGCGGCCGCCCGCCTGCGCGACGGGCGCTGCATCAGCTACCTGCCGAAGGCGAACCGGGTTGTGGTCGGGGAGAGTTTCCTCGGTTTCGGCCGGTATCGATTGACCGAACTGAAGTCGATTGCCGTCGACCCGCGTGTGATCCCGATCGGCGCGAGGGTGTACGTTCCCCAGACCGAGCACGTGGTGGTCGCCGGCAAGCCGCTGAATGGCGTGTTCTATGCGCACGACGTGGGCAGTGCGGTCCAGGGGAAGCATATTGACGTCTTCGTCGGCTCGCGCGAAAACTACGCGGCGTTCACCTCAGCGGGGGTGCGGAGCCTCAGTAGCGTCGACGTCTACGTCCTTGAATAGCAGTTGTTTGCGGTCGTCGGCGAATGCCACGGCGACTTCATCCATGAACCGGTTCATCCTGTTGTTCCACCAGTCGTAGTAGAGCTGGCGAAGGGTTGTCACCCGGGCTCCGCCACGGTCCAACCAGTCAAGCAGTTCGGCAAAGTCATCGAGCGCCCATTCCGTGAACACCCGCGGGCGTTCGACGATCTGGTGCAGGAGCAGAACAGTCACCTCCTGACTCAGTATGGCCTGCCTGATTGAGGCCGGGTCGATCTCTCGACGCAGCTCGACAATGGGCAGCCGCCACGGGTCGGACGCGAGGTCGAATCGCCCTGACCGGACGGCTCGACCCATGCGGTAGCCCGCGGCCTGTACCATCCGTGCGACCCGGCTGTTCATGTCGCCGTACGGGTAAACGAAAGTCAGCACTTCTCCGCCGAACAGGGACTCGAGCAGTACCCTGGATTCCAGTATCTCCCGCCAGGCCGCCGTGCTGTCCAGTCGTGTCAGAAACGGGTGAGAAAGGCTGTGACTCGCGACCTCGATGTGGCAGGAATCGACAAGTTCCTGAATCTCGGACCTGCGCAGGAACCCGCCCGAGGGGCGATAGCTCGGGTTGCCGTCGCGCAGGTAGTCACAAATCACCCCGAGAGTCATTGTCATGCCATGGCGCTTGAGCAGGGGGTAGATGTTCGTGAATACAGTGTGGTAGCCGTCGTCAACCGAGAGCACGACAGTGCGCCCGGCAAGCGGCATCGGAGTGTCCGGCGGGCGGGGTTCCCGGGGAGGCAGTTGTCCCATGGTGGACCCGGCGACGGCCACGACGGCCGTCAGCAGCAGTGAGCACGGTGACAGAATCATCGTTACAACAATGGTACTGCCCGGTGCTGCGGTTGACAAGTGAGAGCTGGTGTGGCAAACTGGCGCGGATCATGAAAGTCGCAGTCGCGCAGCTCAATCCCACGGTTGGCGATTTCGCCGGCAACCTCGACCTGCTGGAGCGAGCCCTCGAGAGGCTCGTGCCGGAGCACCCGGACGTGGTTGTGTTTCCCGAGTTGTTCCTGCCCGGGTATCCTCCCCTCGACCTGCTGCGGCGGGACTGGTTCGTTGACCGATGCGAGCGGGCAGTGCGACGGGTTGTGGAGATATCAGGCCGGCTCGATGGCGTCGGAATCCTGGCCGGGTCGGTGGTCAGGGCTGAGGCCGGCCGCGGCAGCGCTCTGTACAACGCCGGGGTGCTGGCGGCGGAAGGAAGGGAGCTCTGGCGCCAGCCGAAGTCACTGCTCTCGGACACCGGCTTCTTTGACGAACGCCGCTACTTCATCCCGGCCCCCAGGGTGCGTAGCGTGCGCTTTCGGAGTTCCCGTCTGGGTGTAACCATCGGCGATGACATCTGGAGCGGCCCCGACGCCCACGGACGGTCGGGCGAAACCGACCTTGTTGAATCTCAGGCTCGTGCCGGGTCCGATATCATCCTCGCGATCGCGGCTTCCCCGTTCTCCGTGGGCGCCGAGAGACTCCGCTGGCGGTTCCTGTCCGAACACGCGCGCCGGCACGGGCTGCCGGTGGTGTTCGTGAACCAGGTGGGCGCAACCGACGAGCTGGTGTTCGACGGCCGGAGCCTGGCCGTGGACCGGCACGGCCAGGCAGTTCGGGTGTTGCAGGCTTTCACGGAAGACCTGGCCGTGATTGACACCGAAGCCGATGGCCGGCTGAGCTACAGTTTCCTGAACGACATAGCGGCTGTTCACGACGCGCTGGTGCTGGGCGTGCGCGATTACTTCCGCAAGAGCGGGTTCAAGCAGGCGGTGGTCGGACTTTCCGGAGGCATTGACTCGGCAGTGGTGGCGAGCATCGCGGTCCGGGCGCTGGGCGCGGAGAACGTGCTCGGGGTGTCGATGCCGTCGCGCTTCTCGTCGCGCGGCAGCGTCAGGGACGCCGCGCGACTGGCAGAGAACCTGGGCATGCGGTTGATGCGCGTCCCGATCGCGCGGCTCCACCGCAGTTACCTGCGTGTGCTCGGGGCCGAACTGCCGGGCGCGGATGCGAGTGTGGTGGGGGAGAACATCCAGGCCCGGGTCCGCGGCAACATCCTGATGGCCGTTGCCAACCACTCGGGCCGGATCGTGCTCGCCACCGGCAACAAGAGCGAGCTGGCCGTCGGGTACTGCACGCTGTACGGCGACATGAGCGGGGGACTGGCGGTGCTGGCGGACGTGCCCAAGACGATGGTCTACGAGCTGGCCGCGCATATCAACCGGGACGGGGAGCTGATACCGGCCGCCACCATTGCCAGGCCGCCGTCAGCGGAGCTGCGGCCGGGCCAGAAGGACCAGGACACCCTGCCACCATACGAACTGCTCGACCCGATCCTGGCCCGGCACGTCGAAGACGGGAAGACCAACGAGGCGATCGTGGAAGAGGGGTATGACCCCGCAACCGTGGAGTGGGTGGCGCAGGCGTTTGCGAGCAGTGAGCACAAACGGCGGCAGTCCGCGCCCGGGATCAGGGTGACTTCCAGGTTCTTCGGACCCGGTTGCCGCGTGCCGATGGCAGTCCGTCACCGGGCAGAGTAGCCGTCTTCCCCTATTGCAGGGGTTCCGACAGCATCAGGTAGAGGTCGGCGATTGCCGTGATGTCCGGTCGCAGTCGCCACGCTCGCTCGGCAAGCCGGACCGCGGCCGCGGTGTCGCCGCGGGCAGCGGTCAGGATGGCCTGGTTGAACAGGGCGGGGACGAAGTCCGGGTTCAGGGCCAGCGCCCGCGCGTAGCTCTCTGCGGCGGCCGTTGAGTCACCGAGCGTTACGCGAACGGTTCCCAGGCGGTTGTGGTGCTCGGGTCTGTCCGGTTCCAGGGCCATCAGGCCGGCAAGGTAATGGGCGGCGCTGTCCGGCCGACCGCGGCGTTCGAAGCGTTCGATGAAGACGACGTACCCCGGGACGAAACGCGGGTTCCGGGCAAGCAGTTGGTGCAGCGCCAGGTCGGCGCTGTCCGGGTAGCCGAGCGCGTCGAGCGCGATCGAGCGGTTGAGCCGGATCCCGGGTGTTGCGGAGTCGGTCCGGACGGAGCGGGTCAGGTAGAGGAGCGCGCTGTCCGGCCGGCCGGCAGCCAGGAAGGCGAGGCCGAGGTTGTTCAGCACCGGCTGGCTGTTGGGTCGCAGTTCGTTGGCGATGCGGAAGTGGTGGATGGATTGTCGGTGGTCGCCGATTCGACTCTGCAGGATGCCGGCGTTGATGTGGGAGCGGATATGGCCCTGGTCCCGAGCCAGGGCCCGGTAGTACAGGGCCAGCGCCGAATCCGGGTCGGTCGGCGCGACAACGTTGGCGAGGTTGAAGTACGGGCTGGGAGCATCGGGTGCTTCGCGCACCATCGTGGTGTAGAGCTTCAGCTCGTTGCGCCAGATGCGCGACCGCAGCAGGGTGTCGATGCCAAGCGTGGCGGAGAACAGCAGCAGCAGTACTCCTGCCGCAATGCGAAAGCGCGGTCTGCCCGGCAGCCCGCGCGAGGCGAGCGTCACCAGGATCATGATCAGGCCTGCCGAGGGCAGGTAGAGCAGCCGCTCGGCCGCCTGCGGCCCGAGCGGGATGATATTGATGACCGGGAGCAGGAAGGCCACGGCCCAGAGGAACCCGAACAGCGCCACCCGGTAGCGGCGTCTGGCGGCCAGCAGGGGCATGGTCACGAGGAACAGCAACGCGGCGATGGCGTAAGTGGTGAGCTGGCTGAAGGCCGGGTCTGCCGGGTACTTGACCTGGTGGCGGAACGGCCAGACGAACATCCGAAGATAGAGCCCGAGGTCGTTCGTGAGTTCATTGGCCGTGGCAACCAGCCCGGGACCGAATGCGACCGGGAGGCTTTGGCCGACTGCTCCCGCCCGCAACAGCCACCAGCCGAACGCGACCAGCAGGCAGCCGCCCACCGCCAGCCAGTGCTTCCGGCCATGGCCGGTGCCGGTCAGCGTCGGCGTGGCGGCGGCCAGCAGCGGGAAGAGGATGGCGGTTTCCTTGCTGAACAGCGCGAGGGCGTAGGCGACGGGCACGAGCCAGTACCAGTGAGGGTTGCGTTTCCGCAGGCCCCGGAGGAGTCCGAAGGCGGCAAGGCAGAGGAACAGCGCCAGCAGCAGGTCGGTGCGCCCGGACACGAACGCGACGGCCTCAACATGGCTGGAATGCGTGGCGAACAGCAGGCCGGCGACCCCGGCCCAGATCGTCGAACTGAGCAACTCGCGGACGATGAGCGCGACCAGCAGCGCGACCAAGGTGTTGAGCAGCACGTTGACAAGGTGGAACCAGCCGGGATTGAGGTTCGCGAGCTTGAGGTCGACCCAGAACGACAGGGTCGTCAGGGGTCGATAGTAGGTCGTCGAGGGCCCCTCGGGCGGGTCCTCGGCCCCGTGCCAGAAGCCCCGGCTAAGGAGCTCCCAGGGTCGAGCCTCAGCCAGCGACTGGTTGTTGGCGATGAGCGAGGTGTCGTCCCAGACGAAGTCGTAGTCAATCGTGGGCAGGTAGATGGCCACTGCCACGATCGCCACACCGGTCAGCACCAGCGCCAACCCTGCCGGGGTCTTCAGGAACTGGCGGAACGCCGTATCTGCCACTTCGTCAGTTTGTCCGCGGCAGACCCGGTGTCAAGCCGCACATGGTCGTGGGGAGTGAACTGCCGCCGGTGATGTGTTGAGACAGATGGGCGAACCGTCCTGGCGCTACTTCCGGCTGTCAGGCGGGGTTTCCCACTGTTTGGATGTTTCCTCCGCGGTCGAGAGGAGCCGGCGGTGCTCGGCCAGCAGTTGCTCAAGACGGCGATGGCGATGGGTCAACTCCTGGTGGGCGAGGACCTGCTTCGAGATGTCCCAGCCGACCGTCAGTATCCCGACCACCTTGCCCTCCGCATCGTGACAGGGAGTCTTGTGCAGCCGGTACCAGGCGGACTCGGGGCTGACCGCGTCGGGCAGGGCAATCTCAATCCCGGTTGCGTTGCCGCCCGCCAGGATGCTGCGGTCGTGACTGGTGAGCAGGTCCGCGACAGGCTGCTTGAGCAGGTCCTCATCGGTCTGCTTATCCGTTTCTCCGGCGCTGCTGACCCCGAGCATCCTGAGAGACGCCTGGTTGACCAGCTGGTAGCGCAGTTCCCGGTCCTTGATGTTGACAACCAGCCCGGGAATCGCCAGCAGGGACTGCAGGCGAGTCTCGGACCGCCGCCAGTCGAGTTCAAGCTGGTACTGCCTGGTCAGGTTGCGGACGACGAGCAGTACCCCTGTCCGGTGGGGATAGGCGCATACCCGGTACCAACCGGCCCTGGGCTCACGACCGTCGTGATAGAAGGCCTCATGCTGGGAGGTCTTCTGTTCGCGCAGGGCGGACTGAACCGCGGCGAGGAAGCCCGTGCGCTCGAAATCCGGATAGACCTCGGTGACGTTCCTGCCGACCGCTTCGTCCGGCCGAATTCCCGTGACAGTTGCCATGCCCGGGCTCCAGCCGGTGACTTCGAGAGTGTTGCTGAGCGTGGCGATTCCTTCGACCGGGCTGCCGGTGAGTTGCTGGAGCGAGGCGTCGGCTTCAACCCGCTGTTGTTCGATTTCCAGTTCGCGGGTGATGTCCAGGACAACCGCGTCGTAGGTCCGGCGTCCCAGCGCGGTCGTCACCGTTCCTCTCAGCTCAACCCAGTGGTTCTTCCCGGTGTTCTTGTGCAGAACACGGAACCGGTACTGGTCCGGCCACTTCCCGGACTCGAGAATCTCCGCATGGGTCTTGCGGACCAGCGGGAGGTCATCGGGAACGACCTGGGCGTAGAACGAGGCTGAGTCTGCGATTATCGTGTCGGCGGAAATCCCCCACATGGCGCTGATGGACGGGCTGACCGCGCCGACTCTGCCTTCCTCGGTGAAACGCAGCACCGCGTAGCCCCGGGCGTTCTCCACAAAACTGCGCCAGCGCTCCTCGCTTTCGCGCAGGGACTGCTCCAGCTTGCGGCGGCGGAACTCGAGTTCGCGGATATCCTCGGTCGCGCCCTCGGGTTTCGCGGCTGAAGGGCGCGGCTCGGGCGCCGCCGGCCTGACCGGCTTTGCCCTGCCGTCCTGCCGGCTGGTGACATCCTCGTAAAGGGCGGCTATGCGGGTGATGGTGTTGTCCGAATCGAACAACGGGAACACGGTGGTCCGGAAGGAAATCCTGTTCCCCGCCTCCCCGGGCAGCCCGATATCAGCCGGGCTGTACCAGGTCGGCGGCGTCTCGACCCTGGTGCCGGCCAGGACCCGCTTGAGCTGGGGCGCGAGCAGCCCGGTGCGCTTCAGACCCTGCGGCTCGAGGAGCGAGAACCCGGGCGGGGGCATCTTGCCCAGCAGGCGCTCCGCGGCCTGGTTGCTGCGCAGGAAGGAACCGTCGGCGGCATAAAGCTCGATGGGAACCGGGCAGGAGTCGATGAAGCTGTCGAAGACGGCGGTGGCCCGGCGTTCCGCCCGGGTTCGCTCGGCCGCCTCGAAGGCCTCCTGCTGTTCCCACTCAGCGCGGGGGTCGCGTCCGCCGATCAGGGGTCTCATCGGTCGCCGGGCCGGTTCGGCAGGGGGGAGCGAACCCGGCCGGGAGTCGAGGGCAAATAGAAGAAAGCCGGCGGACGGATTCGAACCGTCGACCTGCGGTTTACGAAACCGCTGCTCTGCCAACTGAGCCACGCCGGCACGAGCGGAATTCTAGTCCAGTCTGCCGGAGAGTCAACCAGGCCCGGGAGGCGGTCGCTCGTGCCGCCGCCTCGGACCGCTCCCGGGGAGGCAGGCATGGCCAATACCCTGGCTTGACAACTCCGGTTCGGCGGCAGCAGCACGGTCATCAGGCGTTCCTGGTTCATCCCAGCTTCTCCTCGACGCGACGCAGCGCGGCCACGGTCATGACCACGTGCTCG
>JAWOIB010000014.1:0-7042 GCA_046484845.1 bacterium
GGACCGATGCGGAGCGGCCGTTCGTGCTCGTCGTGCTGCCAGCCCGGACCGTAGGCGATCACCATTACCCACACCGAGTCGAGTATCGTGTCCGGCACGACCCAGTGGAAAACGCTGTCATCAGGCGCCAGCCCGGTGGCAATCGTATCCAACCGGTAGGTCGAGTCGAAGCGCAGGAATAGCGAGACCGAATCGCAATGCGGTCGGGGGAACGTCTGCCAGGCAATCAGGCAGGTATCGCCGGGGTTCAGCAGTTCGCCGCCGGTCGGCTGGAGCAGACGGACCGCCTCGACTTCGAGTATGGTAATCTTACCATCTCCGGCAAGAATCAGGTTGCTGTAGCCGTTGTAGTTGACGTCCGCGATATTCACGGCGAGGTTCCCCGGCATCGGCTGATGATGCCGGTTGGTCCAGTTCCCGACCCGGATGAAACTGCCCGGCTTGTAACAGTTGTACACCCCGACGTGCTGATTGGTATTCCAGACGATTTCCTGGATGCCGTCACCGTCAAGGTCTCCGCAGATGCTCCGGCCAACCGGGAACGGGTGCTGCCGGAAACCGGAATCCACCAGCACCCTCGCGTACTGGTTGCCGCCCACCGATTCCCACATATAGAGCCAGACCATGAACAGGTTGCCGCCGTACCCGCGGAAGAACGGGATGAAGAACTCGGGCCTGCCGTTGCGGGTGACGTCGTTGCCGGTGAAGACATCGGCGCCGCCGTTGACCACCGGGAGGGTGTCGGCCCAGACCATCTCATACTGGTTGTCGCCGGTGTTCTCGAAGACATTGACTCGGCTGTGTACCGCACCGACGAAATTCATCCGGCCGTTAAGGTTGAAGTCCCCGAAGCCCAGCCCGTAGTTGGCAAACCACCAGGAAGTCCAGACCGGCCGGGCGCCGTTACTTCCGTCGGATTCGAGCATCAGGAAGCCGTTGACCGAATCCGAGTCCGCTGCGACGAGCAGGTCGCTTAAGCCGTCACAGTCTAGGTCTCCGGGCAGGTGGAGAGCGCTCCAGGGTGCATATCCGTGGTTGTAGCACCAGGCAAGCTCGGTCGGCGGTCTGCCCGGGCCCGGAGACCGAAGCATCGCAACCATACAGCGGGCAACGGTATCACCAATGAACCAGTTATACCCGACGAGTTCGAGCCGGCCATCGCCGTTCCAGTCTATGAACGCAGTGGGACGAAACAGCCCTGGGTTCAGGCCGTGCGGTGGAGGCCACGACACCGTATCGGAATGAATGACCTCCGAGCGATTCCACGGGTAGAATCGGCGGAGTTCCCACCGGATAGGGTTCACCGCAAGACTGTCCAATCTGCCCGCGGTATAGGCCATCTCCAGCAACCCATCGCCGGTCGCAGCCGCAATCGGGATACCCCAGTACGGCGCGACGCGCGCCGAACGCTCAAGGTAGGCGACCAGTTTGAACCGGAGTTCCGTGGCCGGAGCTGATGCCGGGAGTGCAACGGCAAGAAGGAGCAGGCCGCTGACCAGGGCGGGGAAGGGGAGATGTCCCCTTCCCCGCCAGTTGCTCTTGACTAGCGCTTGACCAGCTTGACGCACGATGATTCCCTGCCCGACGACACCCGGGCGTAGTACACCCCGGCTGGCAGGGCGATAGCGATGAGGAGCAACGTGGTTCTCATCGCATCCCTACCGCTGAATCACGACCTTACGGATGAAATCGCGGCCTGCCCGCGCCACAGCAGGCGGGTCTGGAGACCGCTCCCACAAAGCAGTCCGTACGAAGTAGACTCCGGGCGCGAGGTGGCGGACATCATTGTCGCCGGGAGTCAGGTCCATCACCTTCCGGCCGGTAGGGTCGAGCAGGACGATTGCAGATTGCTGATTCCAGATAGCGGGTTGCAGATTAAGGACGTTTCGGATGATGGTTGGTCCTGGCGGTTGGTGTCCGGTCGGAACCCCGGGCGGACCGGCAATTGCAGGTACACCGCCCCGGATTACTGTCACGTTGCTGCCTTCCCAGGTCGGAACGTAGGTGCGGTTGGTTACAGGGTCCCAGGCCATCGCCAGCGGCCAGCTTCGAATCGGGATAGTACCGGTCACCCGGCGGGTCGGAACATCGATGATGTACACCGAGTTGGTGACGATGTCGGACGCGTAGAGCTTGTCTTCGATGTGATTCCATTTGATGTCGGCATAGTACCAACCGGGTGTTTCGACCGTAGCGACTATGCTGTCGGTCTCGCAGTCTATGAAATAGACCCTGTTATCATCCAGGCTGCCGACATACACCTGATTCCTGACGCTGTTCCAGGCCAGCGGGTAAGGGCGACCGCTCAGCGCTATTCGCTTACGTATGGTGCGCGTCGGGGCGTCTATGACCAGCACTTCGTTGGGCAGGTCACGACCAACATGAGCCACATAAATGCTGCTGTTGGTCGAGTTGTAGACCATTGCGGTCGGGCTGCGCAGGCCCGGGATTACGGACAGTACACTGTCACTCTCGCAGTCAATCACCCAGATTGACCGGTTGCGCGTGACATACATCCAGTTGCTGTCCGGATACCAGAGCATACGCGTTGTGCCGGCTATGGTGGTGATTTCGGTCAGTATCTCGTTGGTGCTGCCGTCAATTACAATGACCACGCTCGAGTCCGGGTGCTCGGGCCTGGAATACACGCTGCAATAGACCTTGTCACTGGTCGGGCTGTAGGCGAAGTGGTTGTATGCCCCGCGGCCGGGCAGGTCGGCGACGACCTGATTGGTGGCGCAGTCAACCACACGGATACGGCGCTCCAGCATCGTGGTTACATAGAGCTTGTTGAGTTCCGGTACCCAGAGCATGTCGGTAGGGTTGTAACCCACGCTGATGGTGTCGATGACGGTCAGACTATGGCCGTCAATCACCGAAACGGTACTGGCGCCGGAATTGGCGGCATAAAGGCGGTTATCGATGGAGTTCCAGGCTACGCCCGGGATTTTCGCCCCGACGTTTATCCGAGCCCGCGTTCGGAGGGGCGCGGCATCGAATGCCGCCACCGCACTCCCGTCCTGGTCCGCGGTCCAGACCATGTCATGTCCGGGGACGTATATTGTGCGGACAAACCGGGCGCCCATCCCGATGTTGACGCTGTCCTCAACGGCATGGGTTTCGCAGTCCATCGCGAACATGATGGAACTGGGCCCCCACTCACTCACCGCCCCGCCGAAGAGCACCCGGTCCCGGCCCGGTCCGGTGTCGAGTTCGATATCGGTCACGTAGTAGACGTCGTCCAGCGTGGCGAGAATGGTATCGGCCCGGCAATCCAGAACCTTCACCCAGCTCCCGGAGCCGATATAGAGCTGGTCCCGACCCGGATGCCAGCGCATACACCGCTTCGACGCGCGCAACCAGACGATAGCGGCGACCGTATCGCCCTCAAGGCAAAGCGACACCAGCGAGTCCGAGTATTCTCCGGTGACGTAGAGCCTGTGACCGGTAGCACTCAACGCGGCGAGGTTCTGATAACGCAGTTCCGGCAGCATAATAGTCTTGATTAGCGTGTCGGCATCAGAGTCCACGAAATACAGCCCGTGCCGCCATCCGACGACCAATAGACGATTCCGGGCAGTGTCCGCGAGCATCTCGCCCGGTTCTGTCGGCAACGGGAGTATCGTCCGAATGTGGTTGGCAGCAAGGTCTATGACCATCAGGTTCCGGTCACAGGTGACATAGAGCTTGTCGCGCGGCTCGTCGAGCAGCAGGCGGTAAGGTTGGTCCAGCCCGGGAATGGTGGCAATCACCTGTCCGGCCCGGGAGTCGTACACCGTCACCGTGCTGTCGTAGAAATCGGCGGAGTACACCCGGTTATACTTCCTACTCCAGGCAAGGTCGGCCACGCCGTATCCGGTTTCGTACCGGTTGACTCTGTCCAGCGAGGCCGCATCTATGACAACCACGCCGAACGCGCGCCAGTCGGAAACATAGATTTGGTCTTCGGTCTCGTTATAGCAGAGGATGGTCGGTTGGCCGATACCGGAAAGTTCATCCGGAAGCAGGATGACCTTCTCGAGTTCCTGGGCCCGAACCGTACCGACCAGCGCGAACAGCAGAAGCCCGAGTCCAACCAGGCCACTCCGAACCGGACGGGCCGCGTCGAAACTGCGCTGCAATTCCATTGTGACCTCCCGTGCCATGTGCCAGCGTAGCATAACTCGATACGCATTCAAGACGTCAGGAGCCGTATTGTCGTCCGCGAACCGGACTCAGGCAGGCCGAAGCCGGTCGGCCTGCCCGGGCCCGGAGGGTCTGCTCAGCCGGGGCGCTAGTCGCCTCCGACCTCCATGGTCGGGTCGCCCGGGTCAGAGGTCAGCGACAGCTCGAGTACCCGGCTGGCATAGACGGTTGCGCTGCTGTAGTTGACAGGAGTGCTCCAGTTCGAGTACCGCCATTGCCCACCGATGTACTTCTTCGCCTTGAAGGTGTAGTAGTAGCCGGTTTCAATGACGATTTTGGGGTCGCTCAGTGAGCTGGCTCCCCAGCGCAGCCGATTGTGATCTGGGGGCCAGGACTGATCACCTGTGTACTGGTAGTCGTAGTACTCCTCCCAGCTTGCCCAGTGGGCCTGCTTGCGCCAGCAGGTAATGTAGCTTTGATTCTCCGGGTTACCGTTGTACTGCACATCGGTGTATATCCCCGCTGTACCCATGTCCGAAGCCCCGGCCACTGCGCATAGCAACACGCAGACCCCGATTGCGGACATCAGAGTTCTCATGGAACTCCTCCTTGTGTTTGTGCCCGGTCGGGCCGGGTCCGGGAAGGCCGCGCGGGCGGCGCGGATGCCGCCGCGGCGGCCTGCTCGGCTCCGCTACCCTGCCGGACTCCTCTTCAATACTGCCTGCAACATTTGTGCCCGAAAACGCTACTTGGGCACATTTCTCGTAAGTCACCACGGAAGAGAGCGTTAGCTCATCTCTCTCTCTCTCTCTCTCTCTAAGCAGGCCGATTGCCGCTAATTCTGCGGCGACTGCCGCAGTTTGCGGCAGTTGGGCGGGTTCGGACCGCGGTTCAGGTTCCTTTTGGCAGTCTATCTTGTGGCTCGTTCCATCTCTACCCGCATTACCCGGCTGACCCGGCCGATGACTCGGGCAGTGACCGACCCGGTGACCGGGCGGGTGAGCGGGCGGTTTGCCGGGCCGGTGAATGGCTCGATTGCCGGCCGGATGACCGGTCGGGTGATGCGCCGGATGATACGCCGGATGACCGGGAGAGTGACCGGCCGGGTGACGCTCCGGGTTACCGGCCCGATGACCCGGGGGGTCACTGGGGGGATGGGGGAGGGGGGTAATTCGGATAGGGGTTAAGCATCAGGGCTACCAGCGGCTTAGGATGCAGGCGCGATTTGCACCGTGAATCCCTTAAGGGATTATTGCCTTGTGGGAATTCGGGCTGTGGCGAGGGGGAATACGGTGACACACAATTGCCCCGCGCCTTTGCGCCCAGGCCGATGCGGCTGAGGGTTGGGTTGGCGGGCCAGGCCCGGGGCGAGGGTGCTATTCGGCCGGTTTGTCGCCGGAGACCGCGCGCTCGAGTACCCGTTTTGCCTTTTCTTCCGCCCCGGTGCGGCCTGTGGACCAGCGCGCCATTACCGTGCAGGCGGTGAGGTCGCCGGTGACGTTTACCGCGGTACGGCACATGTCGAGTATTCGGTCCACGCCGATAATCAGCGCCACGCCTTCGGGCGGGATCCCGACTCCGCTGAGCACCGTGGCCAGGATGATGATACCGACACCCGGGGTCGCCGGGGTGCCGATTGAGGCACCGACCACCGTC
The DNA here is from genome assembly GCA_046484845.1 of bacterium. GTDB lineage: Bacteria > Hydrothermota > Tepidihabitantia > Tepidihabitantales > Tepidihabitantaceae > DSBX01. The sequence goes on from JAWOIB010000014.1 coordinate 5,782, forward strand.
ACCACGACGAGGATGAGCTGGAGCGGGCTGATGTTGACGTTGAAGACCTGGGCGAGGAAGACCGTTGCCGCCCCCTGGTAGAGGGCGGTCCCGTCCATGTTGATGGTTGCGCCCAGCGGGACGATGAACCGGGCAACCGAGGCCGGTACCCCGAGCTTCTCTTCCGCGGTCTCCATTGAGAGCGGCATCACCGCGGCCGAGCTGGCGGTGGAGAAGGCGAGGAGTTGTACTTCCCGGACACTGCGCAGGAACTTGCGTGGTGAGTACCGGGAGACGAACACCAGGATGAGCATATAGAGTCCGACCAGCAGCAGCAGTCCGAGCAGTACCGTCACGATGTACACACCCAGCCCGGCGAGGACGTCGAACCCGAGCTGGGCCGTGACGTTGGCCAGCAGTCCGAACACCGCCAGTGGCGCAATCAGCATTGCCCACTTGACTACCCGGATGCAGACGTCCTGGAGTGTGGTCAGCGGCAGCATCAGGAAGCGGGACCGGTTTGCGGGCAATGCCGCGAGCGCAACCCCGAAGATGAGGGCGAACAGGACGACCTGGAGCATCTGGCCCGAGGTCATCGCCTTGAGCGGGTTCTGGGGCAGGACACCGACAATCCGCTCGGGGATGTCGCCGACGCCGATTTCACCGAGTTCTTCGTCCGTGTCAACTTCGACCGTCTCGACCGTCGAGTCGAGCAGTTGCGTGCCGTCAATCATCCGGCCGGGCCGGATGATGGTCGCTACCCCGATCCCGAGCGCGATCGCCAGCGTCGTCGTGACCAGGAAGTAGGCGACGATGCGGGGGCCGACCCGTTTCAGCTGCTCCAGGTCCTCGTTGCCGGCGATGCCGATGATTATCGACGCGAACAGGTTCTGAAGAGTCGAAACCCGCCGTAACAATCAGGAATTCCCTCGACGCTCAGGCCCGGTTTTGGGCCCGAGTGTCCTGTCTGCAGACGTGGTGCGCGACACTCTCAAAGGACGAGTTTGAACGTGCGGATCTGGAACGGTGTGAAATCGAGCCGCACCTCTCCGTTACGCATTTCGAGGGTCTGCTCCTCGCGTTCCATAAGGTCCGTCTCGAGGATCTGCTTGACCGGCAGCGCGGTCTTGAAGATTCGCCGGCCGCGGGCGCCGTGGGCTTCATAGAGGCGAACGATGATGCCGTCATCATCTTCGGCCTTCTTCACAGTGTCGATGACAACGTTGTCGCCGGTGATGCTCATCCATGATTGGCGTGCCGGGGCGTCTCCCGGTTTCGCGGC
>JAWOIB010000046.1:0-3214 GCA_046484845.1 bacterium
AGCGCGGGCAGGAAACAAAGGGTCGGGTCAGTCCGTTCCGGGCACCCATCCGGCCACAGGACATGCATGCTCACATAGTCACGGTCCAGCCGAATCCCGGCTTCGGCTGCGCACGCAGCGCGCGCCCGTCCGCCGCTACTATCCCCCCAGCCTCCAAAAGGCTTCGCGGGCATTAGCGCAGTCAATGTCCGCACATGGCTGCCCCAGCGAAGGCTGTCCAGCGGGGTATTTCTGCCGTGAACCCGGGCAGCAAGGTCGCGGGGGTCCGGTATCGGAGCCTGCTGGCCGGGCAGGATTATGCTGCCCCATTGGTAGGCGTCCGTCGAGTCGTAATAGAAGGCCAGGCTATCTTGGCCGGATGTCCGCGTGAACAACGCAGTGTAGGTCTTCCCTTTCGTGAACCTCGCCTTTGCCTGCCAGTCCGTGAACTCCAGCCAGTAGTGACCCTTCGTTGCCGCAACCGGGAAGCTGGTCATAATCGGTGAACCTCCAGGTTCGCCAATGGTAACCTGATACTCGGCGTCACCCTCGTGGGTGCCTATGAACAGGTGAACAGCCTCGATGGAGTCGAAACAGGCTACGAAGCTCTGGCCGACACCGCCCTGCGGCAATGTGGGCCAGACCTTCCCCGACCAGGCAGCCTTGACCGGGTTAGCTTCGTACGCGACCATCCGAGGATAGGCTGATGCCCCCAGTATGGCTACTGCCAATAGTATCCGTTTCATCTCATCCTCCGCTCTTGCTACTGCTTCACGAATCTCCCTCGGACCTTGCCCGCAGGCGTTATCAGTTCCAGAACATAGACGCCGGCCGGTCTGTCTGCCAGGTTCAGCTCAAGCTCGGACTGGCCCGGCCTGACTGCACCGGAACCGACCAGCCGTCCGGTGATGTCCCGGACCGCCCACGAGCATGTTTCTCCGCTCAGCCTGACCGCCATCCGACCCCGGGTCGGGCTGGGCAGTATCTGTAGCGCCTCTTTGACCTTCGCTTCACCCTCCTTCTCCGCTACTCCGGTCGGTACTATCTCCAGCACAACAACTCCGGCATTGTAGCAGGCTGCGTAGAAGTAGGGCGGTGCGTAGGACAGCCTGCGAATCTCATGAGGCGGGGTCCAGCCGCCAACCTCTATAAGGTTGCGTGGGTCGGATACGTCATACACGCGCACCTTGTCGCCGGCCGCGTATGCAAGTGTATCAACCACAACTATGTCGTTGAACCACCCGTCAGCCGCAACCGTGTCAAGAACGCGAGGATTCCGCGGGTCGGCCACGTTGAGCGTCCTCATCGCAATATCGTACCTGCAGGCCAGATAGGCTATGGTGTCGACAACATCCACGGCCTGGGCAAAATCCCACGTGCCGATAACTCTAGGGTTGGCGGGGTTCGCAACGCTGATGATGAGGAAGATGCTTGAAGTAACATAGGCGGTGGTATCTTCCAGTGCCAAGTCCCATACGGCTCCGCTCAGCCCGCAACTCCCCACCAATTCCGGTTGGCGTGGGTTAGCCACATTGAAGACCTCTAGCTTGTAGTCCACGGCGACGTAGAGCAACGTATCGTCAAGCACCATATCCACCGGTGGACCCGAACATTCTGCGTCACCGGCGAAGGTCGGGTTGGCCGGGTCTGAGACGTCCACCGACCGCAAGTACCTTCTGCTTCCTCCCCCATCAAACCAGTTGACGAAGGCGAACGAGTCCCGGGCAGCGCAGGTCTCGATGCCGGGCAGGAAACGCGCCGTGTCATACGCGCCGAGTTGCACGGGCCGGGTCGGGTCGCTCAGGTCAAGGATGTGCAACCCGGCCCCGAGCATGGCAACGTATGCCCGGTTGCCGCTGACCGCGACATCGTAGGCGGCGTCGGCTTGAAGCAAGGAACCCACTACTGTCGGGTCGGCAGGCGATGAAATGTCGATTTCGATGAGCCCTCCATAGCGGCCCGCCACATATCCCCGCTGCGCCTCGCGGTTAGCCCAGACGCCCCAGCCCTGTCCGCCCGTCTCGCACTCGCCCACCAGTCGGGGACGCGTGCTGTCCGCCATGTCTACAACCTGGAACCCGTAGTCGCCGGTGTAGTAGCCGGAGATGAACAGGTACTGACCGGCCAAGTGCATGTCGTAGCCGCCGCAGTAGTTCAGAAAACCTATCTGCACCGGCGCCGACGGATTGCTGATGTCGAATACGCGGAGGGTCAGTTCGCGTGGGACGTTGTCGTTACCGTAAGTGACACAGAGGAGGTTACCCCGGACCTCCGCAGACAGTGCCCAGCCGGGAACCGACCCGACGCGACGCGGCCGGGCCGGGTCCGCGACATCCACCAGGACAACTCCCTGCCGCGGGTGGCCGCAGACCACCGTGTTGCCCGAAGCCGCAAGCACCACAGCGCTGTCACGGTAGCTCCCGAGCTGACGCGGCGCTGCCGGGTCGGCAACGCCGAACACACGGAACGTGTCCTGCCGCATCAGATAGAGGAACGTATCCTGCACATAGAAATCACTGACTCCGAGCGGAATCCGGCTGCGGAACACCGGGTTGACCGGGTCCGAAACGTCCCAGGCCTCGACCGCGCCGTAGCCGCCGATGTACAGCACCGTGTCACGGAGGTGCGACTGGATCGTAACCGACCCGAACTGGATTTCGCTCAACACGACGGGACTGCCCGGCCGGGCGAAGCTGACGATGGCAGCCTCGCTACCGAGGGTGAGAACTACCAGCGAGTCGCGCCCGGTGACCTCGACCGACGGCCCCCGACCCCATTTGCCGACCAGACGCAGACCGCCCGAGTCCGAGAGCGGCGAAGCCGGCAGCGGCGCATTGATGCCCGGCATCTCCAGCCCGCGTTCGGCCAGCCAACGACCCCGGAGCCGCGGATGCACCTGGCTGAGCGAATCCATAACCGCCTCGTGCGCGGCATAGTCGGCCATCCGGGCCTGCCCGCGCAGGGGCGTACCGGCGACGAGGGCCGGGGCGGTCAGCGCGAGCAGGATGGTTGCGACTGCGAGCGGCCTGCAGACTGTCTGATTCATCATTTGCCTCCCTGGGCGGACTCGACCGCCGGCCGGACACGTCCTGTCATTGACCCGAAACACTGCTTTCTCAACACAGCTTACCCCCGCCGGGCGGGAGTTGTCAAGCCGGGGTCCTCTTCGCCGGGTTCCGGCCCGGGGGTGCGGGTCTGCGCGGGCAGGTCCGCAGTTGCTTGACCCGCTTCGCTA
>JAWOIB010000142.1:0-12112 GCA_046484845.1 bacterium
CAAATTTATAAAAAATGGTGTTAGGTTTTGGGTAATAATTGGGTGTTAGGTGTTAGGTTTTTGGTGTTAGGTGTTAGGTTTTAGGTGTTGGGGTTTAGGTTTTCCTAATACCTGATACCCGAAACCCAATACCCCACACAGTATCCATGAAGTTTTTTTGCGTTTTGTAGAAAATGAGGGTTCCTGCAATGAGCAGAACAACCATAAACCCGAAACTATATGCGAGATACATCCACTGAAAATCCCCCGTCCCCGTGAAAGCGTACCTGAACGCTTCCACCAGCGAAGTCATCGGATTGGCCAGGATCACCATTCTCAGTTTGCCTTCGGTGACGCATGGCTGTGCCGGACCGGCTGATCAGCCCGGAAGCGGCCTGGCTGGTGACTAACATCCTGTCCGACAACGACGCCCGGGCGGCCGGGTTCGGCGAGTTCTCCTGCTTGGACCTGCCGTTCGGTTGCGCGGTAAAAACAGGGACATCAAAGGATTACCGCGATAACTGGGCAATCGGTTACACTAGCGATTATGTGGTCGGGGTCTGGGTCGGCAATTTCGACGGCAGTCCGATGCGCCGAGTGTCCGGGGTGAGTGGCGCCGGCCCGCTGTTCCGGGATGTGATGCTGGCGGTCCAGCGGACCGAACCGGAGCCTCTCCGGGCGCCGGGCGGCATCGCGGCCTGCCGGGTCTGCCCGGCCTCGGGCGCGTTGCCCGGGCCGAATTGCCCCGCTGCGGTACGGGAGTTCTTCGTCCGCGGTCGGGAACCGCACGACGGGTGTGAGGTCCACCGGCTGGCGGCCTTTGACCGTTTGACCGGCCGGCCGTTGGCCGGGGAGTTCGACAGCGCCGCGGTCGACTGGCGGGTGGTTGAGCAGTACCCGCCCGAGTACCAGGGCTGGATGGTTGAGCAGGACCGTTTCGTGCCCGCTTCGGAGCCCGGCCGGGGAGCGGGTCGGCTGCTGGTGTTGTTCCCGGACCAGGGCGACGTGTTCAAGCTTGACCCGGACCTGCCGCGCTCCGCGCAGGCGGTGCGGCTGCGGGCCGCGATTCCCGGCACGCCGGAGGAGGCGACCTGGCTGCTGAACGGTCGGGAACTGGCCCGGGTCGAAGCGCCCTACAGCTGTTTCTGGCAACTGGAGCCGGGTGAGCACCGGGTCCAGGTCCGGGCCGGCGGTGAGCTGAGCGAACCGGTCAGTTTCCTGGTCCTGCGCTAGCCGGGGTCGAGCCAGCCCTGGCGGCGACAGAGGTTGTAGAGCACGACGCCGGCTGCGGCCGCGACGAACCGTCAGGGCACGGAAGCGGCTGGTTGTCGTCAATCTCTGCCCCGGGTGCTGTGTGTCCAAGCAGCGCCGAGATGTTTCCCGCGTTCGCCTCGGCCCGGCCTGCGCGCGAGCTCATCTGCTGCGCGGGCGAGTTCTTTTCTCCGGGGAGCCAGCGCGGTGCGGGTTCGTTGAAGCTTGCTCACCATTCAGGCAGATCCTGCCCGCTTGCCGCTTCTCGTCCAGCCGGACTTGACCCTGAGTCCCGTGTCGGTAACATCGGACGAAAGGAATCCTGATGCAGAAATGGGAATACCGTCTGGCCTGGATTGATATTCATATGAGCCCGGTGCTGGCAATGGCGCGTTGGGGTGTGCGCGTGGAGGGCGAGAAGAAGCCGCGCTCGGGGATGGCGGAGGTCGAGGCCTATATCAATGAGTTCGGCGAGCAGGGTTGGGAGCTGACCGGGGTCGTCAACGGGTCTGACAAGGACGGGGTGATGACGCGGGCGGTGCTGTTCTTCCGCCGGCCGGGGCGCGAGCACAGCCCGGGCTGATGTCGTCGGCAGGTTGCGCGGTGGACCTGCCTCCGGTTCCGCGGCAACCCGCAGTGCGAGCCGCGGTCCCGCCGGGTTGACATCGGGACAACGGCGGGATAGTATCAGCCGTCATAAGATTCATGCCTCCCCGCCGTCGTTTCTCCTTCAGTGCCCGGTTGCTGCAGCTGTATTTCGCGGTCGGGCTGCTGGTCCTGGGTGGGTTCTGGCTCGGGTACTCACAGGTCCTGTTGCACCGCCTGTCCCGGCTCTGGACGAGCTACTCAACCACCCTGTCGGACCAGCTCGAGGCCGAGACCCAGGTGCGTTCCAGGATCTATGCCAAGTTCATGAGCCGGGCGACCGAGCCGTCCGAGGCCGGGTCGCCTGAACTGGATATCATCTTCGAGGAAGTGATCAAGAAGATCGACTTCCCGGTCGTGATAACCGACGCCCGCGGCCGGCCGACCACCGCTTACCGTAACCTTCCGATCGAACGACCGGACAGTGTCGAGCTGGCCCGGATCGTCAGCGAGCTCGACGCCGAGTGCGAGCCGATACCACTGGCGGTGGGCGGCCGGGATTCAACGCGTCAGTTCGGGATGATCCATTACGGGTTGTCGCCTTCAACACGGACCCTGCGCGACCTGAGCGCCAACCTGAACGACTCGGTTCGTTCGCTGTCGCTGTTCGCAATGCTCCAGGTGTTGCTGCTGGCCGGGTTCGTGGCGATCGGGGTCTGGGGCATCCTGGTTCACAAGCGGCGCGAACAGGAACACATCTGGACCTCACTGGCCAAGGAGACCGCGCACCAGCTGGCGACCCCGATGTCATCGCTGGCGGCCTGGCTTGATATCCTCAGGGAGCGCGAGAAGCCGGAAACGGTGGCGGAACTGGAACAGGACCTCCGGCGGATGCGCGAGGTGCTGGACCGGTTCAGTCGGATCGGGCAACCACCCGGGTTGGTCGACCAGCGGGTCGGCGAGCTGATTGCCGAGTCGGTGCGTTTTGTCAGGCGCCGGTCGCCGCGCGCGGTTGAGTTCGCGGTTGAGCTGCACGATGACCCGGTCGTGCGGGTGGACCCGGTGCTGTTCGCGTGGATGCTGGAGAATTTGCTCAAGAACGCGGTGGATGCCATCGGCAGCCGGCCGGGCGAGGTCAGCGTCCAATCCACGTTGAGTCCGGACGCCCTGCAACTGGAGATTGAGGTGATTGATACCGGTGAGGGCGTCAATGTCGAGAGGGTGTTCGACCCCGGGGTAACGACGAAGAAGCACGGCTGGGGTGTTGGCCTGACGTTGGCGCGCCGGATCGTCGAGAGCTATCACCGCGGCAGGCTCGTGCTCCGGGAGACCGGCCGGGGACGAACCGTGTTCGCGATCACGCTGCCGGTGGACCCGGCGCGGCAGGTGGAGGTATGATGCGGCTGCTCTGGATTGACGACGAGATCGACCTCCTGCGCCCGTTTATCTACGGATTGCGGGAGCGGGGTTACGAGGTGGATACCGCCACCAACGGGCCGGATGGCCTGGACATGCTTGATACCCAACAGTACGACCTGGTGCTGTTGGACCAGATGATGACCGGCATGACCGGGCTCGATGTCCTGCACCGGCTGAAGGAGTACCACCCGAACCTGTTGGTGACAATGGTTACGAAGTCCGATGACGAGCAGCTGGTTGATGAGGCCTATGGCGACCTGGTGGATGACTTCCTGGTCAAGCCGTTCACGCCTGCCCAGTTGCTGGCGGTGCTCAAGCGGCTGCTGGAGAAGCGCCGGCTGGTCGGCGAGCGCATCGGGCAGCAGTACCTCAGTGCCGTCCACTCCCGGTCTGAGCCCCGCAGTTGGCGGGACTGGGTGGAACGCTACCGATTGCTGGTCGGCTGGCAGCAGAAGCTGGGGAGCTATGGTGACAGCGCACTGGCCGGCGTGCAGGAAGAGCGCTGGCGTGAAGAGAACGAAGAATTCGGCCGGTTCGTGGAGCGGGAATACCAGTCGTGGCTTGGCGGCGATGGACCGGCGCTGTCGCACCGGTTCCTGCCCGAGTACGTGTTGCCACAGTGCGAAGAGCGGCCGACCTGCCTGCTGATACTGGACGCGATGCGCACCGACCAGTGGCTCGCAATCGAGCCGCTGCTGCGCGAGTTCTGCTCGGTCGAGACCGACCACTACTGCTCTCTGCTCCCGAGCGCAACGCCGTACTCGCGCAACGCTATCTTCAGCGGGTTGCTGCCCCTTGATATTCTGCGCCGGTACCCGGAATGCTGGGTGTTCGATGAATCGGGCCAGAACCGCCACGAGGAGCGGCTGCTGTCCGAGCACCTGAAGCGCGTCGGCTTCCGTCATCGATTCGCATACCACAAGGCCGGGAGTGGTGACGATCTCGAGCGTGTGCGCGGGGCGCTGCTCGACCCGGAGGTCGGGCTTTCGGTGCTGATAGTGAGCTTCCTCGATATGCTGATTCACACCGTCAAGACGACCAGGGTTCTTGATGAGATCGTCGCCGACGATTCGGCGCTGGTCGCGTTGACCCGGGTCTGGTTCAGGGCTTCCCCGTTGCTGTCGATCATTCGGGCGTTGATCCGGCGCAACTGGCTGGTGGTCGTGAGCAGCGACCACGGGTTCCTGAGGGTCCGTCGGCCGGTCGAGATCTACGGCGGCCGGAAGATGTCGGCCAACCTGCGTTACAAGTATGGTGGGGCGATCAGGGTGGATGAGCGCAAGGCGCTGCTGCTTCGTCACCCGGCCGATTGGATGCTGCCGGTGGATTCGGAGTCGAGTTCCTTCGCCATCGCCAGGTCCGACCATTACTTCATCTACCCGACGAAGCCGCGGGAGTATGAACGGACCTACAAGCATACCTACCAGCACGGCGGCATTTCGCTCTGGGAGATGATGGTCCCGGTCGCGACTCTCCGTCAGAAGTAGCCTGAAACCGGGATTCCTGCTGCCGGTGTGGTGGCAGGGCCAGTACCTGCCGTTTGACCCTGGCGCGAAGGGTTCTATACTGCTGCGTGAGTCAGTCGGGAGCTGCACACGAGCCTGACTACGCCAGTCTGCGCAGACGCATGGTTGAGTCCCAGGTGGCATTTCGCGGGGTCAGGGACCCGCGGGTGCTCGCGGCGATGTTGAGCGTGCCGAGGCATGAGTTCGTGCCCGGTGAGTTTCGCCATCACGCTTGTGAAGACCGGCCGCTGCCCATCGGTCATGGTCAGACGATATCTCAACCGTACATGGTGGCGGCGATGACCGAGGCGTTGAAGCCGGGGGTTGGTGATTCCGTGCTGGAGGTGGGGACGGGTTCCGGTTACCAGGCCGCGGTGTTGGCTGAGCTGGGGTGCCGGGTGTTCACGGTTGATATCGTCCCCGAGCTCTCTGCCCGGGCGCGCAGGGTGCTGGCTAGGCTCGGTTACCGTAAGGTCCGACTGCGGGTGGGCGACGGTCACGCGGGCTGGCCTGAATTCGCTCCCTTCGACCGCATCCTGGTGACGGCCGGGGCAGAAACGATGCCGCTGGGCCTGGTTGAGCAACTGGGTGACGGTGGCCGCATCGTCGTCCCGGTCGGTCGGGGCGGGGTTCAAACCCTGATGCTCGGGGTCAAGCGCGACGGAAGGCTGGTGTACCGGAGGCTGTTCGATTGCGTGTTTGTGCCTTTCGTGCGCGGCAGGGAAGCTGATGTCAGCCGCAGTTGACTCTCGGGTTTCAGACCCTATCATTGTCCGCGCTCGAGTCTGTGTCTGCAGAAGAGCGGGGCGTAGCGCAGTTGGTTAGCGCGCTTGGTTCGGGACCAAGAGGTCGCTGGTTCAAATCCAGTCGCCCCGATTTCGGTGATGGGTCAGTTGCAGTTTGCCCGCGCTCCCGCCCATCGGGTGCCGCGTTCGGCCGGGACAGGCGTGGGGCAGAAAGGCGGCCATGCTGATTCCTCCGCGAGATTCAATCAGGCCGTTGATCAGCGAGGAGGCCATTCGGGCCCGGGTCGACGAGCTCTCTGTCGCCATCTCCAACGACTACGCCGGCCGTGAGCTCCTGGTTATCGGAATCCTCAAGGGTTCATGGATCTTCCTGGCCGACCTGGTACGGCGGTTGACGGTACCGGTCGAGATCGATTTCCTGACAGTATCCAGCTACGGGGCCAGCACCCGGACGTCGGGGGTGGTGAAGATCGTGACCGACTTGAAGTGTCCCCTCGATGGCCGCAACGTGTTGCTGGTGGAGGATATCCTCGACAGCGGCCTGACGATGCGTTACCTGCTGGATAATCTCAGACGGCGCGGCCCGGCAAGCCTGAAGATCTGCGTGTTGATGGACAAGCCTGCCCGCCGCCAGGCGAAGGTGACGGCCGATTACGTCGGGTTCGAGGTGCCCGACCGGTTCGTGGTCGGGTATGGCGCGGACGCGGCCGGGCGTTACCGCAACCTGCCCTTTGTCGGCTACGTCGAGGAAGCCGGTCCGGGAGGCGAAGATGGCGCGTGTTGAGGCCGACAATCGACCGGCACTGCTGGCCGCGGCCCGCGGGGATGAGCCCGCCGACCTGTTGTTGCGCGGCGGCCAGGTCATCAATGTGTTCACCGGGGAGATACGCCGGGCTGATGTCGCGATCAAGCACGGGCTTGTGGCAGGCGTCGGCGCGGGCTATGAGCGGGCACTGCAGACGATAGATGTCTCCGGGCAGTACCTGGCGCCCGGGTTCATTGACGGCCACATCCACATCGAGAGTTCAATGCTGCCGGTCCACGAGTTCGCCAGGCTCTGTCTCGTCAGGGGTACGACCGCGGTGGTTGCCGATCCGCACGAGATAGCCAATGTGCTCGGGATCGAGGGTGTCGAGTACATGTTGCGGGCCAGCGAAGGTCTGCCGCTTGACGTGTTCCTGATGGCGCCGTCGTGCGTGCCGGCGACCGGGATGGAGACCTCGGGCGCGACAATCGGCGCGCGTGAAGTTGCCGCGTTGCTCAAGCACGAACGCGTGCTCGGGCTTGCCGAGGTGATGAACTACCCGGGCGTCGTTTTCGGTGACCGCGAGGTGCTGAAGAAGCTGGCCGCGGCCCGGTCCGCGGGCAAGATCGTCGACGGACACGCGCCCGGGCTCAGTGACCGGCTGCTTGCCGCCTACGTGGCGGCAGGGGTCGGTTCGGATCACGAGTGCGTTGGTCGAGGTGAGGCGCTGGAGAAGCTTCGGGCCGGGATGCGGTTGATGGTGCGCGAGGGGTCGGCCGCCCGAAACCTCACCGGACTGCTGCCGGTGGTCAATGACTTCAACCGCCGGCGTTGCATGTTCGTGACCGACGACAAGCACCCGGAGGAGCTCCTGCGCGAGGGGCATCTTGACGAGACGTTGCGGCACGCGGTGCGGCAGGGGACGCACCCGGCAGCCGCAGTCCAGATGGTGACGCTGAACCCGGCAGAGTATTTCGGGCTGGCGGGCCGGGGTGCGATTGCGCCCGGCTGGCGGGCCGACCTGGTCGTGCTCGCCGACCTGGACAGCTTCCGGGTGCGCTGGGTGTTGAAGCAGGGCAGGCCGGTGGTTCGGGACGGCAGGCTGCTTGAGAAGCTGAAGCCCCGCCGCGACCGCGCAGTTACCGGTACGATTCGTCCCGGTGTTCTCAACAGCGCCAGGTTCAGGATCAGGGCAACCGGGGACCTCTGCCGGGTCATCCGGGTGGTCCCGGACCAGATTGTCACCGAGCAGCACGTACTCCAGCCGCCGGTCAGTGGTGGGCTGGTGGTCGCTGACCCGGAACGCGACCTCCTCAAGCTTGCGGTGATCGAGCGACACAAGGCGACCGGTAGAACCGGGCTCGGGCTGGTCGCGGGTTTCGGGTTGAAGCAGGGAGCGCTGGGCACGACGGTCGCCCATGATTCCCACAACATCATCGTTGTCGGGGTCGCTGACGACGACATGCTGCTGGCCGCGAAGGAAATCAAGCGGATGGGCGGCGGGATGGTCGCGGTTGCGCGGGGCAAGGTCGCCGCGGGCCTGAGGCTGCCGGTTGCCGGGCTGATGGCGGATGTCACGGCCGAGGAGGTCGCTGTCGCGTTGCGCAAGCTCTCAGAGAAGGCGCATGCCTGGGGTTCGAGACTGCCCAACCCCTTCGCGACCCTTTCCTTTCTGGCTCTGCCGGTCATTCCTGAACTGAAGCTCACGGACCGGGGGCTGGTTGATGTCAGTCGCTTCCGGTTGGTTGAGTTCTTCGTCAGCCGGTGAGCCAGCGGAGGTGGCGAACGCAGGTCTCGCAGTCTTGAAGTCTCGAATCCTGTTCCTGCTGCTTGCGAGCGCCATTTCGGCAGGAGCGAAGTCGTATCGCTACCCCCTCGTCCATACCGCGGTCCGGTTGACACCGGCAGGTGAAGTTCATGTCGTGCAGGACCGGACCTATCGCTTCGACGGCCGGTTCTCCTGGGCCTTCGTTGACCTCGCCAAGCGCGGGGCGGATGACATCACCCTGAACGGCGTGTACGAGCTCGACCGCGACACCGCGCGGCCCGCGCGCTACGACGTGCGGGACTCGCCCGCGAGCCTCTACGTGCGCTGGGAATACCAGGCCGAGAATGAAGACCGCACCTTCCGGCTCGACTACACCGTCCACGGCGCGGTCCGGCGCTACGACGACGTCGCGGAGCTCTACTGGAAGTTGATCGAGGACGAGCACGAGCCGGTCGAGCGCGCGACCTTCGCGCTGGAACTGCCCGGCCCGTCGCCGGAACTGTTCAAGGTCTTCATCCACTCCCGGGCCCGGCCCGGCCGGCTGGACATCGAGCCGGACCACGGCCGCGCGGACATCGAACTGGCCGGCGTACCCGGCAACGCCTTTGTCGAACTGCGCCTGCTCGCCGACCCGGCGCTCTTCCCCGCGCTTGCATCGGCCGGCGGAACGGCGCTCGAACGCATCCTGGCCGAAGAACGGAGCAACTACCTGCGCTCGATGCTGGGCGGCCTCATCCTCCTGCCGCTGGCGCTGGTCCTCGTCCTGCTCCTGCCGGTGCTGATGCTGGTGCTCTTCTACCGGCGCTGGGGCCGGGAGCCGAAGCTCGACTACGAAGCGATGTACGAACGCGAGCCCCCGCGCGAAGCCCCGCCGCTCGCGGTGCCCGCCATTCTGCACCAGCAGGCGGACGAGAACCACAAGGCGGGCGAGGCCTTCCGGGGCCTGTTCGCCCAGCTCGTGAGCCTGGCGGTGCGGGGCGCGGTGACGGTCGAAGAAATCAAGAAGGGCGAAAACCGGTTCCGGCTCGGCCGGATGCCGGACAACGCGGACGAATTCGACCGGGCCGCGGTCGGGCTCGTCTTCGAGCGGGCGGGCGCGGGCCGGGACGCGGTCACGAACAAGGACATCCGCGACTACTGCGCCAAGAATCCCGCATCGGTGCGCGCGGCGCTGGCCGGGGCCTACGACCGCTCGGTCAACTGGTGGGAGCGCAAGCTCGGCGGGCCGTTGATCGAACCCGACAGCATCAAGGCCCGGGGCCGGTTCCTCGGGCTCGCTCTGCTCAGCGCGCTGGTCGGGGTCGGGTGTGGCGCGCTCGGCCTGCTCCTCGTCGGCGCGACGACGCTCGGCACCACGCTCATCGTCGCCGCGATCCCGGCCGGTACGGTCTACGCGGTGCTCGCCGTGCTTTCGGCCGCGGTCGTGCGCTGGTCCCCGGCCGCGCACCTCGAACACCGGCGCTGGCAGAAACTGGCCAAATTCCTGCGCGAGTTCTCCGCGCTCAAAGACGCGCCGGCCACGCTCATCGCGGTCTGGGAGCAGTACTACATCTACGCGGTCGCGCTCGGGGTGGCGGACCGGTTCCTCAAGAACCTCGGCCGGCTCGCGGCCGAGCGCAACCAGAACCCGTCCGCGCCGGTCTGGTTCCTGGCGGGAGGGGCCGGCGTGCCGGCCCGCTCATTCGGCACGGGTCTCCAGTCTCTCTCCTCCTTCAACAGCAACTTCGCGGCGATGTCCAGTGCCTTCTCGCCCAAATCCTCCTCGGGCGGCGGTTTTTCGGGTGGTGGTGGCGGCGGCGGGGGTGGGGGAAGCTCGGGCGCGGGCTAGCACATAGCTTGACGACCAGCGGTCCTAAGTCTTTCCTGGTCCTCGGCGCCGGCATCGTCGCGTTGTCCTTCGCGGCGGTGCTGATCCGACTGACCGAGGCCCCAAGCCTGCTGGTCGCCGCCGGGCGTCTGGCAGTTGCTTCGTTGGTGCTGACTCCCTTCTTCTGGTCCCGCGTAGCGATGCGCGGTCGAGCCCCCCTTGAGCTCCGCGGCCGCAAGTGGGGATGGATCCTGCTGGCGGGGGGACTGCTCGCAGCGCACTTCGTGCTGTGGATTGAGTCACTGGACAGGATCAGCGTTACGAGTTCGGTGGTGCTGGTGGCAATGGACCCGATCTTCGTGGCGGTGTTGTCCTCTGTGCTTCTTCGCGAGAGGCTGTCCCTGCGGGGTTGGTCGGCGATCGGGTTGGGCGTGGCCGGGAGTATCGTTGTCGGCATACCTTCGTTTGCCGGGGGGCAGTCTCTCTCCGGGAACCTGCTGGCGCTCGGGGGCGCGGCCTGCGCCGGGGGGTACCTGATCGTCGGGCGACACGTGCGGCCGCAGACCAGTCTCGTGGTCTACGTGTACCTGATGTACACTGCCGCTGCGCTACTGCTCATTCCGGCGGTCTTTCTCGCCGGGGTCCGCGTGGCCGACGTCTCAGCAACAGCCTGGGTGTTTATCATCCTGCTGGGGCTTGGGCCCCAACTGCTTGGTCACACCAGCTTCAACTGGGCTCTTCGGCACTTGACAGCTCCGACCGTGGCAATGGTGATCCTGCTGGAGCCGGTGGGAGCGGCGTTGCTTTCCTGGCTGATACTCGGCGAGCCTCCCACCGGTATCGAGGCGGTGGGGGGGGCGATTATCCTGGCCGGGGTCTACCTGGTGGCGACTGCCCGGCCTCCGACCGGTGGCGGTTTCATTGACAGGCCATCTGGAGAGGTTACCATCGGTGCCGGATGAGTAGCGATACTGCTGGTTTGCCTCAGCTTGACAAGCTGAGCCGCGAACAGGTTGTCGGATTGCTCGTTGACGCGGCGAAGAACTGGCTGGCGCACGACGGGCTCTGGTTCCAGGCGGTCGAGGCCGAACACGGGATGGATGCCGCGATCAGGGCCGACACCGAAGCCTGGCGCAGATTCACGGTCGTGGAGGCCCGGCGTATAATGAAGCGGCATGGCATGAAACCGGGTGGAGGTATCCCGGTCCTGGTCCGGGCACTGGGGTTCAGGTTGTACGCTTACCTGAACACCCAGGACGTCGTTGAGGAGACGCCCACGCGGGTTGTGTTCAGGATGCGGGACTGCCGGGTCCAGAGCGCGCGCAAGCGCAAGAACCTGGCCGACTTTCCGTGCAAGAGCGTCGGCGTAGTCGAGTACGGCTGGTTCGCCCACGCAATCGATCCCCGAATCCGCACGCGCTGTCTGTACTGTCCTCCTGATGAACACCCGGAAGACAGTTACTGTGCGTGGGAATTCACGCTTGGCGATGAGGCCCAGGTTGAACCCGTCCTCTGACCGCGGTTACACGGTCCATGACCTGCCCGTTCGCGAGCGGCCGCGCGAGCGCCTGATGCGTGAGGGCGCCCGCGCGCTGAACCGGGAGGAGGTACTGGCGATTATTGTCTCGCGCGGCACCCGGGGCCGTTCCGTGCTTGATATCTCACGAGACCTGCTGCGCCGCTTCAGGACGATAGCGGCGATCGCTGACGCACCGGTTGAAGAGTTGACCCGGGTCCCGGGTATAGGCAAGGCCAAGGCCTGCCAGTTGAAGGCGGCGTTTGAGCTGGCCCGGAGGCTCGGTGAGGTCGAGGAGGACGACGCGGGTATGGAACTGAGCACTGCCGAGGCTGTGGTGCGTCTGATGCGGCCGGCCGTCTCGGACCTGAAGAAGGAGACTTTCCACGTCCTCGTTCTGGACGCCAGGAACCGGCTGCTGGCCCGGGACCAGGTATCCGTCGGTTCGCTTAACAGCACGATGGCGCACCCACGCGAGGTGTACGAGCGGGCAATCAGGGCCCACGGGGCCGGCATCATCGTTGTGCACAACCATCCCTCCGGTGACGTCCAGCCCTCTGATGACGATCTCCGGCTGACCCGTCGGCTGGCTGAGGCCGGCAAAGTCGTCGGCATCCCGCTCCAGGACCACGTCATCATCGGGCGGGACGGCCACTACAGCTTCCGTTCCCGAGCCCTGTTGTAGCGGTCCGGTTCTGGAACCCCCCGCCGGCCCGATTCCCACCCCCAGCTACGTCCCCCTGGCCAGCTGGGGAGCCGTGGGGTAGCCGTCCCCGCGAGCATAACTCTGC
>JAWOIB010000057.1:0-15371 GCA_046484845.1 bacterium
GGTGGATGAGTACCAGGACACCAACATCATCCAGGCGGAAATCCTTGCCGGCCTGCGCCGGGAGAACCGGAACATCACCGTGGTCGGGGACGACGCCCAGAGCATCTACCGGTTCCGGGGCGCGACGGTGCGGAACATCCTCGAGTTCGGGGAGAAGTTCCCGGGCGCGACCGTGGTCACGCTCGAGGACAACTACCGTTCGGTCCAGCCGGTGCTCGACGTTGCGAACCGGGTGATGGCGGAGGCGCGGTTCAAGTACACCAAGAACCTGCGCTCGAACCGGCAGAGCGGCCAGCGGCCGGTGCTGCTGACCTGCGTGGACGAGGCGGAGCAGTGCCGGATGGTCTGCGAGCGGGTGCTGGAGCACCGCGAGGAGGGCGTCCCGCTCCGGCGGCAGGCGGTGCTGTTCCGGGCCGGGCATCATTCGGATGTGCTCGAGGTCGAGCTGGCCCGGCGCAACATTCCGTTCCACAAGTACGGCGGGCTGCGCTTCGTCGAGGCGGCCCATGTCAAGGACCTGCTGGCGCTGCTGCGGGTGCTGGAGAACCCGCGCGACGACGTGTCCTGGTTCCGGGTGCTGGAGATGCTGGACGGGGTCGGGCCGAAGTCGGCCCGGCGGGTGGTGGATTTCCTGCAGCAGGCCGGGTCGCTAGACCGGCTGGAGGAATGCCCGGTGCCGCCCGCGGCCCGGGAGGGTTTCCGGGAGCTGGCCGCGGCGCTGGTGACGATCGGCCGGGCGCCGGGGATGCCGGTGGCGGCGCAGGTCGAGCGGCTGCGGGAGTATTACGAGCCGGTGCTGGCCCGGCTGTACGACAACCCGACCCCGCGCGGCCGGGACCTTGAACAGTTGGAGAGCATCGCGGGCCGGTACCGGAGCCGGGCGAGCTTCATCACCGACCTGACGCTGGACCCGCCCCAGTCGACCGCGGACTTCGCCGGCCCGCCCCACAAGGACGACGATTTCCTCATCCTCTCGACGATGCATTCCGCCAAGGGCTGCGAGTGGAGGGTGGTGTACGTGATTCACGCCGCGGACGGGATGATTCCCTCGGACATGGCGACCGGCGACGACGAGGAAATCGAGGAGGAGCGGCGGCTGTTCTACGTCGCGGTCACCCGGGCGGAGGACCGGCTGTACGTGCTTTTTCCCCTGCGCTACTACGTCCGCAAGCAGTGGCGGGGCGATTCGCACCTGTACGCCCAGCTGACCCGGTTCATTCCGCGCGAGGTCGCGGGGCTGTTCGAGCAGCAGGTGGTGCGGTACGGGTTCGCGGAGCCGGCCGGCCAGGATTTCGAGGTCGGGCCGACCGATACCGGCGCCATTCGGCGGAAGATTGACGAGTACTGGGACCGCTGAGGCCGACGCGACATTGACAGCGCCCCGGTCCGGCGGCATCCTCTGGAACGATGAAGCATTCTGAACCGAGAATCGTGGTCGTGGGCAGCATGGTGATGGACTTGGTATTCCGGGTCGAGCGCCGGCCGCGACACGGCGAGACGCTGGCGGGCGAGGAGTTCGCGATGTTCCTCGGCGGCAAGGGTTTCAACCAGGCGCTGGCCTGTCACCGGCTCGGGGCGCGGACGACGTTCGTCGGGCGCTGCGGGCAGGACCCGTTCGGGGAGATGTTCCTCGACCGGCTGCGGGTGGAGGGGATTTCTGACCGATTCGTCACCCGGGACCCGGAGCAGGGCACCGGCGTGGCCGCGCCGATGGTGTTCCCGGACGGGGAGAACAGCATCATCGGGGTGCCCCGGGCGAACGCCCGGCTGGCGCCGGAGGAGGTCGAGGCGGCGGAGGAGAAGTTCGCGGAGGCGGACCTGGTGATGCTGCAGTTCGAGGTCAACCCGCGGGCCTCGCGGCGGGCGGCCCAGCTCGCGCGCCGGCACGGGGCGCTGGTGATGCTCGACCCGGCCCCGGCCCACAACGCGCCCGGGGACCTGGACTGGCCGTACGATTACCTGGTCCCGAACGAAATCGAGGCCGATACCCTCGCGCCCGGGGAGACGCCGGACGAGTGGGGACGGGACCTGCTGGGCGATGCCCGGGCGGTGGTCATCAGCCGGGGCGGGCGCGGGGCGGTGGTGTTCGACCAGCAGGGGAAGCGGGAGTTCCCGGGCTACCGGGTGGAAGCGGTGGACACGACCGGGGCGGGCGACGCGTTCCGGGCCGGGCTGGCGGTCGAGCTGGCCCGGGGCCGCGGAGTTGACGAGGCGGTGCGGTTCGCGAACGCCTGCGGTGCGCTGGCCTGCACCGTGGCCGGGGCGGAACCCTCGATGCCCGACCGGGTGGCGGTGGAACGGCTGATGCTCGAAATGCCGGTCCCGGCCGGGCCGGTTGACACGGAAACGGCCTTGGAGGAAGAAGATGATATTGATTGACAGCGCGAAGTTCGAGGAGGTGGCCCGGGCGATGGAGCTGGGCTACGTGACCGGGGTGACGACCAACCCGCTGCTGATGGCGCAGGCGGCCGCGCCGGTGGAGAAGGTCATTACCGAGCTCTGCCGGGTGGCCCGCGGGCCGGTGTTCTACCAGCTGACCGGGGCCGACCACCAGGCGCGCAAGGACGAGGGGAAGCGGATGTTCGACCTCTGCCCGGAGCGGGTGGTGTTGAAGATACCGGCGACCAGCGAGAACATGCGGCTGGTGGCCGAGCTATCGCCCGGGATTCCCTGCGCGGTGACCGCGGTGTATGCCGCGCACCAGGCCTGGGTTGCCTGCGAGGCCGGGGCGGGCTACGTGATTCCCTACCTGAACCGGGCGACGCGGCTGCAGGGCGACGGGATGGCGCTGGTGGCGGACCTGGTGGACGTGGTGGAGGAATGCGGCACCGGGACCGAGGTGCTGGTCGCGAGCGTGAAGACCCCGGCCGAGGCGGCGTCGGCGGTGCTGGCCGGTGCCCACCACCTGACCCTGCCGCTGGACATCATCCTGAAGCTGGGCGATCACCCGCTCACCGAGCAGGCGGTCGCGGAGTTCAACCGCGCGGCCGCCCGGGGCTATTGACCCGGGTCCGGCGGCTCAGTCCCGGCCCGAGAGTTCCCGGAGGTCCGCCCGCCGGCGGAACGACTGCCCGGCCTGGCGCCGGGTGGCCCGGAAGAAGATGACCCAGGTCAGCGCGGAGTAGACGGGCAGGACCAAGAGCATCAGTGGCCGCAGGTCGAGCGCGAACACGATGAAGTCGTACACCCCGTGCGCCAGCACCGCCAGCCCGAGGCCGGCCAGTTGCAGGCCGGCGGACCGGCCGGGCGTCCCCGCGAATTTGGCCTCGCCCAGGAAGTAGCCCATCAGCATACCGAAGAAGGCGTGGCCGGGCACGGTGAGCAGCGCGCGCAGGACCCCGACCTGGAACCCGCCGCCGAGGACATAGAGCAGGTTTTCGACGGTGGCGAACCCGAGCGCGGCCATCACCGAGTAGCTGATGCCGTCGTAGGGCTCGTCGAACTCCGGCCGGGCCCAGGCGTAGAGCCGGACGACCACGAACTTCCAGCCTTCCTCGACCAGCCCGACGATGAGCAGCGCGCCGGCGAACCGGCCGAGCAGGCTGGGCGTACCCGAGTACCAGCCGGTCAGGCGCTGGAGCATCACCGCGGTGACTACCGCGGGCGCGAGGACCGCGGCGCCGAGCACGAAGGTGAGCAGCAGGGGCCAGACGGATTCCTGCCGGTGCCGGCCGCGGAAGTAGAAGAAGCCGGCCAGCGTCAACACCGGCGCCAGCGCGAGCGCGACCAGCGGGAGCAGCATCACCGGCCGCCGGCCGCCGGGCCGGGGCGGCGGGGTTGCGTCATGGTGATGGCCGGGCGCCCGGGCTCAGGCAATCGGCAGCAGCAGGTACTCGGGCCGGCCGGTGCGCGGGGACCAGCGCATGAACCGGGCCTTGAACGAGAGCGGGCCGGAGCGCTTGAGCTCGAGCCGGAGTCGGCCGCTGCGCAGGCCGTACTCGCCCTCGTCGAGGATGAACGGCCGGCCCTTGACCGGCGGCATCCCGGCGGCGCGGTGCACCCGGCCGCGGGCGGTGAACCCGGCGTAGAGCCGGGCCAGCGGGACGCTGCCGTCGTCAACCGCGACGACCGGCCAGCGGTTCTCGAGGAAGAGCTGGACCGCGGGTAGCCGGAGCTGGAGACAACGGTCGCCGTTGCCGAGCAGCAGCCGGCCGAGGCCCGGGTCGGTGCGGGCGTAGACCTGGACCGTGGCTTCGCCGTGCCGGCGCGGGTCGCGGTCGAGCCGCTCGCCGGGCGGCCGGCCGTCGGCAGGACCGCGCTTCGGGAACAGCCGGGGCAGCAGTTCCACGATTTCGTCGGTGTCGAGCCGGGTGACGAGCGCGTCGACCAGCGCCGGTTTGCGGGGCGCGGGCGCGAGCTTCACCCGCTTCGCCAGCCGGGCGAGCTCCGCGACCGAGAGGTGGCCAAGTAGGCTGCGGGCCGGGTCGAGGCTGATGTCGCGCATCAGGGTGAGTATAGGACCGGTCGGGGCCGCGTCAAACGCGGCCCCGACCGGTCCGTGACCTTGACCGTAATGCGAACCGGGCATAGACTCTCCGGCGTGAGAATCCTGGCCATCAACTGGCGCTGCGCCCGGAACCCGCTGGCCGGCGGAGCGGAGATCTACTTCCAGGAGATTTTCCGGCGGCTGGCCGCGCGCGGGCACGAGGTTATCCAGCTCGCGGAACGGTTCCCGGGATCGGCGGAAACCGAGACGCTCGACGGCGTCCAGGTACGGCGGCTGGGCGGGGCGCATACATTCAACTACGCGGTGATGCGGAACCTGAAGCGGCTGGTGGCCGAGACCGGCTGCGAGGTGGTGGTGGACGACCTGAACAAAATCCCGTTCTGCTCGCCCTGGTTCACCGACCGGCCGGTGCTGGCGATCCTGATGCACCTGTTCCGGGGCAGTATCTTCCGGGAGGCGTTCTTCCCGCTGGCGGCCTACGTCTGGCTGGCGGAGAGCATTATCCCGTGGGCGTACCGGGATTGCCGGTTCACGGTGTTGTCGGAGAGTTCGAAGCGGGACGTGCTCCGGCTGGGCATCGCGGCGGAACAGGTGGCGGTGGTGCCGCCCGGGACCGATTTCGAGCGGTTCCGCCCGGCGGGAGACGGGGAGCCGGCGGCGGCGAAGTCGGTGCCGCCGGTGCTGCTGCATGTCGGCCGGCTGAAGAAGTACAAGGCGACCGACCACCTGCTGAGGGCGGCCCGGCTGCTGCGTGACCGGGGCCGCGAGACCCGGGTGGTCGTCGTCGGATCGGGCGACGACCGGCCGCGGCTGGAGCAGCTGACCGATCGGCTCGGCCTGCGCGGGTCGGTGGAGTTCGCCGGGTTCGTGAGCGAGGAGGAGAAGATCGGTTGGTACCGTCGGGCGGCGGTGCTGGTCGAGAACTCGGTGAAGGAGGGCTGGGGATTGATCGTGATGGAAGCCAACGGTTGCGGCACGCCGGTGGTGGTCGCGGACTCGCCCGGGCTGGTGGATTCCTCCCGGGACGGGGTCAACGGGCTGTTCTACTGCTACGGCGACATCGGGCAACTGGCGGAGCGGCTGGAGCGGTTGCTGACCGACGAGCCGCTGCGGGCGCGGCTGGGCCGGCAGGCGATTGACTGGGCGCGGCAATGGACCTGGGATGCGGCCGCGGACGCAACCGAGGCGGTCATCGTCCGCACCGTCGAGGATTCCCGCCGCCGGCCGCTGGCGACCGGCTAGAGCCAGCCGTAGCGCCGGACGAGGTCGTTGAGCACGACCGCGGCGGCGGCGGCGACGTTGATCGAGTTCTTGAACCCGAACACCGGGATGTCAATCACCGCGTCACACAGCCGGAGCACCGACTGCGACACGCCGAGCGCCTCGTTGCCGAGGATGAGCGCGACCGGGGCGCGGAACTCGAACTCGTGGTAGGGCCGCGCGTCGGCCGCCGTCTCGAGCGCAACGAGCTGGACACCCTGCGTCCGGAGGTCGGCGAGGGCATCGGCGGTCTGCTCGAACCGCCGCCAGGGCACGAACCCGGTCGCGGCCAAAGCCGCCTGTTCGAGCTTGTGGTGGGGCGGGTGAGCGGTGTAGCCGCAGGGGATGACCTCCGCCGCCCGCACCGCGTCGGCGACCCGGAAGATGGAGCCGACGTTGAACGCGCTGCGGAGGTTGTCGAGGACGACGTGAATCGGCCGGCGGGGGAGGCGGCTGAAGTCCTCCGGCGACAGGTCGGAGTCGCGCGACTTCACGTCGTAGAACGTCTCGATCCCGTCCGGCGCGACCCAGCCCTGGAGCGAGTGGCCGCGCTCCGCTGCCGGCCGGTCGCGACCGGCCGGCAGGGCGGCGGACGCGCCGGCGAGGACGCAGATGTTGGCCGCCTTCTCGCAGACCTCGATGAGGTCGAGGGCCTGCCAGAGGTCGGTCCCGGCGGCAATCATTCCGTGGCGCGGCCAGACGACGCCGGCGTGCCGTTCGAAGGCGCGGGCGGTGGCCTCGGCCAGGGCGTCGGTGCCGGGCGCGATGAAGGGCAGAGCCTGGATGCGGCCGAGGAGCGGCACCATCTCGGCGTGGGCGCGGACGAGCAGGGCGACAAGCGACTCCGGTTCCGGGTAGCGCAGGCTGAGGGCGGCGAGGGCGGTGGGGTGGCAGTGGAGCAGGCAATGCTGTTCCGGCCGCACCCGCACGAGCACCGCGTGGACGGCAAGGTGGGCGGGGAGCTCGCTCGAGGGCGCGGCGTCGCCGAGCAGGCGGTAGGACTCGCCGGACGGGCTCACCCGCAGGAGGCAGAGCCCGGACACCGGGTCCTGCACGATGTCGCGCATCCGCGCGCCGGCCTTCTTGATGAGAAGCGCCTGGTTGCCGAGCCCGGGACAGGCGTGGTCGAGCGGGTGGTCGGTGCCGGCGAAGTCGGGGATGCCGATGAGCCGGACGGAGAAGTTGCCGGCGTTGGCCTCGGCCCAACCTTTCTGGGCGAGGTCGGCGGCGATGCGGCTGATTTCGTCGAGATGCGGGGTCGAGACCTCGACGAGCGTGGTGAAGGACGAACGGTCGCTCACGAGACCGCCGCGGGCGCACCGGCCGACCGGGCCATTGTTTCCATCACCCGAAATCCTAGGTGGGGAGCGGAGAATGTCAATGCGACCCCCGGTGGGGGGCGCCGCTTGACCGGAACAGAATCCGGCCCTAGGATACCGGCCAGACAATGAGCAACCAACCGGGCAGTAACGGCAGCCGGCTGGCGCTGGAATGCCGGGAGGTGGTCAAGAACTTCCGGCGCGGGCGCGGGCTGAAGAAGAAGGTGACGCGGGCGGTCAACGGCGCGAGTCTGGCGGTGCGGCGGGGCGAGCTGTTCGGCCTGCTCGGCCCGAACGGCGCAGGCAAGACCACGCTGGTACGCTGCATCGCGACGCTGCTGATACCAGACGGGGGCGAAATCCGGATGCTGGGCCGGGACGTGTTCAAGGACTCGATTTGGTGCCGGCAGCGGATCGGGCTGCTGACCTCCGGCGAGCGGACGCTCTACTGGAAGCTGACCGCCCGGGCAAACCTGGAGTTCTTCGCCGCGCTCTACGGCCTGGCGGGCCGGGAGAAGGAGAAGCGGATCGATTACCTCATCGAACTGCTTGGGCTGAAGGAAGTTGCCCGGGAGCGGGTGGAGCGGTACTCGTCCGGGATGAAGCAGAAGCTGTCGCTGGCCCGGGCGATGGTCCACGACCCGGAGGTGCTGCTGCTGGACGAGCCGACGATCGGGCTCGACCCACAGTTCGCCCGGTTCATGCGCAAGTTCATCAAGGAGGAGCTGAAGGAGCGGCACGGCAAGACCATCCTGCTCACGACGCATTACATGGACGAGGCGGATGAGCTTTGCGATCGCATCGCGTTCATCAACCGGGGCCGGATCGTCAACGTCAAGACCCCGGCGCAGTACAAGCGGGATATTCCGCACAAGGATATCCTCGAGGTGCGCTGCCAGGGCCAGCCCGATATCACCGGCCTGCGGGAACTGGCCGGGGTAGAGCAGGTGGCGGCGGACAGCGCCGACGGGGTGACCACGGTCCGGGTCGTCGCGCCGGACGTGGAGCAGGTGCTGGCGGAGGTCGTCGAACTGCTGCGGCCGCAGAGCCGGCTGCTGGGCGTGGACGTCAAGCAGCCGACGCTCGAGGACGTGTTCCTGCACGAGACCGGGGTATCGCTGGGCGAGGACACCCGGCAGTCCCCGGCCCCGGCCGGGTGAGGCGATGAGTGCGGCCGTGGCCGACGCACGGGGCAGCCGGAGTTTTGCGGCCGGGCTGGCGGTGGTCCGGGCGGAGATGCGCAAGACCTTCCGGGTCTGGCTGTCGTACCCGATCATGATGTTCTTCTGGGGGGTGTTCCCGCTGCTCTGGGTGATGCCGTTCGTGTTCCAGGGCCGGGCGTTGGTCGGCTCGATGCAGTCGGAATCGTTCGCGGAACTGACCGGGTCGGGCAACTACATGGCGTTCGTGCTGATCGGGGCGCTGGTCTCGACCTTCGTGTTCAGCGCGCTCTGGGGGGTCGGCAACAGCCTGCGCGAGGAAACTTACTGGGGCACGATGGAGTACATCATCGCCTCGCCGACCCACCCGCTGGTCGTGCTGATCGGCAAGACGATGGCCGAGGCGGTGCTGGCGACCGCGATGGCGATGGTGCAGGGCGTTATCATCGCGGCGGTCTTCGGGGTGACGTTTACGCTCGCGAAGATCCTACCGGTGATGCTGATCCTGGTGATGGTGATGGTCGGGTTTTACGGGTTCGCGATCGCGTTCGCCGGGTTCACACTGCTGATCAAGGAAGTGCACGGCTGGGTCCACACGCTGGAGTGGGTATTCTTCCTGTTCTCGCCCATCCGCTACCCGGTCAACGTCAACGCCATCACCGGTTTCGTCAGCCTGCTGGTGCCGCTGACCTGGGCGCTGGTCGCAATCCGGGCAATCATCCTGGTCGAGGGCCGGGGGGTGAATCTCTGGCAGACGGTCGGGGTGCTGGCGGCGATGGACGTGGCGCTGCTCGTCGGCGGCTACTTCACTTTCCTCGCGCTGGAGCGCAAAACCCGGCGCGACGGCACCATCGGGATGCACTGATGGCGCTCTCCGTCCTCAAGCACTACGCCCGGGCGGTCTGGGCGGAGAACATCAAGGAATGGAAGCTCGAGTTGACCTACAAGGCCGACTTCGTCCGGAGCCTGATCGACCCGGTCATTTACCTGCTGCCCTACCTGCTCTACGGGGTGGCGCTGGTCGGCGGCCGGCAGTCGGAGCACCTACGGGAACTGGTCGGCACCTCCGACATCATCACGTTCATAACCCTCGGCTACCTGTTCATCGGGTTCCTGAACATGGCGCTCTGGGCTATGGGGTTCAGCCTGCGCAAGGAGCAGTTCTACGGGACGCTCGAGTCGGTGTTTGCCGCCCCGGTGCCGCGCTGGGTGTTCACCCTCGGGATGACCTGCCATTCCATCCTGCACCAGTCGCTGATCATCGCGGTGCAGCTCGTGTTCATCTTCGCGGTCTACGCCATCGCGGTCAGCCCGTCCGGCATCCTGCCCTCGCTGCTGGTGATCGGGCTGATGCTGGTCGCGCTTTACGGGGTCGGGATGATCATGGCCTCGACCACGCTGATCTTCAAACAGGGCTGGATCGTCTCGGAGATTCTCTCCAGCCTGATAATGGTTATCACCCCGATTGCCTACCCGCTGGCGGTGCTGCCGGTGTTCATGCAGCGGGCGGCGATGTTCGTGCCCACGACCTACGGTATCCTCGGGGTCAGGCATTTCCTGCTCGGCGAGCAGCTGGATTTTTCGGTCGGGACGGTGTTCCTCCGGCTGGCGCTGCTCTCCGCGGTCTGGGTCAGCTTCGGGTTGGTCATCTTCGCGCTGATCGACCGCTGGACCCGGCGCAGCGGTACGCTGAGCCATTACTGATGGCGGCCGCGCTTCCTGCCGGCATCACCATCGGCGACCCGGCCGGCATCGGGCCGGAGGTGACGATCAAGGCGCTGGCCCGGGTCCGGCCGGGCCGGGCCCGGCTGATCGGCTCCCGGCAGGTCATCGAGCGCGAGGCGCGGAAGCTAGGGTTTGAGCTGTCGGCCGGAACGGTCATCGACGACACCGGGCCGGTCGGCCGCTTCACGCCCGGCCGGGCACAGCGCTGCTGCGGCGCGGCGGCGCTGGCCGCGCTGGAGCGCGGCGCGGGCCTGCTGAAGCGGGGTGAGATCGGGGCGCTGGTCACCGCGCCGGTCTCCAAGACCGCGCTCCGGCTGGCGGGTTTCCGCTGGCCGGGGCAGACGGAGTTCCTGGCCGAGCGGCTGGGTGCGAAGCGCACCGCGATGCTGGCCTGGACCCGCCGGTTCAAGGCGGTGTTCGTTACGATTCACCAGCCGCTGGCCGGGGTCGGCCGGGCGATCACCGCCGCGGCGGTGGCCGAGAAGGCCTCCCTGCTGGACGAGTTCCTGCGCCGGGAACAGGTCCGCCGGCCGCGCATCGGGGTGATGGCGTTCAATCCCCACGGCGGGGAATTCAGCCGGGGCGAGGAGGCGCGCATCGCGGCCGGGGTCCGGCTTGCCCGCCGGCGCGGGCTGGCGGTCGCGGGGCCGTTCCCGGCGGACGCGCTGGCCGCCAGCCCCGGCGGGTACGAGGGATTCGTAGCGATGTACCACGACCAGGCGATGATACCGGCCAAGCTGCTGGGCCCGGGGGTCAACGTTACGCTCGGGCTGGGCGCGGTGCGGACCGCCCCGCTCCACGGAACCGCGTTCGATATCGCCGGCCGGGGCCGGGCCGACCCGGCGTCGATGACCCTGGCAATCCGTCTCGCGCGGCGGTTCAGCCGCCTTTCCTGATTCCACCCTCTGGCCGCCCGCCGGCGAGGCCAACACCGTGTAGCATGACAAGAAATAGAACCCGGGTGCGTCAGCACCCGGGTTTCAAGAAAGAAGGGGAGCGGTGGGGCCCGGCACGATGGCATGGGGGAGGCATTTGGTCCCGCAATGATGGGGGCATTGCGGAGAGCCTGTTCAGAGGAGGTTGAGATGCTCTCAAGCCACACGTACCGCCCGCTCCCCCGAATAGCCCTCAGACTGAGGGTATTATAACACCCCCCGGGCAATTGTAAAGAAGAAATTTGCTCTTCCCGCGCCAGGGACAGCCAGCCCTTGAGACCAGAATTCGGGAAGGTGACGGGAAGCTTCATGGCGGGCTGGCAGGACCGGGAACCCTGGCGGGTTGAGCATAAACTCAGTACCATGGGTTGTGAAGCTCGATGGGCTGGACGGGTGGCTTGAGGATTCTTCGCCGGTGGGTCCGGGCCCGTCTGCTCAATGGCGGCATGACATCGGCGTTTCACATCTTCATCCTGCCGGTGTCCGGCTTGACCCGTCCTGCAGACGGCCGATAATTGACAAGTGAACCCGTCGTCGGGTTCGCGAGAGTCGGTTACCGTCCGGCCCGAAGAACTTCCTTGCCAAGGAGGCAGAATGAGATTGCTCGCCAGCCTGCTTGCCGCCACCATCGCGATGGCCGGCACAGTCAGTCACACCCTGGTCAATGCGCCCGGGGACATCAGTTGGTCCGAAGCCGAAGGTTACACCGTGGTCAAGCTTGGAATTGCCCGGGAGGGCACGGTGGAGTCGTGGACCTCGGTGCCGGGCGAACCGCTACTGCCGGTAATATCCGGTAACGTGCTGATCCCGGCCGGGGCAGAGGTCACCGGCCTGACCGTTACCCCGATCGAGCGGGTCGAACTGGGAACGCACCGGCTTCACCCGGTCCAGCCGATGCGGCCGCTGTCGCAGTTCGACAACGTCCCATTTGTCGGGCCGAACCTGGCGGTGTACCTGAGCGACGAGGTCTTCCCGTCGCAACCGTTGACCGCGGTGCCGGCGGGCAACAAGTCCGGGTACCGGATTGCGGGCTTTTTGTACTGCCCGTTCGAGTACCGGCCGGCGAGCGGCCGGCTTACCCTGATCACCCGGGCGGAAGTCAAGGTTGAGTACCGTGAGAACTCGCTGCCGGTGCCGGTGCTGACCCCGGGCCAGAACGCGCTTTTCAGCCGCGATGTGGCGGAGCTGGTGGTCAACCCGCGCGACCTGTCCCGGATGGCGCCGCCGGTTGCTGAGACCGACGCGGCGGAGATCGACGTGGTGATGTTCACCAACGCGACGCTGGCCCCGGCGCTCGCCGGGCTGAGACAGTGGCTGGCGCGCAAGGGCTACTTCACCGAGATCATCCGCCATGACACGCTTTCCACCCCGGGCCGGGACGCGCAGGAGAAGATGCGCAACTTGGTCAAGCAGTTGTACGCCGAGCGCGGGCTGAAGTATGTCATCCTCGCCGGTGATTACCAGCATTGCCCGGTGCGCTATGGTTACCTGCCCTATTCGACCTACAACGTCCCGGCGGATATGTACTTCGGGGACCTGGACGGAAGCTGGGACGCGAACGACAACAACCGGTTCGGAGAAATGGCCGGCGACTCGGTGGACCTGTTCCACGACGTGTACGTCGGCAGGCTGCCGTTCGACGACGCCGCCCACGCCGCCACCTTCCTGCGCAAGGACACGACCTACGAGAAGATGCCCGACCCGGGCTATCTTGATGACGTGCTGCTGCCGCACGAGGTGCTCTGGTCCAACATCGATTACCACGGTGGCATCGTCAACCGCAACATCGCCACCCTGCTCAACGACCGTTCGCCCTGGTCGGTTGATTCCGGGCTGAACCTGAATTCGAGCCGGGTCATCACCGGGCTGAACGCCGGCCGCCAGCACTTCCATTTCGCCGGCCACGGCTCGCGGACCGCGTTCGGCTCGACCTTCTCGACTTCGAACCTGTCGAGCCTGACCAACATCCACAAACCGGCGATCGTGGTGACGATGGCCTGCGACTGCGGCTGGTTCGACGACGCCAACGACTGTCTCGGCGAGCAGTTTGTCACTGTGGCGGGCGGCGGCGCGGTCGCGACGATGCTCAACGCCCGCTACGGCTGGGGCGCGCCGCCCTGCCAGGGTCCGAATGAGAACCTGAACTGCCAGATCTACCACAACTTCCAGAAGGCGTTGACACTCGGCCAGGCCCACGGGCTGGCCCGGGATTTCCTGCGCAACGAGAGCTTCAGCCAGATGTCCACCCGCTGGGCGCTCTACACCAACACCCTGCAGGGTGACCCGACGATGCGGGTCTGGCGCCAGGAACCCACTGCCCCGGTGCTGGACTACGCCGAGGAGATCACGGCGATGCCGCAGACCTACCCGGTCGAGGTCTCCGGCAGCGACGGCCCGGTGGCGGGTGCGCGAGTTGCGCTGACGCACCTGGGGGAACTGGTCGGCCGGGGGGTCGCGGGTGATGACGGGCTGGCCTACGTCCAGTTGCCGGTGGTCGAGGATACCTGGACGCTGGTGCTCTCGGTTTCCGGGCCGGACATCGAGTTCACCGAGCGTACGGTGACTACCACGGCCGGCTGCGCGGCGTCGCTGGTCGTCTACGACCACGCGGTGGTGGACGACGGCAACGGCCGGCTCGACCCGGGCGAAGAGGTCTCGGTTTTCCTCGTGGTCCGCAACCGGGGCAACGCAGCGGCGACGGCGGTCGAGGGACAACTGAGCACGACCTCGCCCTGGGTCGCGATTGTCGAGGGCGAGGCCGATTACGGCGCGGTCGGCATCGGCGATACCGCTTGGGGTACCGCTTATACCATCCGGATCGCGGCCGACTGTCCGCACGCCCACCCGGCGGGTTTCGTCCTGACCACCACCGCGGCCGACGGTGAGGCTGCCTCTGCCGCGACGCTGGTCGTCGGGTTGCCCCATGGCCGGGGCGGTAACTGGGCGGTGCTCGATACCGGCGACTATGTGCTGTCGGTGATGAACAACGGCGGCATCGGCACGACCGAATGGCGGGGCGAGGGGTTCGGGTTCGTGTACCCCAAGTCCCGCTCCTGGACCAATTCGGCGCTGATGCACGGCTCGCTGGTCATCGGCACCGACACCGGCTGGGTCGCGGATAACTACTACGGCGCGCCGAACTGGAAGCAGTGCCCGCTTGATTTCGCGCCCGGTGACTCGGTACGGCCGGTCCACCCGCCCGAACTCGGTGCCCGGCAGTACCACGCGAGCTTCTCGGACGCCAATCATCCCGAGTCGCGCGGGGTGGTGATCGACCAGCGCGCCTACGGCAGCGCGGCGGCCAACCACCGGGATTTCGTTGTCCTCGAGTACCGGCTGCACAACACCGGCAGCGACCCGATCGAGAACCTGTACGTCGCGGTCGCCTGCGACTTCCGGACCGGCAACTGGAACGTCAACGATATCTACGACTACGCCGGGACCGACTCGGCCCGCGTCCTGGCTTACACTCGGGCCCAACCCGAGACGACCGCGCTCGGCATCCGGCCGATCTACCCGCGCGGGATGAGCGGCTGGGCGAACTGCATCTTCCACAACACCCACATCAACGACGGTTTCACCAAGGCCGAGAAGATGGGGTTCATGGACGGCACGCTGCGCCAGACCACCGGCACGACCCAGGGCAACTGGCACGCGATGGCTTCCACCGGTCCGTACACCATCCCGGCCGGGGACAGCCAGATTGTCGCGTTCGTGCTGGTCGGCGGCCGGACCGTGAACGGCATGCTGGTTAATTCCGATACCGCCGCGGCCTGGTACGACCCGCCGGTGGGCGTGACGGAGAACACCGGGCGGCCGGTCCCGGGACGCCGGTACGCGATCGGCCCGCGCTTGTTCACCGACGGGCTGCGCATCAGCTACCAGCTCGAGGCCGGCATGCCGGTCGAGGTCGTGGCATTCGACGCCTCCGGCCGGCGCCGGGCAGATTACCGATTCACGCCCGAGACCGCTTCGGGCAGCTTCACCTGGCGGCCGCAACTCGCCCCGGGGATCTACTTCGTCCGGGTCGGCGACGAGACCGAGAAGGTGCTCAAGCTGAGGTAACCGGCAAACCCGATAAGCGAGGCCCCGGCGAGAAATCGCCGGGGCCTCGCTTACTATCCGCGCCGTTGCGGGCTCAGGGCAGCGCGAGGAATCCCAGGTCAATCTCGCCATCCACGAGGGTCTCGTTGATGGCGGATACCACGGAGTTGACCCGGGACGGGCTGCCGGCGCCGCCGCCGAGGATGCTGTTCGCTTCGGCCAGTACCTGCTCGACCGACCAGTCGAAATGCGGACTCAGCGGGTCCGCGACCAGGAGGTCCTTGAGGTTGACCGGGTCAGCGCTGGCATCGTTCCAGGTGTCCGACCAGGCGCGGTCGCAACCGGTCAGGTACAGACCAACCACCAGCATCAGAACGGGCAATACTGCAAAAAGTGAGCGTTTCACCGCGAACCTCCAGGTCAAAGATAGCACGCGCGCGGACTGACCGCTTTCCCGAGCCCGGCGCGAAGGTCCGGGCCG
>JAWOIB010000060.1:0-5297 GCA_046484845.1 bacterium
TTCCGCCCGGGGAATCGGGATTGTGTCCCAAGCCCGCGATATTGAGCACTCCGCATACGACCGTCGGGCTGCGGCCGGTCAGCCGCGGTCGGGTATCCGGCGGCTCTTCAACCCCGGCGCCGAGGAACTCGATGATGCGCAGGCCAGCCCAGGTCGCCACGTAGATGTGATGTGCGTCATTAGTTACGCCATAAGCCGGTGCAGGTGTCGTGTAGTACCCGACTTCGAACGGGTTCTGCGGGTCGGATATGTCAACCACCCGTAGACCGTGCCTGACCGCCACATAGGCGAAGCGCCCGGCCATCGCCACGGCCGAGGTCCAACTCGGCATTGGACAGTGTCCGACAATCCTCGGGTCTGCCGGGTCGGAGATATCCAATACCCACAACCCGCCATTTGCCCCGGCCACGCAGGCATGGTTGCCGGCAACCGCGACGCGGAGAGCCCAAGCCGGGATGGTGCAGGAACCGGCCAGGTGCGGGCGCTCCGGGTCGGAGATATCAACTACCCGGAAACTCTGCCAGCCGACGACATGAGCATGGTTTCCCTGTACCGCTACATCCCAGGCATATGGGAAAACACAGGCTCCGACCTCCTGCGGGCGGTGCGGGTCGGACACGTCTATCACTCGCAGTCCGGAATCACCGACGGACACACAGGCATATCGGGCATACCCCGGTCCGGGCTCGAACAGTGCGACGCCCTGTGCGAAGCCCGGCATCAGGCAGTGACCAGCCCGCATCGGCCATTCCGGGTCCGAAACATCAACTATGCGCAGTCCTTCCCAGTCACAGGCGACAAAGGCATACTCGTCCGCAACGGCGACGCCATAGGAATGGGCCGGAGTGTCGTAGAACCCGGCTCGATCGGGGTTCCGGGGCTCGGATATGTTGACAATGTGCAGGACATTCCAGTCCACGAGGTAGGCATGATCTCCCTGGACCGCCAGGTTCCGGGACCGGTCCGGGCAGTCGAACAACCCGAGTTCATAAGGCGCGTGCGGGTATGTGATATCGATAGCCGACAATCCCCGGCCGACCGCCAGGCAGGCGCGGTCGCCTGAGAGCGCGATGCCGACCGGCTCATCACCCGAGGTCTCGCACCACCCGACCAGGAACGGGTATCGCGGGTCGGTGATGTCGAATACCAGTAGTTCGCCACCCCAGTGGTAAGCGTCGGTAACGTAGGCAAACTCGCCTGCAACCATAACCGCCGTAGCATCGCATAACCCGCCATACCCGGTGACTACGGGGTCTTGCGGGTTCCGGATATCAATGATGCACAGCCCGGAATCAACGCTCGACGTGCCCACCACGTAAGCATAGTCTCCGCTGACCGCAACCCCGGCGACCTGACTCATCGGGCTGAGCTGTGCAACCTGATTCGGGCGGGTCGGGTCAGCGACATTGATGATGCGCAGTCCTTCGTCCCAGTCTGCGACATAAGCATGGGCTTCGGATACAGCAATTGCCGCGGCCATACTCGGTTGGTATTCGTACCTGCCGAGTTCCTGCGGGTTGCCCGGGTCGGCAACGTTGACGACCAGCAAACCTGCTTCCCGGTCCACGACATAGACATGATTCCCGGCGACCGCGATACAGGCCAGTTCGCTCGGCGCGGAAAGCTGCCCCAATCGCCTCGGCATCTCGGCCGAGCTTACGTCCCATATCTCCATTCCGGCATTCCCGGCTGCGATATAGAGCCGGTCGGAGCAGTAAGCCAGCCCGCCATATCTGATCGCGCCCCGGGTTCGGATTTCGGAACGCCGGACCGGAACCCCCGGGCCGGAGGCATCGAGCACATAGACCCCGCCGCCTGAGCTCAGGAACACCAGGTCCCGGTCCGGGTCAAGCGTGACCGCATCAGCCGGCCCGAAAGGCCAGCTTCCGACTTCCCGGCAGTTGAGGGAGTCGAGCCGCATCACCGGTCTTTCGGCCGCGTACCGGAACCGGTGCTGTTCGATGAACTCGGGTGGGAAGGCGGCGGCGGTGAGTCCGCAGCCGACGATAAGGGCTATGGTTGATAGCTTCACAGAACCTCCCTGTCTGCTTCCCGCTGTCGCCGTTCGGCAACCGTAAATCCTCGCATCACCCCGGACACCGGTTCTACTCACCTGGTAATGGTGAACGATGAACGTTGTCGGTCACCGTTCGCTTCGAGCGAGACGAAATAGGTCCCAGCCGGGAGCTCGTCGGTGCTGAAATCGAGCCGGCTCTGTCCCCGGTCAACCTGGCCGTGGTATAGAACCGCCAAGGCCCTTCCGAGCGCGTCGTAGAGGCTGACCCGGACCGAGCAACGAACCGGCACCGCAAACTCGACCCCGACCCTGTCGGTCGCCGGTGACGGCAGGACAGTCAGGCGCGCGGATTCAAGCGTTGCCCCGCGCGATGAGTCTGCGATACCCGGTGACGGGCCGTAATACTCCAGGATGAGATAACCGCCATAGTCGTGGGCAAGATGGACAAGTCCGTCCGCGATGGTAACGTCCATACCGATACCGCCCCTTGGGATATTGTAGTGTCCGAGCTCCTTGACATTCTCCGGGTCCTCAAGGTCAACTACGGCCAGACCGCGATACAGGTTGGCCAGTACGCCTAGGTTGCCGGAAACCGCGATATCCGTGGGCGTGTATTCTTCGTGCTTCCTGATGAGCCGTGGGGCTATCGGCGAAGAGAAATCGGCCACAACCAGTCCGCCAATTGGACCCTCCATGTGCTGTCCTGCGCAAAGGTAAGCGATTCCGTCCCGGACATACGAGCCTGCCGCAGACCCGAAACCCGGTGCG
The DNA here is from genome assembly GCA_046484845.1 of bacterium. Classification (GTDB taxonomy): domain Bacteria; phylum Hydrothermota; class Tepidihabitantia; order Tepidihabitantales; family Tepidihabitantaceae; genus DSBX01. The sequence continues at coordinate 2,786 of JAWOIB010000060.1, forward strand.
AACCGGGAGACCTGGACCGGGCGCCTGGGCTCGGACAGGTCGAAGATGCGGAACCCCCCGTCCCGACCGCCCGGGTGATAGTTGCCGTCCCCGAGCACCGCATAGTGGCCGAAGGTTGAAACACCCTGCGGGTAGCTGTTGTGACCGCCGTACCAGGCTCCGACTTCGCGGGGCGCGGTCGGGTCCGCGATGTTGAAGACCGCCAGCCCGGCGATGTGGGAAGGCCCGCATCTTGCGGCCAGCAGGAAACTGTCCATCAGACAGAACGCCTTGGCTGAGCCCAGATAGCAGCTTCCCAGTATGGTCAGGCTGTCGGAAGCGACGTTGATAACATGCAGGCTGTCCCATAGATGAACGTAAACAAGCGTATCCGCACTGATGACGGCAGACGAACTCCCGAGCCGCCATCGGCTCCCAGGGTCGGTCGGGCGGGTCGGGTCCGAGATATCGAGAACCCACAGCCCGCTCGGGGTGCTGAGAAAGGTACGGTCACCCCTCAGCGCAAGGCTGAGTATCCAGGATGGCACCAGGTATGAGCCCTGCACCACCGGCTGCCCAGGGTCCGCCGCATCCAGCAGGACCAGGCCTGCATACTCGGCCGCGACATGGACGGTCGTGCCGGATATGGCCAAGCCCACGGACCAGCCCCAGAACTGCGTTGCCCCGACCGAGTGCGGATGCGCCGGGTCAGCAACATTGTATACCCTGAGCCCGGCCAGTGCGCAGGCCGCAAAGACCAGCGTATCCTGTAACTGCAGGTCTTCGAAGTTGTCTGCTTCGGCCTGCCGCTTATACTTAAGCTCACTAACGAGAATCGGGGCGGTCGGGTCAGCAACATTGAGAATGTAAAGCGTGGTATCCCCGGCCGCGTAGGCCAGGCTTTCGGCCACGGTAACGCAGAAGATACCGCCCCCGGGTGTAAAGACCCCGACCTGCCTTAACCGCTTCGGGTCCGCGATGCTCAGGATTCTCAGACCACCGAATCCGTCAGTCACATAGAGCAGGCTGTCCTGCACCGCCAGTCCGTATCCACTGAGAGCGGAGAGCGGGAAACTGGCGATGCGGAACGGGCGTGAAGGGTCACTGACATTCACTATACGCAGTTCCAAGTTGCAACCCAGATAAGCCAGGGTATCGACCACCGCTACGGTTATGACATCGCCGTCTTCGAGCAGCCGGCCGATGGTCACCGGCTGCTCGGGGTCGGTCACGTCGGTGATGAATAGCCCTTCCTGCCGGTGACAGGTGAAGAGCAGGTTCCCGACCTTGGTCGGGTTGTAGGCTCTGCCCGAACCCGGGCTTACCCCGATTCTTCGGGGAGCGGCAGGGTCGGAAACGTCCATTATCCACAGCCCGCCGCCTACGCCGACATAGGCGATGTCACCTTCTACGAACACGCCGCGGGCAATGGAGTAGGGCCAGGCACCCTTCACCCGGACATTTGCCGAGTCCGCCGCAACCGCTGTCTGCGTCGCGATAGTCAACACAAAGGCCAGGAAGCCGATTCTCACGCCACCTCCTCTCATCAATCATCGTAACCGAACCCCGGGGAAGGCGCAAATGCCTTCCCCGGTGCGAAGTTGGTCCGTTACTCCCGGACCTGGGAATTCGGCCTCATCGTCGTCCTATCGGTAGTTCGCTGCCACAGGTTGTCGCCGGGCTGGTTGTCCACATATCCGACATGCCCGGTGTAGGACCTTAGTGCGCGGCTGTAGCCGTCACTCCACTGGAAGGTCTGAGAGTCCTCTTTGTTGGTGTCTTTCGGGTAGCTGTAGCTCCAGTTGGACCGGTGGCCGATTGAACCGGTATGCAGATACTGGGAGGTTGGAGACCACCTCATGAAGTTCATCCGAAATGCAAAGTTCGTCTCGATGTAATAGACCGTGTCCGGGTCATCCTGACGACGGGTGCGGCCTCCGGCCTGAAGGGTGTGGGGTGTGAACGGCGGTTGCCCCTCAATCCACTGCTGCCAGCCTTCGTACCACCAACTCCCATCAACTCCGGAATCCGATTCATAGAACAGACCGCCGTACGAAGGAAGGATTCCATACTCGTCGTACGCCGACTGCGGAATCGACCTGACATCATAGGCACCGGGCGGCTCCCGAGTGTCCTCGGCAACCATCCTGACTCCACCAAGATTTACCTGCAACGTGAACGTCTTATCATCCAACTTGATGGTCCGCTCCGCGGCCATGCTCAGAGCGACCAAGGTCAGAAGGACTACCGTGATTCTGCAGTTCATCCCGAACCTCCTTCGGTTCCTGTCCGGCCGGGCCGGGGCCGGGAAGATCGCACGGGCGGCCAAGGTGCCGCCGTGGCGGCCTGCTCGGCTCCGTTACCCTGCCGGACTCCTTCCCAATACCTCCTGCAACATTCGTGCCCCAACGCGCGAAGGGTGTGAATTCCTGTAAGTTACATATTGGCGCGGCTTAACTCTCTCTCTCTCTCTCTAAGCGGGCCGATTGCCGCTAATTCTGCGGCGACTGCCGCAGATTGCGGCAGTTGGGCG
>JAWOIB010000074.1:0-13022 GCA_046484845.1 bacterium
CTCGATCGAGTACGAAGTGCTGGCCTCGGATATCATCTGGATCCGGGCGGTCCAGTACTACGGCCACCACTTGATGACCGACCGGAAGTACGAGTGGCTGGGGCACATATTCGAGATCCTGACCGAGCTCGACCCTCGTTTCATCGGCGCCTATCACTTCGGCGCGGTGACGCTGGCCTGGGACGCGCGCAAGCCCGAGGATGCGATAGAGCTGTTGAAGCGGGGCATGAAGCGTAACCCCACCAACTGGCGGTTGCCGTTCGATGCCGGCTTCATCAGTTACCTGCTGACCAGGGACTACGACATGGCCGCCCGTTACTTCCGGATCGCCTCGGAGCTCCCCGGGGCCTGGCATCTCGCCCAGCGCTGGGCGGCGGCGGCCGCGGGTAGAGCCGGCAGCTTTGAGCAGGCCCGGGATATGTGGCTGGAGATCTATCGCGATACCGAGAACCGCCGGATTCGGGAACTCGTCCTGCGCCAGTTGCGCGCGCTCAGGCTGAACGAGGACCTGGCCCGACTGCAGGACGCGGTCAACCGTTTCCGGGAAGACCGCGGACGTCCGCCGGCGCGGATTGGTGAACTGGTCGAGTCCGGCCATATCGGCTCGGTGCCGGACGAGCCCTACGGCGGGAGTTACTATCTCGACAGGGACCAGGTGCGGAGTTCGACACCCGCCCAGTTGCGGGAATGAACGCATGCCGGGTCACGAGCTTGACAAGCAGGGCGAATTGCCCTATAAGTCTTTCAGGAGAATCGTATTATGATGCGCAATCAAAAAGGTTTCACGCTCGTCGAGCTGCTCGTCATCATAATGATCATCGGAGCCTTGATGGCGATGATGCTGCCCAATATCAGCGGCGCCCGCGAGCAGGCGCGTCGGGCCGCCCTGCAGATGAACTGCCATAACGTCCAGGTCGTCATCGAGACCTTCCACATGGAGCAGGGTTACTACGCTGATGACTTCTACGAAGATGAGTACGGCGCGTACTTCCCGGGCGGAGTCCTCGACGAGGAACTTGGTCGCCTGCCGACCAATCCATGGACCGGGCGGGAAATGGACCCGGATGAGTTCGACAGCGAAGACTACGACAATGACGGCGATAACGCGATTACCGTAGAGGACGGCCCGAACGATGTGTACGGTTATGACCGCGGACAGATTATCTACCTGGTTTACGACCCCCCGGGGGCGCCGGCGCCGACCCAGTACGGGCTGGTCGGGATACAGCATTCCGGGATTGCCATGCGGTCCTTTGACGCCGAAGGCGAAGTCGTCGTCTTCGTGCTCCACAACTGAGGCGTGGTGAAGCCGATTCCGCGCTTGACACCGTCGAAGTCGGATTCTAGAATCACCGTAATGAGCCCGATTTCCCTTCGCAGCCGCGGGTGGAGTCTGGTCGAGTTACTGGTCGTCATCTCGATAATCGGAATCCTGATAGCGTTCTTCGTACCCCCGATCGTCAACCGTATCACCACGCATGCCCGGGTCGTCAGCACCCGGCAGGAGTTGCTGGTGCTGCGTGAGGCGGTTGCCGGCAACCCGGACGTGACGCTCGGCGGTGAACTGGTTGCGACCGGTTTCAGGAACGACGTCGGACGGTATCCGCGTCATCTCGTTGAACTGGCGACGCGCAATCCCTTTGAAGGCATCTATGCCCAGGTGCAGTACGTCGGCAAAGAAACTCTGCCGGGCTGGGACCCCTACAGCCAGCGGGGATGGAACGGGCCGTATGTCCGCGAAGACGGGGACTTCAGTTACACTCGTGATGTCTGGGGTGTACCTTACCGATATATGACCGAGAATTCGGACACGATCGGGCTGGAGAGCGCCGGCCCGGACGGGCTGTTTTTCGGCCAGCCGGGTTCCGCCACCGACGATGACGTGAGGGTGAGGTTCTGAGCTGATGACCAGGAAGTACTGCCGCGGGGTCACGTTACTGGAACTGCTGGTGGTGATGATGGTCCTGAGTCTGATCCTGACCGCGGCGGTTAAGACCTGGGATGTAACCCTTGAACGCAGCCGGTTCGATTCCACCCGTCGTAAGCTGGACCAACTGGCAACGGTTACCGTTGGCAACCCGGACTATGTGGTTGCCGGGAACCGGGTGGATTTCGGGTACGTCGGCGATATGGGTGAGCTGCCCCAGATCTTGGATGACCTGGTGAGGCTGAGGCCGGGCATACCGGATACCGGGACCTGGCGCGGCCCATATGTCCGTTCGACGTTCAGCGAGGCGCCCGAGGGGTTCCGGACCGATGGCTGGGGCGACTCTATCATCTATAGCCCCGAGAGCTTGTTCGTGCGCAGCTATGGTGGGCGGGCGCTGATTGAGCCCACGCGCTGGCTTACCCGGATGTTCGGGTACACGCATCAGCAACTGCTGTCCAATGAAGTGACAGGTCGCGTGCTTGATGTGCGAGGAATGCCCCCGCCCGATGCGAAGTGGAACCAGACTTTCGGCCATTTCAAGATATGGCTGCGGCGCCCGAGGATGGGGTTGCTGCAAGCTGATTCCCTGGCTTGGAACAGCCCTGACCGGGGTTCGAACGGCCAGTTCACTTTCAGAGACGTGGCGCAGGGTAACCAGGTCGAGTTGTTTGTGCGTTTCATCTTCGTCGGTCCACCGGTTGACTCGGTTGAGGCACGCAAGACGGTGACTGTTTACCCGGGGCGAGGGGCTCGAGATATCCAGATGCGGCTGAACGTCGACTGGAGCGATTACGAGTAGGGGAATCGCGATGAAGATGCGCGCGGGCTTCACCCTGATGGAGTTGCTGGTTGTTCTGCTGATAATCGGGGTGCTCAGCACCGTTGCGGTCCGGACAATTGACGCCACGCGCAACCGGGCGCTGTTCGACCAGACCGCGGCCGAGATGCGGGAACTGGTGAGCGCCGTTGTCGGCAACCCGGACCTGACGATGGACGGCCGCCGCGTTGACTTCGGCTATTTCGGCGACCTGGGTGAGATGCCCGGTGAGCTCCGAGACCTGGTCACGAACGAGGGCAACGACCCGCGCTGGAAGGGCCCTTACCTGCGCAAGGGGTTCCTTGGAGACAGCGTAGGCTATCTCCACGATGCCTGGGGTAACCCGTACACCTACGATCGGGAGACCGGTGTGATAGCGACGCTCGGCGACGGCAAGTACCCGATGACGGTGCGGGTGGCGGACACGCTGGTGCATCTCAACGGTAACAGCATTGTCGGTACGGTGGCGGACATGGACAACAATCCGCCCGGCGACGCCAGTCCGCTCGTCTTCCTTGAGCTCAGCAGCGGCGTCCGCACGAGCGTCGGCACTGACCCGGGCGGCTATTACTCCTTTGACAACGTCCCGATTGGCACTCACAAGCTCGTTGCGTGGCACCTGTACGACTCCATTACCCGCTGGGTTTCGGTCGCTCCGAGGACGCGCAACGTGGTTGATTTCCGCTTCAACCAGCCGTTCCGCGGTTTCCTGCAGCTGGTCGGGAGCGCGCAGGTGGTGGGTGAGGATTCGTCCAGCTTCCTCATTGACATCGTCAATGTCCATGAGATCGAGGTCAACGTCAGCAGCGTGACCTTCCTCGAACTCGGTCTTCCGGAAGACACCGCCTTCTTCAGGGCGTTTACCTGGCAGGGAGTGCCGGGTGCGGGCTATCCCCTCGGACCGACTGAGCCCGGCTTTGGTCGGCGCGATACGATGCCTTTCAACGGCACCTATACGGTCCAGGGGAGGAAGTCCGAGGTCGTGACGGTGGGATTCTGGTACGGTCGAAGCACCCGGTTCGAGACCGGGGATACCGTCAACATCGCAGGTTGGCCTGTCCGCTTGAGATTCAGCGAAGGCTCGACAGTCGAGTTCACCTTACCCACTAGCGGTCCGTGACGGTGAGATAAGGAGGAGTATGGCAGCCAAGACATTCGGGGGGAGCGGCAAGGGCACCCTCTGTATTGATATAGGCTCAAATTCGGTCAAGTTCGTCAAGATGGAAGCGGGTCGCATCGCCGATTACGGGTTCAAGGAAATCGGCGAAGCCTTTGACGTGCCTTCCATCCTGCGCGAGCTGATCAAAGACTACAAGCCGAAGGAAGTCTTCAGCTTCGTTTCGGGTCCATCCGTGAGTGTGCGGCAGGCGCCATTCCCCAAGATGAACCGGCGCGAGCTCAAGGACGCGATCATGTTGCGGCTTGAGAAGTACTCGCCGTTCACCCTCGATGAAGCCATCCTCGACTTCAAGACCCTAGGACCGGTGCGCGAGGCGGGCGCGATCAAGGACAACGTGATGGTCGTGGCGGCGCGCAAGGATGTCGTATCCGACCATATCTCGACGCTGAAGAAGGCCGGGCTGGAGCCGACCGCCATCAGCGTCATCCCGTTTGCGCTTCATGCGGCGGTGAAGAAGTTTGCCGGCATTCGGCCGGACGAGACAGTCTGCCTGCTCGATATCGGCGCCGAGTTCACCGACATGGTGTTTATGAAGGGCGAGCGCCTCGACCTTTCCCGGGTCATCACCACCGCCGGCAATGCCATTACAGAGGCAATGACGGTGGCAATTACGACCGAGGAAGGTCAGCTGGCATTGGATGCCTACGACGCCGAGAAGTTGAAGCGGCAGTACGGCATCCCGGACGAGGACAGCGATGAAAGGCTCTCCTCCGGGATTCTTGTCAAGCGGCTGGCGACCCTGCAGCGGCCGGCGCTCGAGCGGTTCGTGGCCGAGATAAACCGCTCGATCGACTTCTACCGCCGGGAATATGGCGAGTCGAAGATCGACCGGCTGCTGATCTGCGGCGGTACCGCCGCGCTGCATGGCCTGAAAGAGTACATCCAGTCCAACCTGGGGATCTCGACCGAAGTGTTCGATCCGTTCCGCAGCGCCGGGCTGTACAAGGCGGACGCGAAGCCGGAGGACCAGCTGGGATTCCGGATGGTCACCGCGCTCGGGCTGCTGTACGACCACGCTTCAGTGGACCTGCTGCCGGGCGAGATGCGGACGGGCCGTTCGCAGTCCCGGGACTTCCAGCTAGCGGTCGTTATCGGAGTGCTCTGGATCGGGGTGCTGGCGGTCGGTTACGTTGTCCTGGCCGGTGCCGCGGCGGCGAAGGCGCGACAAGTTGTACAGCGGGACAGGGAGCTGGCACAGCTGAAGGAAGAGGGTCGGGAGTACTTCGTGCTGGAACGGAAGGTCTCGGAGCTTGAGGTCAGGCAGAAGACCCTGAGCGGCATCGTAGGTGAGCGCCTGATGTCCGTGCCGGCGATGGCCAGACTGACTCATCTCGTACCGAACAACATCCAGCTCAACACCTTCTCGCTCTCGGGTCAGAAGGACGTGAAGCTGACCGGGGTCGTGTCGGGAGAACCGCATTTCCTTGACCTTGACCTCTCCAGGTTCCTGATCAGTCTCGAACGAGACAAGCTATTCAAGACCGTGAAGCTTGTGTCCAAGAGCCGGACTTCACTCCAGGGCGAGTCGGTCCTCGAGTTCGAGGTCCAGAGTGCGATGGAGTAAGAAATGGCACTACTTCAAAGACGGGTTTTACTGATAGCCGGCGTGGTCTGCATTCTGCTGGCGGTTTTCGTCTGGTTCGTGCTGTACCAGCCGCGGATCGAGGCCAGCAGGCGCAGTTCGGCTCAGGTTGTCCAGCTCGACAAGGAGATCGAGGAAACCCGGGCTCAGATCAGGGGCATCGGACGGCTCCGAGCGCGCGTTATCGAGCTTGAGGAAGCCAGCGCGGACTTCAACGCCCGAGTGGTCCCGCGCGAGGACATGCTCGGGATGCTGAACCAGTTGGCAAGCATGGCACAGGCTCAGCGAGTGCGGTTCCTCGAGATAACCCCGCCGGGGCTCGACACCTTGCTGGAAGAGGAGACTTCAGCTCGTCCGGTACGGGCGGTGCCTTTCCTCATTACTGTGAGGGGACGTTACGTGGATGTCGGGCGCTACGTAGAGAGCTTGGACCGCTTCCCGTATTTCATCCGGGTGCCTGATTTCGAGGTTACCGCCAGGCAGGACCTAAGGCCGGAGGTGGAGGTTAAACTGCTTGTTAACCTCTTTACCTCAAGCCTCACAGGAGAGGGACTTTGAGGCGGATTGTCCTGATCGGCGCGATAGTGGTTGCGGTCGGGGTTGCGGCATTGTTCCTGGTCCGGCCCAAGGCAAAGCCGGCGCCCAGTCGGTCCAGCCGGGCCGGCACCGAAGCTGAGGAAGGTACCGAAACCAGGACGAGCAGTCGCAGGTCCGGTCGTAGCCGCGTGGCGGGCCGGGTCAGGCCCAGAACGAAGGCCGAACTCAGGGCCGAGCGCAAGACAGCCCGCCGGGCAGAGCGACAGCGCAAGCGCGAAGCGAAGCGCCGTGAGCGAGAGCGGCGTCGGCAACTGAAGGCCGCACGTAGCCGGCGCGGTAGCCGCCGTTCGGGCCGGAGGGGCAAGAAGGGCCAGCTCTATACGGTCAGCGCGATCGTATCGCTCGGCAGTGACAGCTACGCGCTGGTTGACGGCCGCAGGGTCATGGTGGGCGACGTGATAATGGGGCGACGAATCGTCGAGATCGGCGCAGATCGTGTTATCGTTGAGGCATTCGGCCGGCGTTCGACCGTCCGTGTCGGCCAGAGCATCGTGCCATTGACATTCAGCACCAGCAGGAGAAGGCGGTGATGCCCGCATCCTGCTGCAGGGTTCAGCCAACCAGGAAAGGAGCATCTTGAGACATCGGGTTTTGACCATCATGGGACTGGCAGTCGGGTTGCTGGTCATCTACACGTTGCTCTTCGGTACCGGGGTCGGGCAGCCGGCCCGGCACGGCAGTCGTGGAGAGGATGCGCTGGTCACCCGGATGCGCGGGGCGCTTGCGGCCCAGGCGGCCCAGGATGACCCGGCCGGGATGGCCGCCGCCGAGCCGGCCAGCCCGGTCAAGGCAGCGGAGGCTTCCGGGCAGGAGCTGGAAGCGCTGTCCTGGGGTAGCGATCCGTTCGTGCGCGACTGGCTGTTGATGGACGAGCTGGCCGAGCTTGACCTCAAGGCCATCACGATGGGAGGCGATCGGGCATATGTCCTGATCAACGACCAGATTCTTGAAGAAGGTGACGTGATCGGCGGCAAGCGCATCGTTACCATTGATAGCGATAAGGTTATACTTGAGCAGGGTGGGCGCTCGTTCACCCTGATGCTCGGGGAGTAAGCATGAAGAAGACACTTCTGCTCGTACTGCTGCTCGCACTCGGGACGACCACCGTGGTTGTCGCCGCAGAGCGGGCTACGATCAGGGACATCGCGGTCGACAAGCTGCTTGATGGCGTCCGGGTTACGATTGCGTGCGACCGGCCGCCCAATGTCAGTTCGTTCGTCTCGATGCAGCCGACGGCGGTCGTGCTCGATTTCATGGACACCGACAACGGCACCGGGCGCGATCGGGTTGAGTCAGGTCACTACCCGGTCTCGGCGGTGACCATCCAGTCCAGCGAAGCTACCTCCGGGCTCCGCGTGGCGGTGCGCTTGCGTGACGCGGTGACCAGCCGGGTAACGCAGGAGGGGAACCTCGTCATCATCAAGCTGGGCTTACAACCGTTGCCGCCGCCCGCTGCTCCCGCGCCAGCCGATCCCTTTGCGGGCAAGACCCTGACCCTGCTTGTCAAGGATGCCCAGGTCAGTGATGTCCTGAGGATGGTTGCGGCCCAGTTTAACCTAAATATCCTGGTGACGCAGGACGTCAAGCAGATCGTGACGGTACGGCTGAACGAGGTGCCGCTGAGAGACGGGATCCAGGCCCTGGTAAGGTCAGCGCTCTGCAGTATGGTCGAGCAGGAGAACGGTATCATCGTTGTCAAGCCCGTGAAGCAGGAGATGTACGGGGAGCTGCACACTAGGGTATACAACCTGGACTACGTCGAGGCTGAGGATGCCGCCAGAGCGGTCAAGAACACGCTGTCGCCAGAGGGCAACGCGGAAGTGTCGTTCCGGCGGGTGGATGACGGCAGCGGTTCGAAGCGCAGCGGCGTGCTAGTCGTATCCGACATCCCCGATGGGCACCTGCGGGTTGTTGAGTTTCTGGCGTCCTACGACCGGCCGGTGGCGCAGGTCGCTATCGAGGCGAAGTTTGTTGAGACGACTAGGACATCCGAGGACCGGTACGGCATCGACTGGCAGCTCCGGGCCAGCGCTTCGACCGGCAACTGGGACCATGGCAGGGATTTCGCCATCCCGATCGTCTTCAACGAGATGGTGCTGGGCAAGGTGTCGCTCGACCAGATGAACGCATCACTGGAACTGCTGGCGACCCGCGGCAACTCACGAGTGCTTGCCAACCCGCGCACTATGACGCTGAGCAACCAGAAGGCTACGGTCAGCATGGGCGTTGATGTGCCGCTCCGGGAAATCCACAAGGACGGTAACACCGGCGAGATCACCTACACCTGGCGGACTCGTTCAATCCCGATCAGGCTCGAGGTTACGCCCTACGTCACTTCCGACGGGAGGGTGACGATGCACGTCAAGCCGAGCGTCGAGGCGATAACCGGCTGGACTGGTTCGGCAGACGACCAGCAGCCGATTGTGGCGAAGCGTGAGGCCGAGACCCAGGTTACCGTCTCCGACGGGGAAGCAGTTGTCATCGGCGGCTTGGTCAAGGAGGAAGAGACCCGTACGGTCGGCAAGATTCCGCTGCTCGGCGATATCCCGATACTGGGACACCTGTTCAAGAAGACATCGGTGCGGCGGGAGCAGAACGACCTGATGATCTTCATCATCCCGCATGTGGTGCCGATGGAGGTCTAGCCCGTGGAAGCTGGCGGGGTATGGATATCGATGAGCTGCTGCGCTACTCCGCGAAGTACGGTGCATCTGACCTACACATAACTGTCGGGAACCCGCCCATCGTCCGGGTCAACGGGCGGCTGAAGCCAATTCCCGGGCCAGCGCTGACGCAGACCGATGCGGAGGCGCTGGTCTATTCAATACTGACCGAGGACCAGCGCGCCGCGGTGCGGCGGCGGCGGGAGGTCGACCTGTCCTACACTTGGGGCACGGTTTCCGGCACTCCTGACACGGCCAGCGTCGGACTGGAATACGTCACCTCCGACCGCATCCGGGCCAGGGTCAACGTGTTCTTGGACCTGACCGGCGTCGGGGCGGCGTTTCGAATCATCCCAGCCTCAATCAGGTCACTGGAGGAACTGCCGGCCCCGGCGTCAGTCGCAGAGTTGACCCGGCACCCGTCCGGGTTGGTTCTGGTGACCGGCCCGACCGGGTGCGGGAAATCAACCACGCTGGCTAGTATGATCGACCGGATAGACCAGGAGCGTTCGGCGCGGATAATCACCATCGAAGACCCGATCGAGTACATTTTCAAGGGGCGCAACTGCCTGATAAGTCAGCGTGAGATCGGCACCCACTCGCATTCCTTCGCCGCGGCGCTGCGCGCCGCGCTACGCGAGGATCCAGATGTCCTGCTGGTTGGTGAGATGCGCGACCTTGAAACCATCAGGCTGGCTCTCACCGCTGCTGAAACCGGTCACTTGGTGCTTTCCACTCTCCATACCAACAACGTCGCGCAGGCGGTCGACCGGGTCATAGATGTCTTCCCGGCCGACCAGCACGAGTACGTGCGGCAGATATTCTCAAATGTCATCCGCGGCATCGTCTCACAGCAGTTGCTGGTGCGGAAGGACGGCCGGGGGCGAGTCGCGGCGATGGAGACGCTCATTGCCACCCCGGCGGTCAGGAATATGCTGCGCGAGGCCAAGTCGCACCAGGTGTTCTCGCTGGTTCAGACCGGGTCGGAACACGGCATGCAGACGTTGGACCAGTCGCTGGTGGAGCTGGTCCGGCGCAACATGATCTCGGTTGAGACCGCCCACGCCATGGCCAGTGACCGTCGCCTTTTCGCGGCAGCAGCCGGGGCCTCCGCAGAGCCAGGCGAGCGGTGACCTGGGTGCTTGTCGCGCTGCTCGGCCTGATGCTGGGCAGTTTCTTCAATGTCTGTATTCACCGGCTACCGCGCGGCGAGTCCATTGTCACGCCGCCGTCTCATTGTCCTCGTTGTCGCCGGCGCATCCGGGCTTCTGACAACATCCCGGTGCTGAGCTGGTTGCTGCTGCGGGGCCGCTGCCGTTACTGCCGGAAGCCAATCTCGGCACGGTACCCCGCGGTGGAGTTGCTCACCGGGCTGCTGTTCGTCGCGGCATGGGCAAGGTTTGGCCCGGGCTGGGATGTGCTGCGGGCGCTGCTGCTCATCGGGTTGCTAGTCGTTCTGGCGATGATTGATCTTGAGCATACGATTCTGCCTTTCCGCATCACCCTACCGGGGTTGGTACTGGGGCTGGCGACGGCATTCCTGCCCGGGGTGAGGACCGGGTTTGCGGACGCCCTTCTCGGCGCAGCCACCGGGGCGTTCTTCGTGCTTGGGGCCTGGGCGCTCTGGCGTTTCGTGCTCTGGCCGGGGTTTCGCCGGCATGGCGTGGACCAGAAGGAAGGAATGGGCGGCGGGGACCTGCCCTTCGCGGCGCTCATCGGCGCCTTCCTCGGCCTTGCCCCGACGCTGGTCGCGCTGGCGGCCTCGGTCGCGTCGGGCGTGGTGGTCGGGCTCATCCTGCGTCACGCCGGTCGCTCCGGCAAGGGCCAGCACATCCCGTTCGGGCCTTTCCTGGCCATCGGCGCGCTGGTCGGGCTCTTCTTCGGCTCGGCCATCGCGGCTTGGTACCTCGGTTTCCTGCGCGGCTGACGACTTCCCGATACGAGATAGGCGGGCGCCCGGGGAGCGCCCGCCTGGTGTTCTGAGCCGCTCTTGCGCTCAGCGCTGGATTACGAAGTCCACGCGCCGGTTGAGCTGGCGGCCTTCATCGGTATCGTTCGGGGCGATCGGCTGGGTTAGCCCGTAGCCCCTGGCGGTGAGCCGCTTGGGCTCGATGCCGCCGTGCTGGACCAGGAAGTTGACCACCGAGTAGGCGCGCCGCTCGGAGAGCCGCTGGTTCGCCTCGGCACTGCCGATATGGTCAGTGTGGCCCTGGATTTCGACGGTGATGTCCGGGTTCTCCTTCATCACCTGGGCGGCTTCAAGCAGGGCCGGGTAGGACTCGGTGCGCAGGTCGGCCTTGGCGAACTCGAAGTAGACGCCGCGCAGGGTCAGCACCATGCCCCGGCTGACCAGCTCGTAGACGCGGGTCGTCGTCTGGCCCTTTTCGACCGGGAAGGTGCTGGTGACCGGCAGGTAGCCCTCGGCCTCGACCTTCACCTCGTAGCTGGCGACCGGCAGTTCGACCTCGAACTCGCCGGTCGCAGGGTCGGTGCCGATGGAGGCGCGCCGGGAGTCGGTGAAGCTGATGGTCGCGGCGAGGCCGTCGCCGGACTGCTTGTCCACGACCTCGCCGGAGAAGGATCCCCTCATGTCGAGCGGCGCTAGACCGACATTGAGCTTGGCCAGCCCGCCGTCCTCGACCTCGATGACCCGCTCCTCGGGGAAGTAGCCGTCCTTCTCGACCCGGACGCCGACCAGCCCGGCGGGTACGTTGTCGGCCCGGAAGAAGCCGGTGATATCGTTGGACGTGACCGGGTCAACGCCGGTGCCGACGAACTGGATTTCGGCTTCCAGCGGCAGGTTCGAGTAGGAGTCGAAGACCCGGCCGGTGACGGTGCCGTAGGGCACGAGCGGGTTCAGCATGAAGGTGTGGTTGGCGTAGCCCTGGTCAACGATGACCAGCGGTACCGCGTCGGAGATGTAGCCGCCGGCCGAAGCCTCGACGATGACCACCCCGACCGGCGAGCGCTGGAGGAAGAAGATGCCGTTGTCGTCCGCCTGCTGGGTCCGGAAGCGGCGGTTCGGGGAACTAACGGTCGCGCCGGCCAGGGGCATACCTGAGCGGGCGTCAACGACCCTGCCCGCGAGCCGGCCGAACGGCCGCGGCGGCGGCTTCGGGAACGGCGAGACGAAGTTGAAGCCGAGAATCGCCTGGTAGTCCGGGACCTCGTCGGTCAGGCCGATTTCCACGCCGCCGGTGATGTGAAAGTAGGGAATCCGGACGCGGACGCCGGGAGAGACGCGGGCCTTCGGGGTGAAGTCCTCGCCGATGAGCGCCCGGTAGGGTTCGTCCCTGGGGACTTCGGAGAAAGCTTCCAAGAACACGTCGATGGCGTCGGACTGGAATTCGATGCCGGCACCGGCGAACTGGTTTCCACCATCCTCGATGCTCTGCCCGTAGTTGAACATCAGCGTGGGCATGGTCTTGTAAAGGTCGGCGAAGCGTAGGGCGGCGACGCCGCGCCAGCTCTTGCCGCCGGTCCAGAGGCCGTCCAGGAACCCATCCTCCTTGAATTTGTAATCGTCGTGTTCCATCGTCCAGTGGCCGACGCCGGCCAGCTTCAGGACCGGGAGAAACGACAACGACAGCTTGCCGCCGAACTGCTGGCCCTGCCAGTCGTAGAAGAGCCGGTTCGGACCGGTCTTGAACTCGGTCACGCCGATCAGGCTGCCGAATACCTCGATGAACGGGAAAGGTGCATAGCTCATCTCGAACCCGAAGAGCGGGCCACGCCAGATGGAGCTGTCGCTGTGGAATGCCTCCCGGTTGAACATCCAGCGGTTGGCAAGAACCAGCGCACCATCCTCTTCCACCCGAGCGTCCTGGACGCGCCAGAGTCCTCGACCGCCGCCCAGGGCGGGGTCGCCGTACGCCAGAGGGATCAACACCGCCACGATGGCGGTCAGCACGACCAACTTGCGCATAGAGCCTCCTTCTGCTTGCGCCTGCAGTCAACTTCAGCGTTGAGAGTCGCTGCTTCGTGGCGCAGCATGACTCCCTCCGTCCACGTTAGTAACGAGCGGAACAGCATACGCTGGTGGGTGTGGTTGTCAAGAGCCGTTCTCCGGCTTATCGTCCGGTGCGTGGGGGTCAAACCACAGCGCGTATGTCATACTGACTCCACAGCGAAAGTGTCATAGCGACTTCTTGCCGAAGGGCGTCGAGGCTTGGGCCGATCGGGCAGGCGGAGGTGCTGGATTTCGCCGGCCCGGTCATGCCGGATGTCGATCGTTCCGTCAAACCATTGCTGTA
>JAWOIB010000112.1:0-10041 GCA_046484845.1 bacterium
CAGCTTCTCGCGCCGGCAGAGCCGTTCGCAGAACACGCTCAGCGCGCCGTAGTCTTTCGAACCCGGCCCGCCCAGCACCCGGCGAGCAAACTCCCGCTGGGTCGTCAGCACCGCCACCGACCAGTCTGTGAACTCCTCGAGCAACCGGAACAGCATTGGCGATGACACGCTGTAAGGAAGATTGCCGAGGATCTTGACCGGCCGGTCGAAACGTGGTTGCCAGGTCAGGAAATCGGCCAGCACGAGTTCGAATCCCGGCCCGGGGCCGAACTCTTCCAGCAGTCTATCCCCCAGCCGCCGGTCCACCTCGACCGCCACCACCCGGTCGACCCGGCCCACCAGCTGCCTGGTCAGCGCGCCCCGGCCCGGACCGATCTCCAGCACGGTATCGCCCGGCGCGGGCTCCAGCGCGTCAACCAGCGCCTCGGCGGTCGGGACGTGGGTGAGAAACGACTGGCCCAGCGACTTGCGGGGGCGGAACTTCATCACCGGTGCCGGCCGGGCTGCCGCACCCCCGGAACCCTCAATCGGTTATCCGGAAACAGCGGCGGGCGTTGTCGCGGGTCAGCTCCGCTGCCTCGCGCGGGGTCTTCTTGATGATCTCGGCCAGGCACCGCACCGTGTTGACCACGAACGCAGGCTCGTTGCGCTGCCCGCGCAGCGGCTCGGGTGCCAGGTACGGAGCGTCGGACTCGATCATCACCCGGTCGAGTGGGACGCGACCCGCCACCCCGGTCAGCCTGCTGTCGTAGGTCAGGTTGCCGGCGAAGGAGATGAAATACCCGCGCTCGACCGCCCAGTCCATCATCTTGGCGTCTGCCGAGAAGCAGTGCAGCACACCGGCGTGGTAGCCGTGCTCGTCCAGCATCGCGCGCACCCGGCTGGCGGCATCCCGGACGTGCAGCACCATCGGCAGGTCCATCATCCGGGCCAGCTCGACCTGCGCCTCGAACGCTACCTCCTGGTTCGAGCGGGTCGAGATGTTGCGGAAGAAGTCCAGCCCGATCTCGCCGATCGCCCGGATGCTCGGCTCGATGCACAGCTCCTTGAGCATGCTCACGTCCATCGACCGGAAGCCGTCCGCCTCGTGCGGGTGGACGCCGACGCTGCAGTAGAGGCCCTCCTGGCCCCGGCAGAGCCGGATGACTTCCTGACTGTCCGGAACGCTCTGGCTGGCAACGAGCAGCTCCCGCACCCCGGTCTCGAACGCATGCCGGATGACCTCCTTGATGTCACCCACGAACTGGTTGTCGGTCAGGTGGCAATGGGAATCGAACAGGTTCAGGCCGTCGGGATTGCGCCGGGACCTTCTCGCCCGCACGCTCAGGAAACCTCGCTGCCCGGCCGCAGCTCGGCGTCGGGACCGATCAGTGTCACCCGGTCGCCGTCCACCGCCGCGAGCAGCATACCCTGCGATTCAACCCCGCGCAGCTTCGCCGGCCGGAGGTTCGCGACCACCACAATCAACCGTCCGACCAGGTCGGCGGGCTCGTAGGACCGGCCGATGCCGGCCACGATCTGCCGCTCCTCGTCACCGAGCTCGACCACCAGCTTCACCAGCTTGTCGGTCTCCGGCACCCGCTCGGCGGCCTTGACCCGCGCCACCCGGAGTCGGACCTTCTTGAACTCGTCGAAACTGATCTGCGGCGACTCAGCCTGGTTCTCGCTCATCCCTTCCTCCTTGACCGGTGCGGGCGGCACCGGGGCCGGCGTTCCCAGCCGCGCCAGCTGCGCCTCGATAACGCTGTCGTCGATCTTCTCGAACAGGATTTCCGGCTCGCCGATTTCCGCCGGGACCGCCGGCCGTGCCGCCCCGGCCCAGTCGCGCGGGCCGAGACCGAGCATCCGGCCGAGCTTCCGACTGGTGAAGGGCAGGAACGGGTAGAGCAGCGGCTCGAGCGCGGAGATGAGCCGGACGCAGGTGTTCATCGTCCGGTCGCAGTCGGGCCGCGACTCCCGGAACTGCCGCCAGGGCGCCCGGGCGTCGAAGTAGCGGTTGCCCATCGCCGGCAGGGTCATCACCTCGCGCGCCGCGGCCTTGATCCGGAAGCCCTCGATAAGCTCACCCATCCGGCCGGTGGTGGTCTCGATGGTCTTCAGCAGTTCGAGGCTCTGCTCGTCATCCGCGGTCACGTCCGGGACGCGCCCGCCGTAGTTCCGGCGCAGGAACACCGCCACCCGGTTGACGAAGTTGCCGAGCACATCGGCCAGCTCGTTGTTGTTCCGGGCGTGGTAGTCGCGCCAGGCGAAATCCACGTCGCGGTTCTCGGGCAGGTTCACCGCCAGCGCGTAGCGCAGCGGGTCGGGCGGCAGCTCGGCCAGGTACTCGGGCAGCCAGGCCGCCCAGTTCCGCGAGGTCGAAATCTTCCGGCTCTCGATGTTGATGAACTCGTTGGCCGGAATTTCGCCCGGCAGCACGAAATCGCCGTGGGCCATCAGCATCGCCGGCCAGACCATCGCGTGGAACACGATGTTGTCTTTGCCGATGAAATGCACCAGCTTCGTCGCCGGGTCGAGCCAGTAGTCCCGCCAGCGGTCGGGCCGGCCGGTCTTCTCCGCCCACTCCTTGGTCGAGGAGATGTAACCGATCGGGGCGTCGAACCAGACGTACATCACCTTGCCCTTCGCCTCGGGCAGGGGCACCGGCACGCCCCAGGACAGGTCGCGGGTGACCGAGCGGTCGCGCAGGCCCTGCTGGAACCAGCCCTCGCAGAACCTGAGCACGTTCGGCTTCCAGCCGACCCGCGAGTCCAGCCAGCTCTTCAGCTGGTCCTGGAAGCGGGAGAGCGCGAAGAACCAGTGCCGCGTCTCCCGGACCTCGGGGGTCGCACCGCAGGTCATGCACTTCGGGTTAATCAGGTCCAGCGGCTCGATCCACCGGCCGCACGCCTCGCACTGGTCGCCGCGCGCGCCCTCGGTGCGGCAGTGCGGGCAGGTTCCCTCGACGTAACGGTCGGCCAGGAACATCCGGCAGGACGGGCAGTAGAGCTGGCGCGTGGTCTCGGGCTTGATGTAGCCGCGCTCGTGGACCCTGACGAAAAAGTCCCGGGCGGTCTGGTGATGCAGCGGCAGCGAAGTCCGCGAGTAGTTGTCGAACTCGATGCCGATGCCTTCGAACGCCTGCCGGATGCGCTCGTGGTACTTGTCGATTATCGCTGTCGGGCTGACGCCCTGGCGCTGGGCCGCGAGCGTGATCGGCACGCCGTGCTCGTCCGAGCCGCAGATGTAGACGACGTCCGAACCCTTAAGCCGGTGGTACTTGACATAGATATCGGCCGGCAGGTACGCGCCCCCAAGCTGGCCGAAATGGACATCCCCGTTGGCATACGGCAACGCGCTCGTCACCAGTATCTTCACGGCGCAAAGGATAGCCCTCCGCCGTCTCGAAGTCAAGCGGACTCAGGGGCTTGTGTCTTGACTTCCAACCGCCCGCAACTACAATTCGGCACCGATGCTGAAATTCTCCGGTGGCGTGCACCCGCCCGAGCACAAGTCCGCGACCGCGCACCTCCCGACCGAGGTGCTGCCGCTGCCACCGGAGGTCCGGGTGCCGATGTCCCAGCATGTCGGCACCCCCGCGCGGCCGGTGGTCGAGAAGAACACGGTGGTGCGCACCGGCACCGTCATCGGCGAGCCCCAGGGCCGCGTTTCGGTCCCGGTCCACTCCCCGCTGTCCGGCACCGTCAAGGAAGTCGCGGAACTGCCCCACCCGCTCGCGGGCGGCCGGTGCCTGACCGTGGTCATCGAATCCGACGGACAGGACGCCCCGGAACCCGGCATTGGCCCGCGCCCGGTGGAGGACCTCGGCCCGGAACAAATCATTGAAGCCGTTAGGGCCGCGGGAGTCGTCGGCCTGGGTGGCGCCACCTTCCCGACCTTCTTCAAGCTCTCCCCGCCCAGCGAGAAGAAGATCGACACGCTCATCATCAACGGCTGCGAGTGCGAACCCTTCCTGACCGCCGACCACCGGCTGATGCTGGAACAGCCCGTCGAGCTGGTGGAGGGCGCCGGCCTGCTCGCCCGGGCGCTCGGGGTCAGCCGGGTCATCATCGCGGTCGAGGACAACAAACTCGACGCGGTGGCGGCAGCCACCCCATGGGCCGACAAAGCCGGATTCCGGGTACTCGCACTCAAGACCAGCTACCCGCAAGGTGCGGAGAAGCAGCTCATCAAGGCCTGCCTCAACCGCGAGGTGCCTTCCGGTGGCCTGCCGATGGACGTTGGTTGCGTGGTTCAGAACGTCGGCACCGCGGTCGCGGTTCGCGAAGCGGTCCGGTTCAACCGGCCGCTCATCGAGCGCATCACCACTGTTACCGGCCCGGCGGTCGCCAACCCGAAGAATCTCAGGGTCCGCATCGGCACCCCGGTCAACGCACTCATCGAGTACTGCGGGGGTTACCTGGGCGAGCCGACCAAGCTGATCATGGGCGGCCCGATGATGGGCATCGCGGTCGCCTCCGACACCGTCCCGGTGCTCAAGGGCACCTCCGGCGTGCTGGTGCTTGACGCCCGGACCGCCGCCCGGCTCGAAGATCGGGATTGCATCCGGTGCGGCCGCTGCATCAAGGTCTGCCCGATGGGCCTCGCGCCCCAGCGGCTCTACTACCACGTCCTGCACAAGCGCTGGGACGCGGCCGAGCACGAGCACGTGACCGACTGCATCGAGTGTGGCTGCTGCGCCTGGGCCTGCCCGGCGAAGATCAGGCTGGTTCACCATTTCAAGTTCGCCAAATCCGAACTGGCCGCAAGGAAGAAGCGGGCAGGATGAACCAGTTGCTCGTCACCGCCTCTCCCCACTTGCGCGCGCCGGGCTCGGTCCGGAGGATCATGTGGGCGGTGATCATCGCGCTGCTGCCCGCGTTTGCCGGCTCGGTGTGGTTCTTCGGCTGGCGGGCGCTGTACCTCACCGGGCTGAGCGTCGCTTCCGCGGTCGCGTTCGACGCCCTGGCTCAAAGGCTGTTCGGCCGCAGGGTCACGGTCGATGACGGCAGCGCGGTCATCACCGGGCTGCTGCTGGCGCTCAACCTGCCGCCGGCGGTACCCTGGTGGATTCCGGTTGTCGGGTCGGCCTTCGCAGTTGTCGTCGTCAAGCAGTTCTTCGGCGGGCTCGGCCACAACTTCATCAACCCGGCGCTGGCCGGCCGGGCCTTCCTGGTCATCTCCTGGCCCGGATTGATGACCGCGGGCTGGCTCGCCCCGCGCGGGGGTACCGCCTCGGGCATCGACGGCATCACCGGCGCCACGCCGCTCGGTGTGCTCAAGAACGCGGCGGAGGTGGTCGGTCCGGGCGGGGACACGGCCGGTCTGCTCGCCCAGGCCCAGTCCTGGCCGGTGGTCGGCCGGCTGTTCTTCGGCCAGGTCGGCGGCTGTCTCGGCGAGACCTCGGCCCTGCTCCTCATCATCGGCGGCCTGTTCCTGGTCTTCTTCCATCAGCTCATCGACTGGCGAATCCCGGCCGGGTACATCGGCACGGTCATCGTCCTCGCCCTGTTGCTGCCCGGCCCGAAGCACGACCTGCTCCCCTACCTCGCCTACCACGTCTTCTCCGGAGGTCTACTGCTGGGCGCGTTCTTCATGGCCACCGACTACGTCACCTCACCCATCACCACGACCGGCCGCTGGATTTTCGCGGTCGGCTGCGGAATACTGACGATTCTCATCCGCCTCTGGGGTGGTTACCCCGAGGGGGTCAGCTACTCGATACTGCTGATGAACGTCGCGACCCCGCTGATCGATCGGTTCACCCGGCCGCGGCTGTTCGGGGCGAGACGAAGGGCGGCCGCATGAGCAGCCCCGCCGGCGGCTGGGTCCAGAGCCGGGCCTGGATGGTCCTCTCGCTCGTGCTGGTCTGCATTGTGGCCGCGTTCGGGCTCGCGCGCGTGTACAGCGCCACCCAGCCGGTCATCGAACAACAGAAACTCGACGCCACCAGTCGGGCGCTTGCCGAGGTCTTACCCGGGGCCGACCGCTTCGAGGCACAGGAACTGCCGGACACACTCGCGGACAGGTTCGGGCTCTGGTATGGCCTCGACGTGTCGGGCCGACAGGTCGGCAGCGTCCTCAGGGTTGCGCCCCGCGGCTACGCCGGCCCGATCGAAACCCTGGCCGGTATCGGTCTCGACGGCCTGGTCACCGGGGTAGCCATCACCGCGCTCAAGGAGACTCCCGGGCTTGGCCTCAAGGCCGCTGGACCCGGTTTTCTCAACCAGTTCACCGGCCGGGACCTGGCCGGGCTGAAACTGAAGCAGGACGGCGACGGCCCGGACGGGCTCGACGCCATTTCCGCGGCCACCATCACCTCCCGGGCGGTCACCAACGGCATCCGGGACGGACTGGAGGCCCTGGCTGACCGGCTTCCGCGGGGACCCGACCAGCCGAACCAAACCGAACCGGCCGATATCACGGCACCGGGACAGCCATGAGCAACCGCAGACTCAAGTACTTCACCTCGGGCATCATCATCGAGAACCCCGTCCTGATTCTGATGATCGGACTCTGCCCGGCCCTGGCGACAACCGTCTCGGCCCGCGACGGCTTCGGAATGGGTATCGCCGCCAGCTTCGTGCTGATTGCCTCGAACCTGGTCGTCTCGGCTATTCGCCGGGTGGTGCCTAGCTCGATCCGCATCCCGATATTCATCATCATCATCTCCACCTTCGTCACCATCATCGACTACGTGCTCCAGGCCTACCAGCCCGCGCTCTACAGCGTCCTCGGGGTCTTCGTACCGCTCATTGTGGTCAACTGCGTCATCCTCGGCCGGGCCGAAGCCTTCGCCTACCACCATGGTATCTGGGACTCCTTCCTCGACGGAGCGGGCAAGGCGGTCGGCTTCACCCTCGTCCTCGGCCTGATGGGTGCCATCCGCGAGCTGATCGCAGCCGGCGCTGTCTTCGGCGTGGCGGTTACCCCGGCCGCCTACCGCGAACAGCCGATGCTGTTCATGGTCTTCGCGCCCGGCGCGTTCCTGCTCATCGGCATCCTCAAGAGCATCGTCAACCGGCTGACGCAGAGCAGGGCGGGGTCGCCATGAACCTGAACGCCGGCCAGATCTTCTTCGGCGCGCTGCTGGTCAACAACATCCTGCTCATGCGCTTCATCGGGCTCTGCCCGTTCTTCGGTGTGTCCAACTCGGTCAGCACCGCCGCCGGGATGTCGGGCGCGGTGATGTTCGTGATGCTGCTCGCGAGCTGGGTGACCTGGGTACTGTTCTACGCGGTGCTCGCCCCGCTCGGCCTCGAGTTTCTGCGCACCGCAGTCTTCATCCTGGTCATCGCCTCGCTGGTCCAGTTCGTCGAGATGTTCCTCAAAAAGAACCTGCGCGCGCTCTACTCCGCGCTCGGCATCTACCTGCCGCTCATCACCACCAACTGCGCGATTCTCGGGGTCACCTTCCTGAACGTCGACTACGGCTTCACCTTGCTCAACGCCACCTTCTTCGCGCTCGGCAGCGGCCTCGGCTTCGGCCTGGTCATCATCCTCTTCGCCGCCATCCGCGAGCGTCTGGCTGACGCGCCTGTCTCCCGCAGCTTCAGCGGCTACCCGATCGCGTTCATTGCCGCCTCGCTCGTCTCGCTCGCCTTCCTCGGCTTCACCGGCCTGTTCGGGATATCGTTCTGATGGACTGGCTGCTGGTGCTGAAGGCGGTCGCCGGGCTCGGCGGGCTCGGCCTGCTGCTGGGAATCGTCCTGCTCGTCGCCTCACTCCGGCTGGTGGTGAAGGTTGACCCGCGCGAGGAACTGGTCCGCGCCGCCCTGCCCGGGGCCAACTGCGGTGCCTGCGGCTATCCCGGCTGCGACGGCTACGCCGCGGCGGTTGCGGCCGGCAAGGCCCCGGTCAACTCCTGCCCGGTGGGCGGGCCATCGGTGGCCGCCCGGCTCGGCGAAATCATGGGTCAGGATATCTCGGCCGCCGAGCCGCTCATCGCCAAGGTCCTCTGCCGGGGCGGGATTGAGGAAGCCGCGCAGCGCTTCCGTTACGAGGGTGCGTACAACTGCCGGCAGGCGGCTTTGCTCCTCGGTGGCCCGAAGGCGTGCGCTTTCGGCTGCATCGGGATGGGTCACTGCGTCACTGTCTGCCCGGTGAACGCCATCCGGCTCGGGCCGAACCGGCTCCCGGTCATCGACGAGAGGAGATGCGTCGGGTGCGGTGCCTGCGTCCGCGAATGCCCGAAGCAGGTCATCCGACTGCTGCGCGCAAGCAAGCTCGTCTACCTCGCCTGCGCCAACCACGACAAAGGCCGGCCGGTCAAGGAGGTCTGCAAGGTCGGCTGTATCGCCTGCGGGCTCTGCGTCAAGAACTGTCCGACCCAGGCGCTGACGCTGGTCAACAACCTGCCGGTCATGGATGAGGAGAAGTGCATCGACTGCGGCATCTGCGTCCACAAATGCCCAACGAAGAGTTTCGTGGACCGAGCCCCGGGCAGGCCCAAGGCGGTAATCAACCGGAACTGCACCGGGTGTACACTCTGCGCCACCAGTGCCTGCAAGTTCAAGGCCATCACCGGCGAGCCGAAACAGCCGCACAAGGTAATCACCAGCAAGTGCATCGGATGCGGCGAGTGCATCAAAGTCTGCCCGGCCGACGCGATCGATATGATCGGGGCGCTCGGCCACACCGCCCGCGTCGCCTGACCCCTGGCCTGGCCGCCCGCCGGCATCGCCCCCCATTGCAGTCCGGACCCTGTCGGGCGGCCGGCGCGGCACCTGGAGGAAGCACGCACGACGATAATCGCAGACTGGATTTGACCCGGCCGCTTCGCCGGGCCAGAATACCCTGATGCCGATCATGCTTGCTGTGCTGGTCGCGCTCTCGCCGGGTACGCGAGTGTCCGCCCCCACCGTTTTCACTCCCGTTCCGGCACCACGCCTGTTCTCGGAGACCCGCCCGGAGCCGACCGACCGCTGGCTGGGCTGGGACAAGTTCTGGCACTTCTCCGCCAGCTTCGTCAGCGTCGGAGCCGGGTACCAGTTCTGCACCGATCGCCTCAACCTGTCGCACCCGCCCTCTGCCGGCATCGCGCTCGGCGGCACGCTCGGGCTGGGCGTCGGCAAGGAACTCCTCGACCGCTACGGCCGCCAGCACCGGTTCTCCTGGAAGGACATGGCCGCCAACGCGCTCGGCATCGCCGCCGGCTACTTCGTGTTCGTTCACCGTTACTGATGGCTCACCCCCTGCTCAGGCAGCTGCTCCGCGAGGAGCTATCCATCCTGGTCGTCCGCGACGGCGAAGAGCTTTACCGCTCGCAGCTGCCCGGGGTGCGGCCGCTCCTCGAGCTATGGGACCGATTCCCGGGCGGGCTCAAGGGCGTCACCGTGGCCGACCGGGTCGTGGGAGGCTGCGCAGCCCGGGTGTTCGCCCACCTGGCGGTCAGCCGGGTACTGGCGCTCACCGGCTCGGTCCCGGCCCGGGCGATCCTGGCCGCGGCCGGCATCGAGTTCCTGGTCGAGCGCGGCGTGCTCGACATCCGCAACCGGAACGGCACCGACTCCTGCCCCTTCGAACAGCTCAGCCGCCACTACCACCGGGCAGAAAGACTCATACCCGCCATCCGCGCCCGGCTCGATGCCCTGCGCCGGGCCGGCAGCTGAAGCGAACCCGGTGGCCGGGCCCGCTACCGGCCGCCGCCTTCGGCCCGGCCGGTGTTACGCGCGTCGTGCCGGAACTTCGGCCAAGCCCCGCTGTCCAGCCCGGCCGAACCCCGTACCGCCCAGAAGTTGCCGGCGGCATCGCCGATGTAGATGACCCCGTCTTCGCTCACTGCCACCGAAGCGCTGACGAACCCGGGCAGGGTCAAGGTACATGGTTGCTTTCGGGACCCGCACCGTGAACCCCTGGCTCGCCAGGGCCTGGGCGGCTGCGTCGCGACGCATCCGGAAGATCTCGACGTTGGCGGGCACCCACTCCTCCCAGGACCGGAGAGCCGCGGCACCCGCCCCCTGAATGCCCAGGAACACGCGGGTGTCCATGAAGCTCTTCACCTTGGCCAGGACCCCCACCAGTTCGGGGTTCCCTGCGGCCCAGCCCAGGCGGCAACCCCTC
>JAWOIB010000180.1:0-6045 GCA_046484845.1 bacterium
ATGGTGTTGCTGAGAAACACCATGCCCGGCTCATCCTCCCAGTAACCGTCGGCATGCGGGTACCGGGAGGGCTGAGGGGTCTGGAACAGAGGCCTTGAGGACGGGTCGGGCGCGAACTTCGCCCAGATGTCCAGATTTCCGCTGCCCACGTCCTCATGCCAGACCGTGACAAAGTCAGTGGCCATTACCGGAAAGTTGGGCTCCTGGGTCGAGGTCTGGCTCTGGTTTTCCGGGTCGCTCCACCGGTCAGGGGTGTGCCAGAGCCACCGCCGACTCTGCCAGACGTCGGCCGGGAACTCGCCCTGCAGGTTCGGCCCGCGCCAGACGCAGTAGATGAAATCCCCGTACGCCTCAAGGGCCGGGTTCGAGGCAGGCTCGGTTACATAGGGATACGTAATCGAAATCGGGTGGATTCCGGACCACTGGCCCTGCTCTCGCACCCGGTACATGATGCGGTCCCCACGGTTCCAGGCGATGTGCACGCGGTGAAGCGTTTCGTTCTGACCGGTCTTGTCGCAGGTGAGTGCGGAAACCGCCCTACTGGCTCCGGTTCTGCCGGGCCAAGGGCTGCTGACACTCGTCAGCGAGTCGTTGGAATCGGCCCCCCTGTACCAGACGCGCCCTTCGGCGTTGAAGGCGAAGCTTGTCCATGGCCGGTTGAACGACCCCGCGTACTTCGCCGCGGCCATCGGTTTGCCTCCGGAGTTTGGAGTCAGGACAACCTCGGCATCTCCTTGGAACATCGGTCTTGGTCCTTCCCAGACCCAGTCGCTCAGCTGGGCTGCTGCGGCCGATGTGCAGAACAAGAGCGCAAGGGAGAATACCGCTCCAGTGCGCCACGCAAGCCTGCTCTTTCTTGACCCTGGAACGTGACAGAGCCGGGTTCTATTTCCGTGCTTCATCAAACACCTCCTATGGCTTTACCGTACCAGCACCAGCCGGTTTGGTCGGCCGGTGGCCAGACGGAAGAAGTACACCCCGCGGGGCAGGCGCGCGACGCAATTCTCTCCGGGCCGCAGGACCGCGACCTTGCGACCGTCCGGGCCGTACAGCACGGCAGACTCGGTTCCGACCAGCCGGACCCGGTTCCGGGCCGGGTTGGGCCGGAGCCCCAGTGCCGGTCGGGCGACCGGTGCTCCTCGCTGGTCCTCGACTCCGGCTCCGAGGAACTCGATTGTACGAAGGCCATCGTCGGCGACGAAGGCAAGGTTGCCCATGACCGCCACGTCCCAGAAACAGGTTCTGCTGGCTCTGGTGTAGTAGCCGACCTCGGTCGGGTCTTCCGGGTTCGAGACATCGAATACCCGCAGGCCCGCACCACCGGCCGGAAGGTACACCAAGTTGTCCCTCACGGCCAGGTAGTACGACTCGAACCTGACCGGGTGCGAAGCTACCTCGACCGGGCTCTGCGGGTTCGAGATATCCACGACAAACAGCTTGTCGCCCGAGAGGTAGGCGTGGTTGCCGGCGACGGCGACGCCGAGCGCTTCCTCCGTCAGCCGGGTCGAACCCAGCACGACCGGGCTCTGGGGAGCGGTGACATCAACCACCCAGAAGAGCGAGTCCAGAAAGCCGGTGATGAAAGCAAGGTTGCCGGCGATGGCGATGTCAAAGGCGTACCCGGGAAGGCTCCAGGCGGCGATTTCGACCGGGTTGCGCGGGTCGCTGACGCTGATGATCCGCACGTCGCCCCCGGGTGTCCCGGGGACTACGGCGAAAACGAGGTCGCCGGACACGGCCAAGCCGTAGGCCTCTTCGGCATCCGGGATGTCGCAATGGCCGAGCAGTTCCGGGTGAGCGACATCGGTCACGTCGTAGACCCAAAGCACATCTCCGACCGGTGCGGCGGAGACGACGTACAGCATCCCAGCTTCGTAGTGCATCGTGAAGACTTCGTCCGGGAACTGCAGGGACGGCCCAACCGGCAGAGGCTGGTCCGGGTTGGCGACGTCCAGCGTATAGACCTTGTTGTCGTAGTCCATCGGGTCCTCAGGCCACACCCAGACATGGATGAAGACGAGCGTGCGGGTAGTGTCAACGGTCACCGCCTGACTGCCAGACGAGTAGGGGGGGGCCCAGTGACCGCGTTGCCGGCAGTTGAGCGAGTCCTGCGCAAGCACGGGCAGGGCCAGCGCGCAGAGCGCGGCGGTCAGAACCATCAGTTTCATCGCGACCTCCTCTTGTTCGCGGTCATCGTCCCGGGCGGTCTGGCGCTGAGTCACGGGCTTCTGCCGGCGTGTCCCAGCTTGACCGACCGGCTACCGGCTCGAGTATAACTGGTCAAAACCGGCTGTCGAGCGCAGGCAGTGCGTGCGCCAGAACCGGAAACTCGGAAAGTCGTCGGGAGGCCCTCCTCCTGCCGGCAACGTTCCCGCGCGGTCTAGAAGGCCGTGCGGGACGCCCGAAGGCGTCCCGCACCTGCCCGTGTGAAACGAACTAGTTAGTCAGCAGTAACTTGCCACTCACCGTCTTCTGCTCGAACGAGAGACGATAGAGATAGACGCCAGCAGCCACACGGCTGCCGTTGTCGTCACGACCGTCCCAGGACGCAGTATGCCGACCCGGCTCCAGCCTGCCCGAGGCAAGACTGCGCACCGGGCGGCCGGCGGCGTCGTGCACCGCCAGCGAGACCTCTCCCGCCCGCGGCAGGGCATAGCTTATCCGCGTGCCGCGCGAGAACGGGTTCGGGCTGGCTCCGACCACCAGCGCCACCGGGGTCGCTTCCGGCCGTTCCTCGACCGCGCCGCCGTAGGGATTCTCCCACCGCTGAACGACCACCGGGTTGTTCGTCATGGGACCTTCGCCCTGGATGAGGAACCCGGCCTGCTGGTCGATCAGGTAGGAAACCGCAACTTCATCGGTGATGTAGTCGATCATCGACGGGAAGCGATGGGTGACCGTACCGCCATCGGTGATCTTCACCGGGTCGGCCCAGGTCTGGCCGTTGTCATCCGAATGCGAGTAGAAGATGTCCGCGCGCAGCAATTCGGGCGGACCGGGCTCGACGTTCTGACCGTCGAACTGCTCCCAGGCCACGAAGAGGTTGCCGTTGGCGTCGGTGCCCATCGAAGGCCGGCAGGCATAGGTCGCGTTGTAGCCGACCGGCGCCAGCAGGTTCGGGTCGGTCGCGGTCGTGATGTGGCTCCAGTTCGGGGTATTGCTCGGACTCCAATGCCAGATCTGTGCGGGGATGATGAACCCCGAACCGCCGACGAACGGCATCACGCCGGCCACGATGTGCAGCTCGTCGTCCAGGTCATAGAACGGGAACAACGAGGTGATGTGATACGAAGTCAGCGTGTCACCGCCATAGGCGTTCGGCCAGGGCAGCTCTTCAGGGTTCTGCCAGCTCGTGCCGCCGTCGGTGGAGATGCGGTAGAACCCGGGGTCAGGACTTCCTTCCGAGAACTCCCAGGTCAGGCAGACCTTGTCACTGACCATGCTCGCCCCGACGTTCTGGTTCGGGAAGTTCGGGTTCGGCTGAGGCGCGGCCACTCCGACCGGGATCGAGAACTCACCCCACGGGTCGACCTTGGCGTAGAATACCTGGTCGGCCGAGGCTTCGTCGATCAGGGCGATGTGCACCGCGGAGTTGCCGCCGACCGAGATGTACGGCCACTGGTAACCGTCCGCGTTGGGCGAGCCGGAGCAGTACTCGAACAGCCCAGCACCCGGTGCCATGTCGCGTGCAATCTCCGGGTGAATCGGCGAGCCGAGGTGAGCCGAGACAATCGCCGCGCCCGTGCTCGGGTCCGCGCTCAGGTTGCCGAACCCGGACCGCTCGGTGTAGGTGTTCACACCCGACTGCATGAAATCCGGGTCAACCCAGTTCCATTCGCCGACCGAGTAGTCGTAGAAGTTGTACCGCATGTTGCGGTCCGCCATGCCCCCGTCCGTTGCCGAGTACATCCAGGCAACGTGCATGCCGTAGTCGGGCGAGTTCACGAGCGACCGGTAGGCCGGCCCGTTGAAAAACCAGTCCATGGTCGTGCCGCCGACCGTGTCCACCACCCCGAGAACGGCTTCACCGGCGACTGCCGGCGGGTTCTCGGCCCGGTAGCCGGGACCGGTGGACTGAACGCTGCCGTCATCCTGAGGCAGCACGGTCACCGGGTGCAGCGCCGAAGCCAGCATGAACGCCGGCACCAGCACCACGATTGATACGATTCTTCTCATGAGGTCCTCCTTTTCGTCTGTCTTCGGCGGATGGCATCCCATCGAAAGGCACCACCCTACCGTAAACCATTGTAGGCGGTCAAAACGGCCCAGTCAACGTTGAATCGCCCGGCGGAGGCGGGTCCTCCGGCAGGACATCGACCCGCCCCCTGGCGACCGGCACGACCTGGCCGCCCACGCGGACACCTATCCGGCCGTCCTTCTCCCCGGCCTGGAGCCATATCCGTGAAGGCCGTTTCAGCTCGACGCCCTGCTCTGTCGTCAACTCAATCCTCGCTTCACCGAAGTAGCGCTGCCGCACCAGCCAGGCCGCCAGGCAACCGTTGGCGCTGCCGGTTGCCGGGTCCTCGGGCACATCGTACCAGTCGCAGAAGACCCTGACGTGCAACCGGCAGTCCGGGTCCTCGGTCTCCGGGCAGAAGGCCAGAATCGCCTTTGCCCTCATCTTCGCGACCAGGCTGTCGTAAACGCCTCTTGCCACGCGGATCCGCCGCATCGCCTCCAATCCTCGTACCGGAACGATGAGGAACCATAGCCCGGTGGACACTTCGAGGCACGGGAACCGGCTGTCAATATCCGTCGGGACCAACCCCAGTGCCTGCGCGGCGAGGTCCGCCGGGCAGGAAGCTCCGAACTCCGGCGGCACCTGGCTCATCACCAGCCGCCGACCCTCCTCCTCAACCCGGACCGGCACCGTCCCGACCTCGAGGTCAAGGCGGACTTCGTTCACGCCTCTACCCAGGAACCGGTCCCAGATGACAAAGGCGGTGCCCAGGGTGGGGTGACCCGCAAACGGCACCTCGCAGGCGGGCGTGAAGATCCGCACCGGGAAACCGCGCTCGGTCGGTGTCGAGCCGACAATGAAGGTCGTCTCACTGAAATGGGTTTCACGGGCAAGCAACTGCATCTGCCGGGCGGACAGTTCGCGCGCGAAGGGAAACACCGCCAGCTGGTTACCCTCGAATGGCCGTCGGGCAAAGACGTCCAGTATCAGGAACTCGTGGGCATCTTCGCTCATCGGGATATCCTAGAGCCTGCGACCTGCAAATCAAGCCGCTGTGGGCATTCGGGCTTCCAGGCGGCAGATTCTGGTCCGCCCGGTCAGCGAGACCGGGAAACGGACCGAACTGGGCGCAATCCGTTCTTTTTCTCGTCCGCCGCCTGGAAACCACCTTCAATCAGCTCGGAAATCGTCAGCCCGGACAGGTAATCATTGGCCACCTGGTACAACCCGCCCCAGACCGCCCGCGCCGGGCAGTCCGCCGCCCGCCCGCAGGCACCGCAGTCCTCGTCAACGCATGGCGCCAACGTGACCTGCTCCCCGCTGGCCAGGATGACCTCACGGACGCTGAGTTCGCCGGCCGGCCGCGCCAGCCGATAGCCGCCGCCTGGCCCCCGTTGCGACTCAATGACGCCTCCCGCCACCAGCGAAATCAGCAGGCGCTCGAGATACCCGACCGAAAGACCCTGTCGGTCGGCAATGTCGACCGCGCGCACCGGGCCGCCGCCATCGACCGCGGCGATGTCGATCACCGCTCGCAGCGCGTACCGGGCCCGGGTTGTCATATTCACACTAATATCCTACCTGGCCGGTAGGTTAATGTCAACACAAGAAGAACCCGGGGGTGCCGAAGCACCCCCGGGATGTTCCTGCTGTCTCCCGCGCCTAGCGGGTAAGCAGTACCGGCCGGGTCGCGACCCCGTCCGGGGTCTCGGCCCGCACGAAATACACGCCGGCCGCCAGCTTGCCCGGCTGCCAGGTCAACGAACTCGACCCGGCCGCCAGCTCGCCGTCCACCAGCGTCGCCACTGTCCGGCCGCTGATGTCCACCACGTTCACGCGCACCCGGCCCGCGCGCGGCAACTGCA
>JAWOIB010000049.1:0-25123 GCA_046484845.1 bacterium
CGGGCACTCGCGCGATCAGGATATGCTTCCCGTCGAGCCGATCTAGGAGGGCGCCAAATGGGCTGGTCGCAGCAGGACCTAAGGTGTTTCCTGGGCCGCTGGGGGAGCCGCCCCGGGGGCCGCTCCCGGGGCCGCCCCGGGGGTGCGGCTGGGGATAGGGGTCAGCGCAGGCCGGGCAGTCTCGCCATCAGGCACCGGACCGGGCAACATCACCGGCGAGCAGGCCCTCGGCCGCAACGGTGCCGGGCAGCGAGTCCGGCAGTTCATCATAGACCTGCCCATTCAGCTCCCGGCCGGTCAGGTCCTTACGCACCCCGCCCCACTGCTTGAAGAAGAACGCGACCCCGGCCGACTCGCACTGCCGCCGGATGGACTGCACCCAGGACTCCTTCATCTCCCGCGCGCCCGGTCCGGACTCGCCGCCGACAATCACCCAGTGGATGCCATCGAGCGGCAACCGGCCGAGGTCGGCAATCAGCGGCTCGCAGGACAGGAACCGCACCGCGGCCGGAACCGCCCGCAGGTCCGCAATCCTGTTCTTGACCTCCGGGCCTTCGACGGTTACCCCGGCCCAGACATTCTCCGGCCAGCGTTGCCGGCGCCGGGCGTAGGCCAGCATCTTCCCGCTTCGCTTCGTCAGCAACTGGAACACGTGCTGCGGACAGGCCCTCATCGTCTCGAACACCCGGTCGGTGAAACTGAACGGCACGTGGGTATGGAACAGGTCGGACATCGAGTTCACAAATACCATCCGGGGCTTCCGCCACGAAAGCGGCGTGCCGAGCATATGCTCGTGCAGGGTGACCCGGAACCCGTTCGCATAGTTCGGGTTGCCCATCGCCTGCAGGCGCAGGGCCAGCCGCTTCGCGTAGCAGTGCGCGCACCCGGCGCTGACCGGACTGCACCCGGTCGTCGGGTTCCACGTCGCCTCGGTCCATTCGATGGAGGAAGAGCAGGCCATCGTCAGCGGCCGCGCCGCTGGGACCGCGTCCGATACAGCCGCTCGGTGAACCCGCCCTCATCAAGAAACGCCTGCTCCGATGTTCGAAGCTGTCGGCCGAGCAGATAGCTCGCCTGGTTCACAAGACAGACAAGCGTATTGGCCGCGGTCTCGGCGCGCGCGGGTCATCCTTAGCCCAGCGCGCCAACCCGCGCTGGCGCAGAAAATCATCACAGTCGAGCAGAAGCTCCTCCAGGCTGGCCCGGGCGACATTGGTCAGCTTCAGCTCCGTCTTCTTCGAGGTTCCCGAAGCGACACTCCCCTCGGCGATATGCGGGCACTCGCCTGAGAGGCGAAACTGCACTCCGCTCCGTGCCGCCTGTACCATCTGGTGTGGGAGCGACATTCTTGTCGCGATTGGTCCATAGTCCCGGCGCGCCACCTGCGCGGCCCGGAAGCTCCTCAGCTTCCGATACCCGCCGTGCTTCGGAATCAGCGACTCAGCCATCGGCCCCTCACCCCACCGGCCATTTCGGTATCGCCTTGTCTTTCTCCGCCATCAGGCGAGTCTTGCTGTGGGCGCCTCGCGGTGAAAGCCATCTCACCCTTACAGCAATCGCATTCCCGGCGGCAGTGTTTCCTCGAGCTTGTACACGAAGCGATGGAAGCAGGCCAACTGGACCGGGTCCTTCTCGAAGCACATCGCTCCGGCCCGGTTCAGCACCTCGATACGCTTGCGTTCCCCGTCCACCACCAGTTCCAGCACCTCGACCTGAATTGGGTCGAACCCCTCCGCGACACCCATACGTCCCGGGAACTTCATCATCTGGTTCTTGCGGATGTACCCGGTAATCTCCGCCCGCTTGTCCGGCCGGATGTGTTCCTGTGTCACCAGCTTCAGCTCATCGAGCTTGTAGGGCAGACGCTCGACGAACCCGTACCGATAACGCAGTGCGAAATCGTCCTCGTCAGTCTTGTCGGGCATCGGTCGGGGCAGCTGCGCAAAAGACGTGACAACGCCCTCGCGGGCCTTCGCCCGGCGATACGCATCATTGAGCATCCGCTTCATCCCCGGGCCGAACACCACAGGGTAACTGGCCATCAGCCCGTCGTAGATGATCCTGCCCTTGAACGGCAGCAGCACCATCTCAACCGCAGCCGGCAGGGAATCCCTGAATATCTCCGCGAACGGCTTATTGAGCGCCACTACGCCCAGCGCCCTGTTGCCTTCCTCATCAAGCAGGACGGTATGCTTCTTCAGGCATCGCCAGACGAAGAACCTGCCTTGGAGAAAATGCTTCCAGCTCCTGACGGTCGCCAGCTCCTCGTCGGCAAGCCCGTACGGATTGGCGTCGGCGAACGACTCGAACAGCGCCGGGTGCTCGTACAGGAGATTCCTGATTCTTATCCAGTCGTCCTGGTCCATCTCGGCGACCGCAGCCGGGTTCGCCGGTCGGGGCAGGAACTCCAACTGCTCGCACGCGTAGAACAAGATGTGGTTGAGCAGATGTTCGAACTCACGTCGGTCCGCCTCTGACAGCACCATACTACCTCCCGGTATCATCTCACTCCACCGGCCATTTCGGTATCGCCTTGTCTATCTCCGCCATCAGGCAGATGGAATCGCCGCGCTTGCGGGCGCGGCTGACCCGGCTCAGGCAGCCGGCAATGGCCCGGCTCTGCTCCGCCTTCATCGGGGTGAGCATAACCGGGCGGCTTCGGCTGTCAACGGTCCGGTCGCTGGTCGCGCCCGGTCCCCTGCCCTCCCCTCTTTGACCATCGTACGCGGCGGGGTTATGCTTTGTCATAGTCTGATGCCTGCCTTCATTCTTCTCGCCTCACGGCCGGCCGCGGCACCTGCCGGCGGCTCCAGGGGTCTAATAGCCGATAGCATAAGGAGACCGACATGACTGAAATGGGAGATGTGATAGCCAGCCACGACGACTCGGTGGAGTTGCGGTTGGTTAGGAGCGAGAAGTGCAGTTCCTGCCCGGCCGCAGGCGGTTGCCCGAGCATGGACCTCGGGCTATCGCGCGACTGCCGGCTTGAAGCGCGCAACGCTCTCCGAGCCCGGCCCGGAGACCGGGTCGAGGTCACCATCCCCGACCGCGGACAGCTGGTCGCAGGCCTCGCGGTGTTCGCAATACCGGTCGCGCTGGCCGCTGCCGGGGCGGTGCTCGGCAACGTGCTCGCGCCCGGCAACCTGGGCACCGGCATCGGCGTAGCGGCCGGCCTCGGACTCGGCATCATCGGAGCCGTCGCCATTGACCGCTTCACCCGACGTAGGGCGAAGCTGAGGCCCCGCGTGACCAGAATACTTCACAGGGTCGCGCCGGCCTGTCACGAAGGGAGGTGAGAGCAATGTGGACGCACGGATTCGGAGGACTGGGAATGGGACTCGGAATCATCGTCTGGGTCGTACTGCTCGGCGGGGTCGCCGCGCTGGTCGTTTGGGCGCTCCGGCAGTACGCGCCACGTGGCGGGGCACACACGGACCCCGACGCGCTTGAGATTCTCAGGCGACGTTACGCCCGGGGTGAAGTCACCCGGGAGCAGTATGAGCAGATGAAGAGAGACCTGCAGGCGTAGCCGGAACGCACCGGCAGACAGGGAATGGGTATGGACGATTTCTTCGAGACGACGGTCAGCGGGACGGTGACCGGGGTGCTGACGCGGCTTGAGACGGCGCTCAAGCAGCACGGCTTCGGGACGATGCACGTCCACGACGTGAAGCGGGTCCTGGAATCCAAGGGGGTCGAGTTCGACACCGCGCTGGTGATAATGGACATCTGCAATCCCGGGTACGCGAAGCAGGCGCTTGAGGCCACCGACAACCGGATTGCGCCGCTGCTGCCCTGCAGCGTCGCGCTGTGGCAGGACGGGGAACAGGTCAGGGTCAGGATGGTCCGCCCGACGGTCCTTTCCCGCTTCTTCCCGGACAGTCCCGGGCTCGACAAGGTCGCCGCCGAGGTCGAGAGCAAGGTCATCGCGGCGGTCGAGGAACTGGCAGAGGGTCGGTGAACGCCGCCCGGCCGGTCGCGCTGGCCGCGCTGGTGCTGTCCGCCGTGACCTGCGGCCCGGCCCGGGTTGACAGCCCGGCCGGTCTGCCCGACACTGTCTCGATGGCCGAACCCGCTGCCAGCCACCCGGACACCGTGGTCGTCCGCCTCGCCGGCCCGGACGGCCGGCCGCTCGCGCCCGAGGCAATGCCGAGGGTGGTGCGCTCCGACGAGGAATGGCGCCGGCGGCTGACCCCGGAGCAGTACCGGGTCACCCGCACCAGCGGCACCGAGGCCCCGTTCTGCGGCGGGCTGCTGGACAACAAGGAGCCGGGCAATTACGCCTGCGTGGGCTGTTCCCTGCCGCTGTTTTGCTCCGGGACGAAGTTCGAGTCCGGCAGCGGCTGGCCGAGCTTCTTCGAGCCGTTCGCGGCCGAGAACATCATCGAGCGCGCCGACCGGGGCCACGGGATGGTGCGGACCGAGATTCTCTGCGCCCGCTGTGACGCGCACCTCGGGCACGTCTTCCCGGACGGCCCGCCCCCGACCGGCCTGCGCTACTGCCTGAATTCCGCCGCGCTGGTGTTCGTCCCCCACCCCTCCCGGCCGTAGCCCCCGCCCCGGCCGGGAGTTCCACCGCGCTTTGACAAGCGCTTCTCAGCCGCTAGATTTAGCCGTAACGTTCGCAACCGACGGAGGCCAACGATGACTGCGAGATTTGCCTGCAGCCTGTTGACCGCCCTTGCCCTGGGGTGTGCCGGAACCGGCCGGTCGGATTCGACCGCCGGGCAGCCGGCGCCGTCGTCGTCACCCGCCCGCGAACCCGCACCCCCGCCACCCGGAATGGAGACGCTGATGGACGGAACGGATTCTTTCGGCGGCCGGCTGCTGGCCGGCCTGCTCGCCGATACCCCGGAAGCGAATGTCGCGGTTTCGCCCGTGAGCGTCTCGCTGGCGATGGCGATGGCCGGCGGCGGCGCGCGCGGCGAGACCCGCGCCGCGCTGCTCGCCGCGCTCGGCTTCGCCGGGATGGAACCCGGGGAGTTGGGCCGACGGCATGCCGCGCTGCTCGAGCGCCTGCGCGCGGACGATGCCGACGTGACCCTCGACATCGCGAATTCGCTCTGGGTGCGCGAGGGCATCCCGCTGTCCGAGGAGTACATCGCGGCCTGCGCCCGGGACTACGGCGCCCGGACCGGGGAGCTTGATTTCAGGTCGGAGCAGGCGGTCGCGACAATCAATGACTGGGTCCGGGCGCGGACCCGCGGCCGCATCCCCGGTATCGTGGACCAACTGCGCGAGGAGGACGCGCTGGTGCTGCTCAATGCGGTGTACTTCAAGGGCCGCTGGTCCGAGCCGTTCGAACTGGAACTGACCCGCGACCGGGAGTTCCGCCGACCGGACGGCAGCCGCCCGCCGGTACCGATGATGCAGCGCGCGGGCCGGTTCGATTACGGCGAGGCGGACGGGCTGCAGGTCCTGCGCCTGCCCTACGGCGAGGGCGGGTTCGCGCTCTACCTTCTGCTGCCGGCTGAGGACGACCAGGCGGGCGTCTCCGGCCTCGCGGACCGGCTGACCGGGGGGGAGTTCGAGCACCGGCGGCGCGGGCTGAACAACCGTGAGGGCGAACTGGTCCTGCCCCGGTTCCGGCTGGAGTTCTCCGCGCAGTTGAACCGGGTGCTGAGCGGGCTGGGGATGGCGATTGCGTTCGACCCGGCGCGGGCGGATTTCCAGGGCATGCTCAAGGCGGAAATCGACATGGCGTTCTACATCAACGAGGTCGTGCACAAGAGCTTCATCGAGGTCAACGAGGAAGGCACCGAGGCGGCCGCGGCCACCGGGACCAGGATGGGCATCACCTCGGTGCCGCTCGAGGCGGACCGGTTCCGGATGGTCTGCGACCGGCCGTTCCTCTGGCTCATCCGCGACGAGGCCACCGGCACGACGCTTTTCATCGGGGCGGTGAATGACCCGTCGTAAGCGCGCCGAAGCGGAGGCGGACCCGGTCCGCCCGCGCGCCCGGCTGCCCGGGCGCGCTGCGGCGAGAGAGGAGTAAGCGGCAATGACCAGCCCGGCCGGGCGAGGACTCGGACCCCTGGGCCCGATCCGCCTGCTCCGGCGGCTGAAGCTCGTCCACATCTTCGCGCTGGCCACCGGCGCGATGATCAGTTCGGGCATCTTCATCCTGCCCGGCCCGGCTTTCGCCCGGACCGGCCCGGCGGTCATCATCTCGTACCTGATTGCCGGCCTGCTCGCCGCGATGGGCATGCTGGCGCTGGCCGAGCTGGCCACCGCGATGCCCAAGGCGGGCGGCGACTACTACTTCGCGATGCGCGGCCTCGGCCCGGCGGTGGGCACGATCGCCGGCCTGCTGTCCTGGTTCTCGCTGTCGCTCAAGAGCGCGTTCGCGCTGGCCGGGATGTCCGCCTTCGGGGTGGCGATGCTCGGGCTGGACCCGCAACTGGTCGGGCTGGGGTTCTGCCTGTTGTTCCTGTTGCTGAACCTGGGCGGGGTCCGGTCCGCGGCCTCGGTCCAGCTCTGGCTGGTGGGCGCCCTGTTCCTGCTCGTCGGGGGCTACATCGTGTTCGGCCTGCCCGAAATCCGGCTGATGAACTTCCAGGGGCTGGACTCGAACGCGCCCGGCGCCGGCGCGGTGTTCGCCACCGCCGGGTTCGTGTTCGTCGCCTACGGCGGCCTGCTCAAGATTTCCAGCGTCGCCGAGGAGGTCGAGCGGCCGGAGCACAACATCCCCTACGGGCTGGTGCTCTCGATGCTGGCGGTCGGCATCGCCTACGTGCTGGCGGTGGTGGTGACCGTCGGGCTGGTGCCGGCCGAGAAGCTGGCCGGCTCGCTCGAACCGCTCTCCGACGGCGCCGAGGTGATTTTCGGCCGCTGGGGCTGGTGGGCGCTGGCCGTGGCCGCGATGCTCGCGTTCGTGTCCACCGCCAATGCCGGGATGATGGCCGCGTCCCGGTACCTGTTCGCGCTCTCCCGCGACGGGCTGCTGCCGGGCGTGCTCAGCCGCATCAACCCGCGGTTCCACACCCCCCACGTCGCGCTGGTGGTCACCGCCGGGCTGATGGCGGTGGCGGTGTTCATCAAGCTCGAACTGCTGGTCCAGGCCGCTTCCACCGTGCTCATCCTGACCTACCTGCTGGCCCTGCTGCTGGTCATCGTCATGCGCGAGAGCCGGGTGCAGAACTACCGCCCGCGGTTCCGCTCGCCCTTCTACCCCTGGATGCACATCGCCGGGCTGTTCGGGTTCGGGCTGCTGTTGTTCCAGCTCGGCCCGCTGACCTTGCTGCTGGGCGCGGGCCTCATCGTGGCCGGCTTCGCGGTATACTGGTTCTACGGCCGCCACCGCACCAGCCGCGAGTTCGCCCTGCTCCACCTCATCGAAAGACTGACCGCCCGGGAGCTGGTCACCGGCTCGCTCGAAGCCGAGCTCCACGACGTCATCCGGGAGCGCGAGCATCTCGTCCGCGACTGGTTCGACCATCTCGTCGAGGACTGCGTCGTGCTCGACCTGAACGAGCCGCACGATATCCATTCGCTGACCGAGCGGATCGCCGAGGCGCTGGCCCCGAAGGTCTGCGTCGAGCCCGGGGTGATCTACGAGCGGCTGGTCGAGCGGGAAGTCGAATCGTCCAGCGCGCTGAGCCCGACCCTGGCGGTCCCCCACGTCATCTTCGACGGCACCGGCCGCTTCGAGCTGGCGCTGGTCCGCTGCCGGCCGGGCGTGCGGTTCTCAGCCGCCGCGCCCGAGGTCGAGGCGGTGTTCGCCATTGTCGGCACCCGCGACCGGCGCAACTTCCACCTCCGGACCCTGGCCGCCATCGCCCAGATCGTCCGCTCGCCGGATTTCGAACAGCGCTGGCGCTCCGCCCGGGGTGAGAACGGCCTGCGCAACGTCATCCTGCTCGGCAAGCGCCGCCGCCAGCCCGATATCTGATTCCCCGCCCCCGCCGCCGGTTGACTGGAGGCGGGCCTTGGGCTATCGTGTGTCATGACTTCCATAGGTCTCATCGCCCTGTTGCTGCTCGGTGCGCCCGCGCCCGATTCCGGCTACGTCACCGTCCGCTCGACCCTGCCCGGGATCGAGGTCTACCTCGACGGCGACTACCTCGGCCGGACCCCGGTCGCGCGCCGGGCATTCCGAACCGGCTCGTTCCTGCTGACCATCGTGTCCAACGACAGCCTCGAAAATGTCTATGCCACTATCCGCTCCGGACCTGTCGGCGGCCGGCTGTCCGGGGCCTGGACCCTGGCCGCCATCGACGCCGGCACCTACCGGGTCGAGGTGCGGCCGAACTCCCACGCCGAGGTCACGATCGACTACGGCCGAGTCCTGGCCGCACCCGGCCGGGCGAAAACGTTCGCCTGCTGCGCGGTCAGCGGGCTGGCCGCGGTCGGTGCGGCGCTGGGTTTCCTCATCGGCTGGCTGGTGTTCAAGTAGCGGCGTGTTGCCACCTGTCGCCCGGGCACTCCTGCTGGCCGCGCTGCTGGCCGCGGGCGCTTCGTCCGGGCACGAGGCCCGGCACTACACGAAACTGGACCGCGACCTCGTTCGCTGCGAGCTCTGCCCGCACCAGTGCGTCATCGCGCCCGGCAGCCGGGGGGTGTGCCGGGTGCGCGAGAACCGTGACGGCGTGCTCCGGTCGCTGGTCTACGGCCGGGCCGCGACCGTCGGCAAGGAACCGATCGAGAAGTCGCCTTTCTTCCATTTCCTGCCCGGTTCGCTCCGGCTGACCCTGGCCACCGCCGGCTGCAACCAGTCCTGCAAGTACTGCCAGAACTGGGAGCTTTCCCAGTCCCGGCCCGAGGACCTGCCCGCCCACGACCTGCCGCCCGACTCGGTCGTCGCACTCGCGCTCCGGGAGGGTGTCCCGACCATCTGCCTGACCTACTCCGAGCCGGTGGTGTTCTACGAGTATGCCTGCGATATCGCCCGGGCCGCCCGGGCCAGCGGTCTGCGCACCGTGGTGGTGACCGGCGGCTACATCAACCCCGGCCCGCTCGCCGAGCTCTGCGCGCTGGTGGACGCGGTGAAGATCGACCTGAAGGGCTTCACCGACGAGTTCTATCGCGAGGTCTGCGGTTCCCGGCTGGCGCCGGTGCTGGCCGCCTGCCGGGTCGTCCGGAAGTCCGGCACCCACCTCGAGCTGGTGAACCTGGTCGTGCCCGCGCACAACGATGATTCCGCCGACGTGGCAGCGATGTGCCGCTGGATTGCTGACTCGCTCGGCACCGACGTCCCGGTCCATTTCAGCCGGTTCTCGCCGGCCTACCGACTGCTGAACGCCCCGCCGACCCCGGTGCGCACCCTCGAGCGCTGCCTGACCATCGCCGACGCCGCCGGGCTCGAGTACGCCTACATCGGCAACGTCCCGGGACACGAGCGCGAGCACAGTTCCTGCCCGGGCTGCGGCACGCGGCTCATCACCCGACGCGGATACCAGGTCGCACTGAACCGTCTGCGCGACGGCCGCTGCCCGGACTGCGGCCGGGAAATCGCCGGGGTCTGGCAGTGAGCGCGCCCACCGTCTGGTTCGTCCCGGCCGGGCGCAGCCGGGAGGCGGTCGAGCTGATTCTCACGGCCTCCGGCTTCCTGGCCGGGCTGAAGCCCCGGAAGAAGCTGGGGCTCAAGGTCCATTTCGGCGAGGCCGGCAACGACAACCACCTCGACCCGGCGTTTGTCCGGGCGGCCGCGGTCGCGGCCAGTCACCACA
Organism: bacterium; assembly: GCA_046484845.1. Classification (GTDB taxonomy): domain Bacteria; phylum Hydrothermota; class Tepidihabitantia; order Tepidihabitantales; family Tepidihabitantaceae; genus DSBX01. Next base: position 9,669 of record JAWOIB010000049.1, read on the forward strand.
ACCTGCAGCCGGTGCAGGTCGAAACAACTGCGCTCTACCGCGGCCGGCGACAGAACGCGGCCGAACACTTGCGGCTCGCCCGCGAGCACGGTTTCGGCGTCGAACGCACCCTCGCCCCGATCGAAATCCTGGACGGCGAGCGCGGGGAGCGTTACTACGAGGTCCCGCTTGAGTCCGGGCTGGTCCCGGTCGCCCGCCTCGCCCGTGGCCTCCACCGGTTCACGTACCTCGTCAACCTCGCCCACTTCAAGGGTCATTTCGTGGCGGGTTTCGGCGGCACACTCAAGAACCTGGCGATGGGGCTGGCCGCCAAAGCCGGCAAGCTGGAGATGCACTCCGACTCGAAGCCGCACGTGGATGCAGAGCGCTGTGCGTCCTGCGGGCTGTGTGTCGAGTACTGCCCCTCCGGCGCGATCGGCTTTCACCAGTACGTCGCCAGCATCGGCCCGGAATGCACCGGCTGCGGCGGCTGCCTGGCGATCTGCCCGCAGGGCGCCGTCCAGGTGAAATGGAACCAGGCCTCGAACACCGTCCAGCTCAAGATGGCCGAGTACGCCCGGGCGGTGCTCGCCGGCCGGCGGGCGTTCCATTTCGACTTCGCGCTCAGGATCACCCCGAACTGCGACTGCAATGCCGAGACCGAGCAGCCGTTCATGCCCGACCTTGGCGTGTTCGGCTCGCACGACCCGGTCGCCTGTGACCAGGCCGCTTATGACCGCGTCAAACCCGGACTCGCCCGGCTCTACCCGAAGCTGGACCCGGAAACCCTGCTGGCCGCGGCCGAACGGCTCGGCGTCGGTTCGCGGCAGTACCGGCTTAAGGAGCTCTGAGCAATGCAGGTTCCCGAAGTCCGCTTGGAGCTGTTCGAAGGCCCGGTTGAACTGCTGCTCTACCTGGTGCGTCGCAGCGAGCTGGACATCAGCGAGGTGCCCATCGGCCGGCTGACCGACGATTTCCTCGGCTTCGTCCGGGGCGCGCCCGAGCTGAATATGGAGTCCGCGGCCGACTTCCTCGTCATGTCCGGCATCCTGGTCCGCCTGAAGATGCGTGCCCTGCTCCCCCGGCCCCGCGAGGAGGAGCTCGACACCCCGACCGTTTCGTTGGAGCAGATTCTCGACGAATTCCGGCGCTACCAGCAGGCCGCCCAGCTGCTGTCCCGTCGCGAGGACGAGCGTCGGCAGGTCTGGCCCCGGCCGGGTGGAACCCTGCCCCCGGCCCCGGCAGCCGAGAGCCAGGAGCTCTCAACCCTGACCGCCGCCTTCCGCCGGCTGCTCACCCGGGTCCGCACCGAACGGCTGGTCGAGGTCGCGCCGGTCAAGATCCGGTTCGAGGACAAGCTTGCCGAGTTGCGCGGGCTCATCCGCCGGCGCGGACGGCTCGCGTTCGAAGCCGCGGTCGGCGGCAACAGCATCACCGAAATCATCGTCATGTTCATCGCCGTGCTCGAGCTGGTCCGGACCGGCGAGATCACGGTGGCGCAGGAAGGCCAGTTCGGCACCATCGAACTCGTCGCCCGGGCAGCAACAGGAGAGAACCGATGAGGCTCTACACGCTCGGCACCGGCAACCGCCATCCTCTCGATTTCAGCCGCGTCCTTGCCAAGTACGGCATCGAGATCATCTTCGACATCCGCCGGCTGCCCCTGCGCGAGCTGGGCTTCGAGCGTGACGTGCTTCAGCAGCTCTGCGACGCCGCCCGCGTGAGCTACGTCTTCCTCGGCAATGAGCTCGGCGCCGACCTCAACTACCGGACCTGGGTCGCCGCAGAACCGGTCAGCCGCTGGCTCGAGGTCATCCGTCGCAAACTGGAGCGGCGCGCGGCATGCCTGCTCTGCCGCGAGCTGTCGCCCGAGTACTGCCGGCGCCGGGCACTGGCCGAGAAACTGGCCCGGGCCGACATCGAAACCGTTCACATCCTCGACGACCAGCGGCTCTGGCGCCCGGCGCCGGGCGACCCGGGCCTGCTGGCGCCGGCCCCGCGGCCCGCCGCGCCGCGCCCGGCCGGTCGGCCGGGACCGTGGAAAGGAAGGGGACGCGATGACCGCCGGCGGCGCTGAGCTCCAGGCGGACATCGCCCGACTCAAGCGCGAAACCGGCGCGCTCATCCTCGCCCACAACTACCAACTCCCGGAAGTCTACCCGGTCGCCGACTTCATCGGCGACTCGCTCGAACTCGCCCGGCAGGCGGCGCAGGCGCGCTCGCGGTTCATCGTTTTCTGCGGGGTCCGGTTCATGGCCGAAACCGCGAAGCTCCTCAGCCCGGACGCCCGGGTCGTCCTCGCCGAACCCGGCGCGGGCTGCCAGATGGCGGACATGGTTACTGCCGGGGCGCTCGCCGAACGCCGGCGGCAGCTCGGCGACGTCGCCGTCGTATCCTACGTTAACACCCCGGCCGACGTCAAGGCCGAGTCCGACATCTGCTGCACCTCGGCAAACGCGGTCGCGGTCGTGCGGTCGGTCCCGGCCGACCGGCGCATCCTGTTCGTCCCGGACCGCAACCTTGCGGCCTGGGCCGCGCTGGAGTCCGGCCGGGAGCTCATCCCCTGGCCGGGGTTCTGCTACGTCCACGCCACCTTCACCCCGGCGGACGTCGAGCGCGCCCGGCAGCGCTGGCCCGGGGCGACGGTCATCGTACACCCGGAATGCCCGCTCGAGGTGATCCGGGCCGCGGACCGCGTCGCCTCCACCGGCGGCATGCTCCGGCTCGCGCAGGAACTGGGCGAGGTCGTGCTCGGCACGGAAGCCGGAATGTGCGCCCGCATTGCCCGGGATTACCCCGATGTCCGCTGTCACCCGCTGCGCCGCACCGCCCTCTGCGCCAACATGAAACGAACCACGTTGGCATCGGTTCGGCGCGCGCTGCTGGGCGAAGTCGAGGAAATCACCATTCCGGTCCCGGTCGCGACCCGCGCCCGGGTAGCAATCGAGCGGATGCTCGCGGTCGGCTGAGCGGCTGCGGGCGGACGGCTTGACTTGCCGGGCTCGAATCCTTAGAGTGTTATCGTGCCGATTGTGCTTGCCCTCCTCTTGGCCTTCTCCGGCGGGTTCGATGTCGGTGGTCACGTTGCCAGCGCCTGGCCGGCCGGCAGCCTCGGCCGGTTCCATTCTTCGGCCGCAATGCTCGGCGCCACCGCCGGCTGGTCCGTGGGCCGGTTGCGCCTCTCCGCCAACTATGATTACAGCAGTCTGCCCGGACGCGCCAGCCTGCCCTACCGGCTGCTGCTGCATATCGGCCGGGCCGAACTCAGCGCCGCGCTCGTCGACCGCCCGGGCTGGGATTTCGGCCCGCTCGCCGGCGGCGGGTTCGCCTTCGGTACGCGGGAGTTCGGTGCCGGTAGCGAGACCGGTCCGGTTCCCTGCGGTCACTGGGGCCTCAGCCTGAGCCAGCAGGCCGGCCGCAGCCGGGTCTCGCTCGGCCTCACCCACACGATGTTCGCAGGCAGCGTCGCCGGGCGTGGGCCCGGGCTCGACCACCTGCTTGGCCTCCGGGTCGGGGTTGGCTATGCGCCGTAGCCTGTTGCTCGCCGCGTTGCTGCTGCTCGGGTGCAGCAACCTGCTCTTCCGCTCCGGCCGGGACTACTTCCCGCTCGTCCGGGGCAGCCTCTGGAAGTACTTCGACGGCACGGACACCTGTTATGTCGAAGTCGGCCGCGACTCGCTCGTCGGCGGCCGCAGCGGCACCATTGTCTATACCGACTTCGCACCCGGGCTGTGGGTCAAGCCAACGCCGGAGTCCGAGGTTCGGCAATGGGTCAGGCGCACACTCCTGCGCGGCGGAACCGAGCATGTGCTGGAGGAACGCTACGCACTGGTCTACCTGCTGCCCCTCGTTACCGGGAACAGCTGGTCCGATGAGTACTCGGACACAATCATCATCCTCGGCACCGACACCCTCCGCTACCGGCACCGGCTGGAAGTCCGGGTCGCGGCGATCGAGCCGGTCACCGTGCCGGCCGGGGAGTTTGAGGAGTGCTACCGGCTGGAGTTCACGAGAACCGTGGTCGCCGAGGCGGAAAGCACCGCCAGCTACACTGAGTGGCTCGCGCCTGACGTCGGCCTGGTTCGCCGGAGTTCCGGCGGGAGAGTCATCGAGCTGGCCGAGTACCGTATCGGACCCTGACCATCACAGCCGAAGAACCCGCCTCCTCCCCCATACCATCTCGCGAGCTTCCGCCCGGCCGGCGCGACTGGGCGCCGGTCGCACCGGCCTGGGAACGCAAGCCCGAACAGCAGGGTATCTGGCGCCGGGTATCGACAATGCCTGCCCTCGCCCTCAACCGCGTCGAACTCGAACTGCTGGGTCCGGTCGCAGGCCGAATGACCCTGGTTGTCGGCACCGGCGACGGGCTGGCCGCGCTGGCACTCGCCGCGCTGGGCGCCCGGGTGGCTGTTGCCGACGCATCAAGCAGTCTGCTGGACGTCCTGCTGGTCCGAACCCAACTCCTCGGCCTGAACATCGAGTATCGCCAGTTGGACCTGGCTGAACTCGACCAGCTACAGCCCGACGGGTACGGCATCGTCTACGCTGCTCATCTCGCCCCGCGCACACCACGGCTCGACCTGCTCTACCGGCACATCCACCGCCTGCTCGAACCGGGCGGCAGGGTGGTGGTCACCGAGTACCACCCGGTGCGTCGCATCTGGCGGCCCGAGCCGGGCGCACTCCGGTCAGCCGCCTCATATTTCGAACGTTGTCGCGCGAAGGAAGAGTCCGACGGTGCCGACAGCTTCATTCCGGGCAGCGAACTGGCCCGGCAGGTCTACCAGTGGACCGTGTCCGACCAGTTCTACTACCTCACCGCGACCGGGCTCAGGGTCGCCGCGATCGAGGAGGTCGGCGAAGTGCGCCAGGACTGGGAGGTACCGAACCTCCGCGGCCTGCCCGAACAGCTCGTTATCGCGGCCGACAAGCCCACCGCCTGACACCCGCCCGCCGGCAGTTTGACGCTGCCTCGGCCAGTTCTATACTGCTGCATGGTTGCAGACCGCCCCCCCCGCTTCCCGTACCCGGATGAAGACACGTTCATCGCTGGCCTCCGGCGCACCCTGCCCGACCGCAGCCGGGTCCGGGTCGGCATCGGCGACGATGCGGCGGTGCTCGCGGACGGCACAGTGGTCTCGACCGATGGCTACCTCGAGGGAGTCCATTTCGACCGCCGCTACCTCGCGCCGGTCGAAATCGGGACGCGGTGCGCCTGCGCCGCCTTATCCGACATCGTCGCGATGGGAGTCCGTCCCGGGGCGCTGTTCGTCACGCTGGGCCTGCCCCGGGGAACCGGGCGTCGCGATGTCCGCGCCCTCTACCGTGGGCTCGACACGGTATGCGCCCGGTTAGGCTGCAGCATCGCCGGCGGCGACACGATTGCCTCGGCCCGCATGCTGCTCGCACTCACCGCCATCGGCCGGACCCGGCGGCCGCTGTTGCGCAGCGCCGCCCGGCCCGGACAGACGCTCTACGTCACCGGCCGCACCGGGGCAGCCGAAACCGGCCGGCTACTGCTTGCCCGCAATCCCGGCGCGAGCCGGCGACACCCGGCGATAGCAAGGCATATCCGACCCCTGCCCAGGATGAGGACGATGCTGGCGCTCTGTCGCCATATCGGGGCGCTCATCGACACCTCGGACGGCATCGCCGCCGACGCCCGCCGCATCGCCCGGGCCTCCGGTGTTCGCGTGGTCATTGAGCCGGAACGCCTGCCAACGCTGCCCGCAACCAGACGCTACTGCCGCGAGACTGGCAAGGACCTGACGGACTTCGCGCTGACTGCGGGTGAGGACTACGAACTTCTGTTCAGCTCAGATCACATCATCGGCCCGGTCGTTGCGGGTATCGCCATCACCAGCATCGGCCGCATCGAGCGAGGGCAGGGGGTCTGGCTGGCAGGTGCCGACAGAACCAGGAGGCTCACGATGAGCGGATACGACCATTTCAACCACCCGGCATAACTTGTTGATAAGCTGTGGACAAACCTGTGGAAGCCCCTCCGAAGCGGTCGGTGGGATGCAACCCGACTGATACAGTTACCCGTTCATCAGAAATCCAAAGAAGAGACAAGTTAATGCCTAACTGTATCCTTTGTTAACACTTATGGAATTGCAGGGATACGCTTGGTCGTGCTTGACAGCCGGATTGGTTGCGGTATAACAACCTCTCACGTTTATGAACCATTCGTTACGGCAAGTCACCAGATATCGGGTTATCGATTCGCTCCCGAGACAGCGTCTCACCACAGGCCGTCCGTGCAGGAGCAACGCCTGCGGTCGACCACATCGAGCTTTCACCCGGACAACTACCATCTTGCCGTCACGCAATCCCATTGCCAACCCAGTTCGCGAAAGGGGGAGTCTGTGCCGATACCGGGGAACAGTTCCGGGGCCGACAACATGAAGCCTGACCGGTTGGATGACGCTCTGCAGCCGACCGGCCCGTCCGCGGCGCCTGCCGCCAACGACAGCCATCAGGAGAAGGAGACCGTCAAGCCACCCGCGTTCAGTCACATCCGCAAGCGCAACGGCGAAGTAGTGCCGTTCGACCCGGGCCGGATAGCTGAAGCGGTCTATCTCGCTGCCCGTTCGGTGGGAGTTGATAACCGTGGCCTGGCCACGCGCCTTGCCAACCAGGTCGTGATTCAACTCCAGGCAGAGAAGGGCAACACCACGCCAGCGGTAGAAGAAATCCAGGACATGGTGGAACGGGTTCTGATCGCCAATAACCAGGCCCGTATCGCCAAGTCATTCATCCTCTATCGCGAACGCCGAGGCAGGGCGCGGATCAAACGGCTGCTGGCCAGCGACGACGAATCCACCCAGTACGCGGTCTTCGTTCAGTCTAACGACGAGAAGGTGCTGAAATGGGACCGGACCCGCATCAGCCGGGCACTGGTCCGCGAGACCCACCTGCCGCAGGCGGTCGCCGAAAAGATCGCAGGCGAGGTGGAAGACGTCATCGTCAACGCCAAGGTCAAGCAGCTGAACACCGGGCTGGTGAGAGAGATAGTCAACACCAAACTCATCGAGCACGGCTACGAAGAGCAGCGCAAGCGCCACACGCGGCTGGGCGTGCCCCTGTATGATGTTGAGCGAATCCTGCTCTACCCGAACAAAGAGAACGCCAACATCCCGCACAACCCCGAGGCAACGAATATGACCCTGGCCGAATGGATCAACAAGCAGTTCGCGCTCGCCTCGGTCTTCGATCCCGACGTTGCCGAAGCCCACACCTCGGGCGACATCCACCTCCACGATCTCGGTTTCATCAACCGGCCCTACTGCTCCGGCCAGTCGCTGGAGTACGTCAAGAAGTTCGGCCTCAACCTGCCCAACGCGCTCTCAACCGCCAAACCGCCCCGCCACCCTGAGACCCTGCTCGCCCAGATGGTCAAGTTCTCGGCTGCACTCCAGGGGCACTTCGCCGGTGCGATCGGCTGGGACGCGGTCAACCTCTTCATCGCCCCGTTCACCGAGGGGATGAGTGACAAGGACGTCCACCAGCTCGCCCAGATGCTGATATTCGAGTATTCCCAGCAGAATGTCGCCCGAGGCGGCCAGGCAATCTTCTCGGACGTCAACCTATACTGGGAAATCCCGAAGCATTTCGAGAACGTCGACGCCATCGGGCCCGGTGGCACCTACACCGGCCGCAAGTACAAGGATTACCTGCCCGAGGCCCAGCGCTTCGTCTGGGCCATGTTCGACATCTACAAGCAGGGCGATGGCAGCGGCCGGCCGTTCTTCTTCCCCAAGCCGCTGGTGCATATGACCGAGCGCTTCTTCCAGACGCCCGGCTGGCAGGATTTCCTGTTCCATATCTCCGACGTCGCTGCCGAAAAGGGCAACACCTACTTCGTGTTTGACCGGGGCGAAACCGCCAAGATCAGCGAGTGCTGCCGGCTCAGCTTCAAGCTCAACGAAGGAGACCTGCGCGATGCGGCCACCCCCTGGAAGATGCGCTACTCGGCGCTCCAGAACGTAACCCTCAACTTACCTCGCATCGCGTTCAAGGCCAACCACAATGACGAACAGCTCTACAAGCTGCTGCGCGAGTCGCTTGAGCTGGTGGTCCGGGCCCACATCCAGAAGAAGACCTTCCTCGACAAGCTGCTCAAGCTCAAGCATGAAGGACCGCTGGCGCTGCTGACGATGGACCTCGATGGAGAGCCGTACCTGCGGATGAAGCGGGCCACCTTCCTAGTCGGCGTACTCGGACTCAACGAGCTCGTCCAGTACCACTGCGGGCAGCAGCTCCACGAATCGGAAGCGGCCTTCAAACTCGGTCTCAAGGTTATCGCCTACCTCCACCTCGAATGCCACCGGCTCTCCCACGAGCACGAGCTCCACTTCGTCATTGAACAGACCCCGGCCGAGTCCACCGCCTACCGCTTCGCCCAGCTCGACCTGGCCGGCTTCTCCGACCAGGCCCAGCAGGTGGTTAAGGGTTCGATCGAGGAGAAATCGGCCTACTACACCAACTCGACCTACCTCAATGTCAGCGAAACGGTGGACCCGATCGACCGGGTGTACCGCGAGGGCAAGTTCCATGACATGATCGAGGCTGGCGCACTAACCCATGTCTGGCTCGCCGATGCCCGCCCGCCGAAGGAATCGATCGCGGCCTTCGTCCGCAAGACCTACGACACGACCCGCAACGCCCAGGTCGCGTTCTCCCCCGAGTTCACCGCCTGCCGATGCGGGAAGACGTCGCGGGGCCTGGTCGAGGTCTGTCCGTACTGCGGTTCGGCCGATGTAGACTTCATCACCCGGGTCACCGGCTACTTCTCCCGGGTCTCGGGCTGGAACGCGGGCAAGCGAGCCGAACTGCTCGACCGCTACAAGACCGGGCTCGGCCGCATGGGCACGACTGCCGGTTGAGAATCAGGGTAACGGTTCGGCCCGGCTGCCGAGTCGAAAGCATCGAGGAGCGGCCCGACGGGCCGCTCCTCGCAAGAGTCCGAGCCCCGGCTCGCGAAGGGAAGGCCAACGATGCCGTCATCGCCGCGGTCGCCCGCCACTTTGGCGTCCCGAGGAGCTCGGTCCGAATCCTGCGCGGCCAGTCCGGCCGTGACAAGCTGATCGAACTGCCCGGTTGAAACCGGACGGTCGCCGCGCTACTCCGAGTACTCGACCAGCAGCCGGAAATCGGTCGGCTGGATCTGGTAGTCGGTCTTGATGTCTATCGCCAGCCGGTAGCGCCGGGCGAACTCAGCCAGCCGGTCGTACCAGTCAGCGGTCAAGTAGTCGGTCACCCAGGGTGCGGCCAGCACCCGGATACGCCGGCCGGCGATCTTCGGCAGCTTGGCCAGTATCGCCCGCTCGATCTTCATTGCCACTTCCGCCCGGGACCGCACCCGGCCCGAGCCCTTGCAGGTCGGGCAGGTCTCGCACATCGCGTACATCATCCCCGGCCGGGTCCGCTCGCGGGTCATCTCGAGCAGTCCGAAACGGCTCATCCGCGAGTAATCAGCCTTGGCCCGATCGTTGGCTAACTGGGCCTTCAATTCCTGGATGACCTTGTCGATGTTCTTCTGGTCCTCCATGTCGATGAAGTCGACGATGATCAGTCCGGCCAGGTCGCGCAGGCGAATCTGGCGGGCGATCTCGGCCGCGGCCTCGATGTTGGTCGAGAAGATCAGCCGCTCCGGGTCGTCCTCCTTTGACGACCGGCCGGTGTTCACGTCAATCGCAACCATTGCCTCGGTCTGGTCGATGGTGATGAACCCGCCCGACTTCAGCCAGAGCCGCTTCTGGAACACCCGGTCGAGTTCCGCCTCGACTCCGGCCTGCTCAAGCAACGGCACCTCGCCCCGGTAGAAATCGATCTTGCGTTTGAGCTTGGGCGCGACCTGGTCGAGGTAGGCGAGTATCTCCCGGTGACGCTCCTCGTCGTCGACAATGACCTTCTCTACCTCCCCGGTGAACAGGTCACGGACCAACTTCACCCCGATGGAGGGCTCGTCATAAACCACCGCCGGGGGCTTGGCCTCCTCGGCACGGGACCGAATTGCCTCCCAGGCCTGCTCCAGCTGGCGGTACTCATCGGCCAGTTCTCCCGGCTTCGCCTTCTCGGCCACGGTCCTGATGATCAGCCCGGCGTGGCGGGACTTGAACTTCCGGGCGGCGGAACGCAACCGGCTGCGCTCGCGCCGGTCGAAGATCCGGCGCGACACACCGATTCGCTCCGCGTTCGGGAAGTAGACCAGGTACCGGCCCGGGATCGACACATAGGAGGTCAGTCGAGCCCCCTTCTCCGCGAACGGATCCTTGACGACCTGGACCAGGATTTCCTCGCGCTCTTCCAAGGTGATGGTACGGGGCCGGTCATCAGCGGCCTTTCCGCCGTTCTCGTCCTCGTCATCGAGCGCGTCGAACTCCGGGATCTCGTTCAACGGCAGGAAACCGTTCTTCCGCAACCCGATGTTGACAAACGCCCCCCTGAGGCCGGGAACCACATTCTCCACCCGGCCCTTGTACACCCGGCCGACAAGGTTTCGACTCTCCTCGCGCTCAACATAGAACTCGACCAGCCGGTCATTCTCGATGATGCCGACCCTCGTTTCCCACTCGTTGGCGCTGATGACGATCTTCGTCTTTACGGTCATTCAATCCTCCAGCGGCGTCCGAACCCGGTCGCCGCGGTCAACCAGGCAATCCAGCCGACGGACCGGAATTGTCCGGACTGCCGGCTCCTCAATTTCCACCAACCGCGCCAGAGCCGGGAACAACTTGACCCCGGGCGCGATCGTCAGCTCAAAATCAATCGTCCGGTCCGGACCGACTGCGACCGAGCGCATGCCCGGCACCGACCGGCCCCGCACCACGGTGTCACCCGGCCAGCTTCCCGGGCCGGCCCGGTAACGGCCGAGGTTGATCGCCTTACCCAGCGTCGGCCGGTCTCGCAGGATGCCGCGGCAGACGGTCAACCCGAGCCCCCGGGGCATGAACGGCCCCAGGTCGGCGACGACGTTCCCCGCGTAGCCGGCCTCCATGAAGACATCGAAGTACTCCCCGTCAGAGACCAACCCGACCGGCAGAGGTGGGCCGAACGAGAGCATTGGCTTGGGCGCAAACCCGCGGCTGTAAGCAACCGGCAGCCCGCTCCGACGCAGCGCCCGGTACAGCGCGCGCACGCGATCTAGGTGCCCGGCCCAGCGGAACTCCTCGCTGACTGTGTGCCGGACCCGGATTCGGACCTTCGGCCCGCCATCCCCTGCCGGCCGATACCGTCGCCGGTAGGCACGTTCCAGCGCCGAGGCAGGCTCCGGCCTGGGCGGTGGGGTGCCGTCCGGGCATACCCCGCAGCCGGTACAGAAAGAACCGGCGCAGTCCGGGGTCAACTCGCCGCGGCTGGCCCGCTCCCATTCCTGTCGTAGGTACTCCCGGCTGACCCCGGGGTCAACGATGTCCCACGGCAGCGGCGCGTCCGGCTCGCGGGCCGCCAGATGCGGCGCCGGGTCCACACCGCAATCATCGAAAGCGCGCTGCCAGCAGCCGAGGCTGAAATGCTCGCTCCAGTTCTGGAACAGCCCGCCCGCCCGGTACACGCTCTCGACAACCGGACCCAGCCGCTCATCGCCCCGGGCAAGCACCGCCTGCAGGTATGAGCTCTCTGGGTTCTCCCACTTCACCCGGACATTCCGCCGGGTCAGCCGGGAACGAACCCGGTCCAGCCGGGCGGAAAGCTCGGCCACTCCGGCAAATGCCGCCCACTGCAGTGGAGTGTGCGGCTTGGGTACGAAAGGGCTCAGGCTGCAGCGAACCTGCCGGCCCCGGCAGATTCGGGCCACCTCGTTGACGAACCGGGCAATCTCGGCCAAATCGGCGTCCGTCTCGGTCGGCAACCCAACCATGAAGTACAGCTTCACCCCGTTCCAGCCCGCATCCATCGCGGTCCGGACCGCCTCCAGCGTTTTCAGCTCGGAGATGTCCTTGTTGACCAGTGCCTTCATCCGCGGCGAGGCCGTCTCGGGAGCAAAGGTCAACCCGGTCTTCTTGACTTCCTGCAACTCGAAGGCCAGTTCCGGCGAGAAGTCCTCTCCGCGGGTCGAGGGTAGCGACACCGCCACCCGCTGGTCACGGAACCTCGCGTTCAACTGCCCGACCATGTTCGGCAGGTCCGGGTGGTCCAGCGCCGACAGCGACAGGAGTGAAACCTCCTCCCAGCCGCTCTCCCGGATGCCGCGCTCGGCCAGCCTGAGCACCTGGGCGGTATCCCGGAACCGCACCGGGCGGTTGATGATCCCGGCCTGACAGAAACGGCATCCACGGGTACAGCCCCGCGCGATCTCAATCGTCAGCCGGTCGTGGGTAATCTCACAGACCGGTACCAGCGGCGGCAGCGGGAAATCTTCCTCGCGCAGTTCGGCCACCGCCCGGCGTCGTACCGCCCCCGGTGTGCGAGGAGTGTGGCCCGGCACATACACGCCCTCGATGCGCGCCAGCGCGGCCCGCATACCCTCCCGGTCGCGCCGGTCACGACCGGCAAGAGCCCGGGTAATCTCAACCACGACCTCCTCGCCGTCGCCCACGACCAGCGCGTCGAACAGCCCTGACAAGGGCAACGGATTGACGGTACAGGGTCCACCCGCGATCACCAGCGGGTCGGCTGCGGTCCGCGCTTCACGGTCTAGCGGAATCCCGGCCAGATCCAACAGGTAGGGAACATTGGGGTAGGACAGCTCGCTCTGCAGTGATAGCCCAACCAGATCGAAGGAACGGACCGGCCGCTTCGATTCGAGTGCGTAGAGCGGAATGCCCTGCTCGCGCAACCTCTCCCCGAAGTCCGGCCACGGCGCGTAGACCCGGTCGCAGAGCGCGCCCTCGATCCGATTCAGGATGGAATAGAGGATACGCAATCCGTAGTTCGATACACCGAGCTCGTACACCTCTGGCATGCCCAGCACCCATTGCACGACACCGGGCGCCGGCTCGCGGGCGAACGCGTTGTACTCGGCGTCAGCGTAGCGTATCGGCCTGGCGACGAGGGGTAGAACCTCGTTCAAACGGTCTTCCATTCAGCGCGGAATCGTAACACCACGGGAGAGCGAAGTCAAGCGGTGCCGTCCGCGCATCACGGCGGATCACCACCTCACGCAAGAAACGGACGGACCCGGTAAACCGGGCCCGTCAAGATCAGCGACCCGGTACGGCTACTCCCGCATCCTTGAGACGAAATTCTGCAGACCGTTGGAGAGCGAGCGCATCGCCCGGTCGAACACACCCTTGAAGTCCTCAGGCTCGTTGACGAAGAGCTCGGCGGAGATACAGACCCAATCCCCGACGGTGTGAACCTTGGCCACCTTCGACTTGGCATTGGTCGCGTCGGCCGCGGCCAACACCTGTTGGCGTTCCTGTTCGCTCTCGATATCCCAGAAGTTCGGCAGCAGGATCTGGAAGAAGTGCGGGTCCGAAGCCTGCTCCTGGACCATAATGAAGCAGGTCATCCCCTCGCTCTTGAACTGCACATCGCCGTCACTGTCGATCGAAGGCTGATAGCCCTCGGCCGCCAGGTACTTCATGTACATGTCCTGGAGCTTCTTCGCCGTCCAGCCGCCTTCGGCATCCTGCGCGCTGGTGTTGGTCGCGCACACGAGAAAAAACACCGTGCAGACCAGCATGAAGATCTTCGCTGTGACTCTCACTTCTGCTCTCCTTGCGTTTCGAACCGCCCCCACTGAATCGGCTCACAGTCAGCCGGGGTTGCTGACTGCGGCCTCCGCTGGCGTCCGGCTGAACCCGGTTGGCCCTTGGCCGGGCGTCTTCTTTGCGGTCTCGGGTCGGACAGTCCCGCGACAAGCGGCTTGCCACCTCCCTTCGGGTCCGACGTCCACCCGGCGGGGCCGTTCCTTCGCGCAACCTCACCGCGATACCATTGCGGGACTCTGCGCCTCGAACCGTGAGTAGCAGTGTAGGCCGGGCAGGCGGGCTGTCAAGAGGTCCCGCAACACGCCCGCCAACACCGTCAGCCCGCAAGGGTCAGCAGGTCGAGCGCGGCCGCGGCCGCGAAATGCAGCAGCCAGCAGGGCAGGAAGCTACGGCCGCGCAGGGCGATAACCCCGAGCGCCACCCCGGCGATGACCGAAGCATAGACCTCCAGCCCCGGCTTGCCGAAGTGCATGATGACAAACGGCAGGGTCGAAGCCGCTATTCCCGCCGCCGGCCCGGCCCGGCGTGCGAATCCGAACAGCAGCAGGCCGCGGAACAGGAACTCCCACGCGAACATGTATACCATCCGCACCGCCAGTCCTGCCGCGAACCAGCCCGCACCGGCGCGCATAACCGCGAAGTAGGGATACAGCTGGCGAAAGGCCGGCCGGGTTGCCGCCCAGGCCACCGCCGGCAGCACGATGGCCAGCGCGATGCCCGCGTCGGCCAGCCACCGCCGCGGCCGGCCCGGCCCAAGCCCGAAGCCGACGAGCGGCCGGCGCAAGACTGCCGCCGCGGCCAACGCCGCACCGACCAGCAACACCGCACCCGCCAGCTTCGTGAACAGCGGCGGCAACCGGTCGGCCACCGCCGGCTCGAAGAACGGGGCAACCAGTCCGGCCAGCCGGCTGGAAAGCGGGGGCAGCTGGTAGCGCTGAGCGGTCAGCGCCAGCGCGGCAATGACGGCGATAACCACCGGCTCGCCGTTCCTGACGACCAGTGCCTGGACATCGTCGAGCAGGCCGCGGAGATACCGCACCGCACCAGCCTAGCCGTCCGACCCGCGCTGTCAATACCCTGCCCGAGCCTGCCGGTAGTCCGAACCACCACTGCCGGCGGCTGTGTTCTGTTCCGGCGCTGCCCCGCCTGTGCCGTGGACGCCGGCTCCCCGGATACAGGACAACACAATGCGGCCGCTGGATGGCTGACCAGCGAAGGAGTCGCCTCACCGGCAAACCTCAGCCTTCCCTGGACTCGAGGACAGCTTGTGGCACCGCCTTTCCACGGACGGAAGTCTCACAACCTCTTGGAATCCTTGGCGTTAACTACTATCCAACCCGCTGCCACCCGCATTCGCGGGCGTGGTGTGCCATGATGTCTGCAAATTGGCTGGATGAGATGATGGAATTGTGGCCATCGAGCCCTGCCGCAACTATGATGATATAGCAATCAGTCAGGCAAAGAGGAGGCTCAGATGGCCACAAGTAGAGTATCCGATAGTAACACAGCCGAGGCGCCCGGACAAGGGTCTCTGCTGGATGACCCGGAACTGCTCAAGGAGGAGGCGGTGCGGCGATGGCTGCAGGAACTGCTGGAGAGCGAGCTGAGCGAGTACCTTGGCGCCGGACGGTACGCGCGGGCCGGGGCCGGCGCGGGTACCGGAGCGATGAAAACCCTGATTTAACATATATTATTGGCTTGTTTGCAGCTGAACCTTCAGAATACTGGCAAACACATTATCAGTTTGGTAATGTAGCAAACCAAAGAAACAAAAAAATCGGACTTACGTCCATTTATAGCATTATTATCAATACAGTT
>JAWOIB010000182.1:0-9720 GCA_046484845.1 bacterium
CGGGCTGGTCGTGCTGGACCGCGATGCACGCCTGCTGCTGTACCAGTTGCCTTGAGGGTTCGGAGACGCCGCTGTCCCGGTAGCTCAACCGCTCTGTGGATTCCTCCGGTTCGTGTGGCCGGGGGTCCGGTCCGGGGCTGCTTCCTGCTGTGGCTGGTGGCCGCAGGTATTGCTGGTTCCACGGCGTTTTCCGGGACGGATGATGTCAGTCCGGACCATTACCAAGAGGTGCAGGGGCGTGTGTCTGCCATGCTGGTTGCGGACGGCTACAGCTCGGCCTACCGAGTCGACCTGGGTCTGGCACTCGCCGGTACCGATTCGGTTGAGCTGAACGGTCGGCTGCTGCGTCCGGAGGAGTATGACCTTGACCTGGAGCGGGGGGTGCTGTTGCTGGCTTCTCGGCCAGCCCGGTGGTCGGTGATCCGTGTGAGCTGCACGGCATTGCTGCCCCGGGCTCCCAGGGGATACCGCAGACGCGGGCCACCGGGTATGGATGCTGAGATGGTCCCTGCGACACGGCCGGTGATTGCTGCTGAAGACAGCACATCGGCATTGGGTGAGTTGGATATCAGCGGCAGCAAGATCATCGGCGTCAGCATAGGAGGAAGTGAGGGTACTGGCCTGAACCAGGCAACCCGGTTGGCAGTTCGCGGCATGGTGGAGGGAGTTCGTGTGGACGCGGAGCTTTCGGACCAGAGCAGCCCGATTCCTCCCGAGGGCATCACCCTGGAGCTGGAGGAGCTCGATGTGGTCCGGATTGACTTGTCGGGGCGAGGCTGGCGAGGCGGCTTCGGCGACGTTGATTTCCAGCTGCCGACAGCCGGATTCGGGACGCTGGAGCGGCGGGTGGTTGGTGGGCTTGTCAGCGGCGAATACGGCCCGGTGGAGGGGCGAATCGGCTATGCCCGGCCGCGTGGACGGTACGGCCGGTCGTTGCTCAACGGCCTGGATGGCGTTCAGGGACCGTACGTGCTGGCTCCGGATGGCCGCGAGACAAGGCTGGTAACGGGCAGCGAGGAGGTTTACCTTGATGGTAGACGCATGACCAGGGGCTGGGACGCGGACTACACAGTTGATTATTCGACCGGGGAGATCGTCTTCACCAGCAAACATGCGATAGACCGGTTCACACGAATCGAGGCGAGCTACCAGTACGTGCTCGATGCTTGGGAGCGAGTTAATGCGATCACGGGCATCGCGTTTGAGTCGGGTCCTCTTCGGGTTTCGGCCGATTACTTCGCGGAGAGCGATGAACCGGAAAGGGACGGCAGGTACGAGTTGAGTCCTGAGGAGCGTGAGTATCTTGCCGGGATTGGCGGTGATACTTCCCGGGCGTGGTTGGATGGTGGCACCCGTGTCGGGGACAGCGCAGGCTCATACGTCGTGGCGAACGACCACTACCGCTACGTCGGTGAGGGTCGGGGCGACTACCGGGTCAGGTTCAGCTTCGTTGGCGATTCGCTGGGCGACTATTTCTATGATGACAGCCTGCTGGCGCATGTATACGCCGGACCGGGTGCGGGAGGGTATGTGGCGAAGTACCGCGTGGAGTTGCCTCGCCGGACCGAGCTCGGACGGCTCGAACTGAACCTGGGGTCGGGCGAACTGCGGGCCGGTCTGACCGGCATCGGTCGGCGCAACGCTCTGAACCTGCTTGCAGGTCAACCGGATATGGGTACTGATGGTGCGCTGGGGGCCTGGGCAGGTTGGTCCGGTGACAGGTTCAACCTTCACTACAGGGGCCGTCTGCTCGCGCCCGGTTTCGAGCACCCGGGCGGCGATTCGCTCGTGGACGTTGAGTACGACTGGGGTGGCCTGTCGCAGGAGCGGGTACACCACATCAGCGAACTGAGTGGTAGCCTCGAACCCAGTGATTGGCTGGACGTCGGCGCGGACCTAGGGCTGCTTGAGACCAGGGATGACAGGATGTGGGCCAGGTATGTCGGCCGGGTTCGCGCCGGGCCGGTCGTGATGGCTGGCGGGCGTTACGGGGCCGAGACCAGGGCCAGCGCCGAGGCCCGGCCTGAGTTCGGTTACCTCCGCCCGCGCGTGGTCTGGAGCCAGAACTGGCCGGAATTGGCGGTCAGGCGCTCATACGAGGTCGGTCTCGGGCTGGCCGCCGGAGCCGGGCTTGACCTGGACCTGGGGTACCGATGGTTGCGGGCAGATACTGCTGACACGGTCGGGGGGGCTCGGGTTCATGAGACCGGCGGGTTGGCGGAACTGGAGCTCTCGTGGCAGTCCGGAGACAGGTTTCGGACTTCGGGTCGGGTTGCGCGTCAGGACCGGCGATATCCCGGAGATGCCGCTGGGAACTGGGGAAGCTGGTTGACCGGGCTCAATCTGATGTTTTCGCCGCGGACAGGGGTGCGGTTCCATGGGGATGTCCAGCAGTTCCGACGTCTTGTTCAGCTCAGAGACGAGTACTATCGCTACGTCGGGCCGGAGGAAGGCCACTACAGCCGGGATACGCTGACCGGTCGGTACTACTTCGACCCGGGTGGTGAATACGAGCGCGTGCTGGCTGGCACGGGGAGCTATGTTCCGGCGAGCGAGATGGCATTCAATGTTGTCGGAGACTGGTCGGCGTGGCGACCTGTGGGCCTGACTGGATCCTTAAGCAGGACCGATGTCTCCGATTCCGCCCCGGTCCGCCAATCTCACAGCCATAGCGTCCGAGCGACGGTGCGGTTGCTCGAACCGCTGCTTACCTTGTGGCTGATTTCCGCGGGCGGTACCACCAGTGACCGAACCCTGGTTGTGTCCGGTCTGGCCACGCGACGTCAGCGGTACCGCGTCGAGCTATTCTCCAGCAGACTGCCAGAGGTTGAACTGAGGCTGCGCGGTGAGCGCGGGCTGGATGAAAGACAGGGAACAGGCAACCGGGCTGAGCACTCTGAGCGGCTGTGGACAGCGGTTGCAGAACCGACCATAGGTGCCCGGCTTCGACTCGAGATCGAACTGAGCGTCGAGCAATCGCTGATCTCACAGCCGCTGTTCTACCCGGAGCTAGGCGAGTTCTC
Organism: bacterium; assembly: GCA_046484845.1. Taxonomy (GTDB): domain Bacteria; phylum Hydrothermota; class Tepidihabitantia; order Tepidihabitantales; family Tepidihabitantaceae; genus DSBX01. The sequence continues at coordinate 3,024 of JAWOIB010000182.1, forward strand.
TTTGACGAGTCTCTCAGCGGGTATTGGTCGGAACTTCGCGCTTGGCACGCGCTGGCGCCTGCGCGGTCGGGCCGCGTTGACACGCAGGACGTCACCGGTAATGGAGCTCCCCTTCGAAATCGCGCTCGCCCGACCACTCGGGTGGACTCCCAGCGCGATGGTTGACTTATCTCATGTGCTGAGCGAGACAATTACCCTTGGCGGCCGGTACAGCTTCTCCGACCGGCCTGATCGCCCTGCCGAGCATACCGTATCCGCGGAGCTGCGCGCGTACTTCTGAAGGTCGCTGGGCCGGTTGTGGGGTTGACCAACGGCAGCCGCTGGCAGCGGTCGTGTGATTCTGGCGCGGAACCAGCGAGGCACCGTCGCACCTTTGCCGTCCGGGGGCCTCGGACGGGGAGGTTTGCCGAGTTACACGGGTGACATCTTCTGCTGCGAAGGCATCGGCGGGGTCTGTTCAGTCTGTTGTTGACGGGGTTCGTCCGTGTGCTAGGATAGACGTAGCAAAGGAGGTCTTTATGACCAAAGTCAGTCTGGTGGTCCTGTCCGGGTCTTTCTGTTTGCTGCTTCTGGCCAATGCCGGTTGCATGAAGTGCGGTGAGACAATCGCCGAGAGGGCAGTCGAGACGGCAATCGAGCGAACAACCGGGGTGCAGGCGGACCTCGACCGCACCGGCACGGTGGACGTCTCGGATCTGCCCGGCTTTCTCGGGTATCCGGGCGCGAAGGCCATGGCCCGTTTTGGCGGGACCCAGGATGGCGCGACCGTGACCAACTACGCGTTTGAGTGCAGTGCTGCGACGAGCGAAGTCATTAGCTGGTACAAGTCGAGCCTGAGCGGCCAGGGTTGGAAAGAGATCGCGCATGTCAACATGGGTGACGGCACGATGATGGTGAACTATGCACGCGCGGACGAGAAGGCGAACGTGTCTGTCGTCGTGGGTACTGACGACGGCAAAACGACCATTGCCATTGTCTATGGTACGGGGGTCGGGAACTAGCTCAGGGTCCACTGAGTCCTTCAGATCCGCTGGAGCCGGCAAACCCGGTGGTGGCTGTTCACGTCAAACTCTCCATTGAGCGAGTCTTTCCAAACTAGGAGGAAGCGTTGACGAACCGCAAGATTCTGTTGGCTCTGGCCGGTGCGATGATCGCGCCAGCCGTAGTTGTCCCTTTCGTGCTCGGGATGATGCTGGCTGGGGCGCTTTCGTGCGGGGCCGGTCCGGTCAGTGCAGAGGAGGGGCAGGTCACTCGGTTTTCCGCGGACGCGGCGCCGGTGGCCTCTTTCGCGGAAGTCGCCGAGAGGGTGACGCCCTCGGTGGTCAATATCTCGGTAGAGAGGACAGTGCGGGTGAGCCGCTGGAGCCCGACGCCCGGGCCCTTCGAGGAGTTCTTCCGGCACTTCTTCCCGGACGGCGGGCCGCAGGCGCCGCTGGAGCAGGAACAGAGCGGGATGGGGAGTGGCGTCATCATCAGCCCGGACGGTTACATCGTGACCAATAATCATGTTGTTGCGGGTTACAACCGGATAGTGGTCCGGCTGTCTGACGATACCGAGTTCAAAGGCGACAGGGTCGAGGTGGTTGGTCGCGACCCGCAGACGGACCTGGCGGTCATCAAGGTTAAGGCGGATGCGAAGTTGCCAGCGATTGCATTCGGTCGGGCCGAGGAGGTGAGAGTCGGCGATTGGGCGATAGCGGTCGGCAATCCGTTCGGGCTTCAGGGCACAGTGACGGTTGGGGTGATATCGGCGAAGGGGCGTTCCGGATTGCCCTTGCGCGAGGGGCCAAGCTACCAAGACTTCATTCAGACCGACGCTTCGATAAATCCGGGCAATTCGGGTGGGGCGTTGGTCAACATACGGGGGGAGTTGATCGGGGTAAACACGGCCATCCGGTCACCGGTTGGTGCGAATGTCGGTATCGGCTTCGCTGCCCCGGTCGATATGGTGATGAGCGTGACCGAGCAGCTGATGAAGCATGGCAAAGTGACGCGAGGTTTTCTTGGCATCAGGCCCCAACCGGTTACCGAGGCGATTCGCGAGGCGATGAATCTCGAGAGTACCTCCGGGGTACTGGTAAGTGAGGTGGTGAAGAACCAACCGGCCGAGAAGGCCGGGCTTGAGGCCGGCGATGTGATTGTTGAGGTTGACGGCAAGCCGGTCCGGGACGTCGAGCACTTCCGCCGTATGGTTGCGGAACGCGCTCCCGGTTCGATGGTTGAGTTCAGGTTGATCCGGGGCGGCCGCGAACAGAGGAAGCGAGTGCGGCTGGCGGATTTCCCTGAGGACGAGGTGAGTTCATTGCCGTCTGTGCCGATTCCCGAGAGTCGGTTCTTCGGGATGACTGTCCGCCAAGCGAGTGCCGCCGAGCGGGCGGGCGGGACCGTCGGTGTGGTGGTTGAGTCAGTGCAGCCGGGCAGCCCAGCGGCCGAAGCCGGCCTTCAGCCGGGCGACTTGGTTCTCGAGCTCGGCGGCCGGCCTACTCCCGGGGTGCGGGAGTTTGAGGCCGCCGCCCGGCAGCAGGTCTCCTCCGGACGTGCTGTCCTAGTTCGGGTTGAACGTGGCGGCCGCAGCCTGTTCCTGGCGTTGGAGCCGGAGAGCGGCCGCTGAGGACGCGTGTTGACCTGACGGCATTTAACGGGCACAATTGGTCGAACCGAAAGGAGTCCTTTAGCGTCAGTCTGACCGTGCTGTGAGTACGGCACTAGTTCGAGGAAGTCTATTTCGGCAGGAGCTGAACTTGCCTGTCCGTGCGCCAAGCGCCGGCAGGCTGGTCTGCTTGATAACCCGGGGGACAGATGGCAGTAGTTCTGATTGATGGCAAGGCCATGGCAGCCCGTGTGCGGGAAGAAGTTCAGGCCCGGGTTGCCCGGCTGACGGAGCGAGGCGTAGTTCCGAGACTGGGGATAGTGCTGGCCGGCAGCTACGCTCCTTCCCAAGTGTACGTCCGGAGCAAGGTGAAGGCTTGCGCGGCAGCCGGAATGGCGGCAGAGGTGGCACGGCTTCCAGATGATGTCAGCGAGGCAGAGCTCCTCAGCCAGGTTGCGGCCTGGAACACGAACCCGGGATTCCACGGCATGATCGTTCAGTTGCCGCTCCCAGCGGGAGTCGATGAGCGGAGGATACTGGCTGCCGTTGACCCGGCGAAGGATGTGGACGGGCTGACGCCAGTAAGTCTCGGGTTGCTGATGTCCGGACGACCGCGTTTTGTCCCTGCGACCCCGGCCGGGGTGGTTGAGATGCTTGGACGGTCAGGGTTGTCCGTTCGGGGACGGCGGGTCGTGGTTGTTGGGCGGAGCGAACTGGTCGGCAAGCCGCTGGCCATGGCGTTGTTGTTGAAGGGTGAGCGTGGCGATGCGACGGTGACGGTCTGTCACTCGCGTACCAATGACCTGGCGGCGGTCACCCGAACGGCCGAGATTCTGGTCGTGGCGGTCGGGCACGCCGGGCTGGTTTCCCGAGAGATGGTACGGCCGGGCGCAGTCGTCGTGGACGTCGGCACGAACCGGGTTTCGGGCCGGCTGGTGGGAGATGTTGACTTCGATGGGGTGAGCGAGGTGGCGTCGGCCCTGACTCCGGTTCCAGGCGGGGTCGGGCCGATGACCGTGGCAATGCTGCTCTGGAATACGGTGAGCGCGGCCGAAGGGATCGGGACCTGGTGACTTCCGCAGCGGCCAGGGCCCGACTGCGCAATGACCGCCAACTCATTAGTCGCTGGCTTGTTGAGGACCTACGCTTTGGTACCGAGGTGCCGGCAAGGCTGGCAACGGCAATGCGCTACGCGGTACTCGGACGTGCCAAGAGGATCCGGGCGGTTCTTGCGCTGGAGAGCTACCTTGCTGCCGGCGGTCGCCAGCTACAGGCAGTGCGGCCGCTTTGCTCCGGAATCGAGCTGGTTCAGGCGTTCTCGCTGGTTCACGATGACCTGCCCTGTATGGACGACGATGACTTTCGACGCGGCAAACCGAGCCTGCATCGGCGGTTTGATGAAGCAACCGCGATACTGGCCGGCGACGCGTTGCTGGCTTTCGCGTTCGAGCTAATGCTTCGTTGTCCGGTGACGCCGATTCGACGAGGCGAGGTCCTGGGGTTGATGACCGCGGCATTGGGACCGGCCGGGATGGCCGGTGGCCAGATGCTGGACCTCGAGAGCCAGCGGTCAGCGCGTGGCGCCCGGCACCCTGAGCGGGTCGACAAGCTCAAGACCGCCGTATTCATGGCCGCTGCGGTTGAGGCCGGTGGGGTTCTTGCAGGTGTCTCCGCTCCCCGGCGGAAGCAACTCCGGGAAGCCGGGCTTTCGCTCGGGATGTTGTTCCAGGCGACTGATGACCGGCTGGATGGGCCCGTCGCGCATCGCGTACAGGGGAGAGGGTCGATTCTCAACCCGGTGTTGTCGCCCCGGCGGCGAGGCGGCGCCCGGTCTGTCGCTGGTCGAGAGCGAGCATGCGTTGACGAGCGGCAGTCACTATTCTGTGAGTCGCGCCGAACCGAGCGGCTCTTCTCGGCCCTGGGCGGCAGTTACCAGTTCCTGGCTTCATTGCCGGAAGTGGTGATGAACCGGAAACGTTGAGGAAGCAGTGAAGCTCGCGGATATCACCGGGCCGGCCGATCTTCGGAGGCTGAGCCTCGGTCAGCTGAACGAACTCGCGGCAGAGATTCGACGGGTCATCATCGAGACCTGCTCGAGGACCGGCGGACACGTCGCACCCAATCTGGGGGTGGTCGAGTTGACGTTGGCGTTGCACTGCGTGTTCGATTCACCCAAGGACCGCGTGTTCTGGGACGTCGGACACCAGTGCTACACACACAAACTCCTTACTGGTCGATACGGGAAGTTCTCAACCTTGCGTCAGGAGGGAGGGATTGCCGGTTTTCCGAAGCGGGCCGAGAGCGAACACGACAGCCATGACCCCGGCCATTCCGGTGATTCGTTGTCGCTGGCACTGGGTGCGGCGATCGGCGACAGGCTTCGGGGTGAGCCGCGACGCGCGATCGCGGTTATCGGCGACGGGTCGGTGGTTGCCGGTATGGCTTTCGAGGCGCTGAACCACGCGGGTGAGTTGAAGCAGGACTTGACCGTGGTGCTGAACGACAACGAGATGTCGATTGCGCCGAGTACCGGGGCTATGGCGAGTTACCTCAGCCGGGTGACCACCGGCCGGGTATACAACCGCGTGCGCGCCGACGTCTGGAACCTGCTCGGGTTGCTGCCGGCGGACTTGACCGACCGGACCCGGGTTGCGGCCCGCAAGTTGGCGGAAGGCTTGAAGAACCTTGTCGTCCCGAGTGTCGTGTTCGAGGAGCTCGGATTCCGGTACGTCGGGCCGGTTGACGGCCACAGCCTTGCCGAGCTGATTCCGAACCTCGAGCGAGTGCGCGGTCTGCACGGCCCGGTGCTAGTTCACGTCGTAACCCGCAAGGGGCGTGGCTACAAACCAGCCGCCGAGCGGCCGGAGGTGTTCCATGGCATCGGTCCGTATGACTGTGAGACCGGCGAGTGCGCCGTCTCGTCCGAGCGGACCTTCTCTGCCACGTTCGGCAAGGCGTTGGTGGAGATGGCGGGCAGGGATGATCGGGTGGTCGCCATCACGGCCGGGATGTGTCTGGGCACGGGGCTGGATGACTTCCGGCGTAAGTTCCCGAACCGTGTGTTCGATGTGGGTATCTGCGAGCAGCATGCGGTCGGGTTCGGCGCCGGGCTGGCGCTGGCCGGGCTCCGGCCGTTTGTGGTCTTGTACTCGACTTTCCTGCAGCGGGCTTTCGATCAGGTGGTTGAGGACGTTTGCTTGCAGGGATTGCCGGTGGTGCTGGTGGTTGACCGCGCCGGGTTCGTGGGTGAAGACGGACCGACTCACCACGGGGTCTTCGACCTAGGCTACCTCGGGATGCTGCCCGGTATGACCGTGATGGCTCCGAAGGATGAGGACGAGCTCGCTCTGATGCTGGAGTATGCCAGGCTGCATACCGGTGGTCCGACGGCGATTCGCTACCCGCGCGGGGGCTCAGGGATGAAGCCACAGCCCGCGGTTGCGCCAGTCGCACCCGGCAAGGCCGAGTTGTTGCTGGAAGGAGATGACGGCTGCCTGTTAGCCTTTGGCGCGATGGTGGCTCCTGCCCTTGATGCTGCCCGGGTGCTCGGTGAAGAGGGAATCGATCTGACGGTGGTCAATGCCCGGTTTCTCAAGCCGCTGGACAGCGAACTGATACTGGCGATGGCTCGACGGCACGCGTCCATCACCACGCTTGAGGAAAACGTGCTGACCGGCGGCTTCGGCTCTGCCGTCGCCGGCGTGCTCGAGCAGGCAGGCGTCGCGTGCCCGGTGAACCGGCTGGGAGTTTCGGACCGTTTTGCGGCCCAGGCTCCACGCCGCCGGTTGCTGGAAGCAGAAGGCCTGGCGGGTGAGAAGCTGGTAGAGAAGCTGCGACTGACTACCGCAAGAGACGCAAAGCGTGAGCCCAGGATTGTCGCCCTGCAATGAAGGCGCCGCGCGTTCTCGGCTTACTGCTGCTGTGCTCGGTTGTTGCCTCCGGGTTCTCGTTGGGTGACTCGACGGTCACCCGCCCGCGGGTCGATTACGACCGCGGATTGGTTTACCTCGAGCAGTGGCGCGGCGACTTGTATCTCGGGACGGAACTGGTCTTGTCGCTGGAGGAGTTCAGGGACCACCAGCTCAAGGAGGCGATGCGAGCGAGCTG
>JAWOIB010000022.1:0-2803 GCA_046484845.1 bacterium
CAGCAACTGGGAGCCCGAAACCCTGCTGGTGACCAAGTATCACGCCTCGGCGCCGTCCAACCCGGCGATTGCCGCCCGGCCCGGAGGCAACAACGTCCACGTCGTCTTCACCCAGCGGGACACGGCCTCAGCCTGGACCAAGGTCTATCACATCGAATGGAGCGGCACGAGCTGGGGCACGGTGACCCGATTGGACACCGCGACCACCTCGCGATACGCCTACGAGGGCGGGGTGGCGGTGGACGCTTCCAACAACGTCCACGTGACCTGGCGCCAGAACGGCGTTGAGGCGACCTACACGCGGATCTGGTACCGGGGCCGGTTCGGCGGGACCTGGGGCAGCATCGAAGAAGTGACGAGCCCATTTCCCAACTTGAGGTATTTCTACCGCCCCTGCGTGGCGGCGACGCCGGGCGGCAACGTCCACGTGACCTGGACCGGCTACCCGTTCGAATCCGGCACCGTCTACCGGGCCTATCACCGCGCCCGCATCAGCGGGAGCTGGGGCAACGTGGACACCATCAGCGACAACATGGCCAGCAGTCAGGACTACCCGGCGGTGGCGGTCCGCGCCGACACGGTCCACGTGGTCTGGCGCGGCATACCGCTCGGCGGCTCCGGCATCAACCTGCAGTACCGGCGCAAGAACGGGCCGAACTGGGAGCCGGTCGAGGTGATGGTTGACTTCCCGGCCGGCACCCGCTATTACCCGGCGGTGCAGGCGGACAACAACGGCGAAGTCCACCTGGTCTGGTACGACACCTGGAACGGCTCGGCGTCCAGCTACAACGACGTCTGGTACCTGCGCCGGACGCCGGACCAGCCCGACGACGTCGGCATCACCGCGGTCTGGACCGACTACTACACGACCGCGGTCGGCGACGCCCAGACCATCAGCGCCGAAATCACCAACTTCGGCACCAACACCCAGACTTCCATCCCGCTGTTCTACAACGCGGGCGGGAGCAACGTCAGCGAGACCTGGACCGGGTCGCTCGCCCCGGGTGCGACGACCGAGTACACGTTCACAACGACCTGGACCCCGTCCAGCGTCGGCAACCAGGACCTCGTTTGCGCGACCACGCTGTCCGGCGACGGCAACCCGAACAACGACACGCTGGTCGAGCCGGTCTACGTCTGGCCGGCCGGGACCAAGGTCGGGCAGACCTTCAACGGCACGGCCTTCCCGCCCCGGGGCTGGCACACCCAGCTCGCCGGCGGCACGAGGAACTGGGAGCGGTCAACCGTCAGCATCTACCCCAGCGGCTTCAACCCCTATGAAGGCGACGGGATGGCCGAATACCGGAGCTACAGCGCCTACCCGCCGGCCGGCTCGCGGCTGGTGACGCACAAGTTCCGGGGTACCGACAGCACCATCTACACCGTTGATTTCTGGCACCTGCGGACCAGTCAGTACAATTACTACGACTCGCTGTACGTGCTCTACGCGGTCGGCGATTCGACGAACTGGACGGTGATTGACGGCTGGCGGCACCACGACCCGACCAACCCGGGCTGGGTCAACGTTACCGTTTCGACCGGGGAAATCCCGGCGAACACCGACGCCTGGGTGGCCTTGTACGCGGTCAGCGACTGGTGGCACGGTGCTTTCGTGGACTTCTTCCAGGTCTACAAACCGGCGGACAACGACGTCGGGGTGAGCGCGTTCGTCGAGCCTTCGGGCTCGGTCGGCACCGGCGTGACGTATTTCCCGACGGTCCGCGTCACCAACTTCGGCACGCTGGCCCAGAGCAACATCCCGGTCGGCGTCATCATCAGCGAGAACGGCACGCAGACCTACAGCCAGAGCACGAGCTACGCCGGGCCGCTCGCCCCGGGCGCGACCGCGGACGTGGCGATGACGGTGAGCTGGACCGCGCCGGCCAAGGGCACGCCGGTCGAGCTGGTCGGCTACACCGCGCTCTCCGGCGACGAGGCGCCCCACAACGACACGCTGACTTGGAGCACGAACGTTGCCGGGGTTCCGAACCGCTACTTCGAGCACATCTGGACCTGGAACAGCACCCGCACCGGCGCCGGTATCTACGGTGCCACCGGCGTGCAGGACACGCTGGTCTGGACTTCACTGGGCTTCCTGGCGCCCTGGAAGGTGTACATCTTCGATTTCAGGACCCAGGCGGTTGTGGACTCGTTCAACCAGTATGTCTCGACCGGTTCCTACGGCTACCGGGATATGTGCTACGACCCGGTGGAGAACGTGGTCTACGCCGGCAGCGAAGGAAACCGGCTGGACAAGATCAACGCCAGCTCGCCCTATAATCTCATCGCCAGCTACACCGTGAGCGGGAGCCACCTGCCGAGCGTCGTCCGCAGCCTGACGCTGACCGAGGACGACTCGCTCTACACGGCCAACTTCGGTACGTATGGCGTGATCAAGATGTCCAAGACCGGGACCAATGCCCACCGGGTGATTGACGCGCCACTTGACCCGGCGCCTTACGGCCTCGCGCTGGATAAGACCCGGGGGATGCTCTACGGCACCGCCGGCGGCTACACCGGGTTGATCTGGCAGTACGGCATGCCCGAGGGCGAGATACTGGCCGACACGACCCTGAACGAAACCGGGGCAACCGCGCTGTTTGCCGGGGCCGAGCTGTTCCGCAACGACACCTTCCTGCTGATCGCCCGGCAGGCCGGTTACTCGGGCGACCCCAGCGGGCACGCGGTGTTCTGCTACCGTGTGATTCCGGAAGAGCGCGACCTCGGCGTGGACGCGATACTCGCGCCGACCAGCCGCGTTGACACTGGCGAGGTGGTCATCCCGCAGGCCCGGGTGAAGAAC
>JAWOIB010000025.1:0-7565 GCA_046484845.1 bacterium
AGAACTCGGTCCGGTCGCCCTTGAGCAGGTACACGTACGCGCCCGCCTGCGGCACGTCGAGGTAGAGCAGGTCGCCGCCGCCCTTCACCCGCTTGCCCGACGGACCGACCGGCACCTCCGCCAGCCCGGTCCAGGTGTTCTCGGCGATGTCGTACCGCCAGAACGCGGTCGTGTTGTTGCCGTGCACCACGTAGATGGCATCATCGCCGTCCGCCGCCCCCCGGCTGCCCTTGTCAATCTGCCGTCCCTTCACCGGGTCCACCGGCACCGGGGCCAGCTCGACCCAGGCGTCGGTCGACGGGTCGTAGCGGTAGAAGTCCTGCGTCTTGTTGCCCTTGGTCGCGTAAATCATCCCGTCGCCGTCAACCGTCAGCCAGGCGCCCCGCCGGACCGGCTTGCCCGAGGGCGCGAGCGGCATCGGCGCGACCTCGGTCCAGACCCCGGGCTCCGGGGCCGGGCTGGTCACGTCCAGCGTCGCGGCCAGCGTGTCATTGGACCGGTCCGGGTCCGCGGAGAACGCGACCAGCGCCAGCACCGGGTGACTGCCCGCCACCGCGGTCCAGGTGTTGAACGCCACCGTGTCCTCCTCGCCGGGGAGCAGTTCCTCGATGACCCGGTCCACCTGGTAGAACCCGCCGATGCGGAACGACACCCGGAAGTTCCGGGCCGCCACGCTGGCGTCGTTGTTCCGGAACACCGCCACCGGCGTCACCGTGTCGCCCGCGTCCATCGCCGCGCCCGGCGCGAGAATCGCCACCGCGGACAGGTCCGCGAGCTGGGTGACGTCGCCCGGGTAGCGCGGGATGAGCTGCCGGCCGTTGTAATCGCCGATGTTGCAGACGAGGTTGAACGCGCCCTCGGGAATCGGGGTGCCGGGGAACGCGCTCAGCGCGGTGCTGTAGAGCGTCATCGTGTCCGCGTAATCGAAGCTGGCGCACTGGTACGCCACGTTCGACCCGAACGCCCCGCTCGCCCCGACAATCCGGACCGAGTCCAGCCGGACCAGCGCGTTCTCGAACGCCTCCTGCCGGGCCTCCGCGAAGCTCACCTTCGTCGTCTCGAACGCGACCCCGCCGCCGTTGACCTCGAACCGGGCGGGGTTCTGGACCTGGGTCAGCCCGTTGTACTCCGCCACCGTGCCGATGATGTCGATGGAATCCCCGTCCTCGACCGTCTGGTAGGCGTTGTAGATATACACCCCGTTCCAGGCGCCCGGGCCGTCCGCGATGTAGAACTTGCGCGGCTCGAGGAACCCGGTGACGACGCCCCGGGTGTGGACGTACTCGCCCAGCTTCGGGGTCACCTCGCCGACCAGCGTGTCGCATTCCTGGATTTCGGCGATGGCGTAAGTGAACGGGATGTACACCGACTGCACCGGCGAGGTCAAATCGCCGTCCAGCCCGCTGGCCGCGTAAATCCGGTGATGCAGCGAATCCCCGCCCGTCTGCGCCGGGATGCTGAAGTAGTAGGTCGAGTCCGCCGGGTTGATGCTGTCCGGCCCGACGCTGGTCCAGTCCACCCGGTCGTTGGAATACTGCAGTTCGGTGGTGTCGATGCCCTCGCCCACCGCCCAGATGCGGGCGCTGACCGCAATCGGCTCCCCGCTGAACGGGTGCGCGGGCGTACGGCCGCCCCCGACGATGATGATCTCACCGGGCAGCTGGTACCACACCACCAGGTACGGAATCCGTTCCGGGTACAGCGGGTTATCCTTCGAGTAGAAATAGACCTGGCTGTTGGCCATCGTCGCCTCGTCAACCAGGCTCAGCCGGAACCCGTAGTTCGGGTAGGTCTCGTCCACCCAGTCCTGGACCATCCCGGTGACCGGCCAGCGGTACCAGCCGAGCGCGCTGACCTCGAGGCAGGCGGTCGAGTCCGCGGTCACCGCGGGCTGGTTGTTCCAGGTCACGACCATTTCCTGCCAGTCTTCCGTCACCCGGTGGATGTTCACGAAGGTGTCCGCGTAATTCCAGGTGTACAGCCTGAGGTTGAGCGTGCAGGCATCCAGCGAGGTCCCGGTCGGAATCGAGCTGAGGTCGAGCTTGATGAACGACCGGTAGCGGTGCAGCACCCCGGTCACCAGCCACCGACCGACCCGGTTGGCGAGATTGGCGCCGTAATTCCCTGTCGGGGCATTGGAATAGACCCAGGCGTCCGCCGCGAAATCGAGCGAGTCCCGGCCGTCGGTCCCGACCCATTCGCCCCGGCCGTTCCGCGTGTGCACCGGCGCGGATGATATCACCGCCCGGACCCGGCCGCCGCCTTCGTGGTAATGTTTGGAATGCGCGTCCCGCAGTTCGAGGATTTCCTCCCCGACCGCCGGGAGCGCCACCCGCGCCGGCGCCGCCTGCGCGCCCGCCGCGATTGCCAGGACCATCACACCGACCAGCACTCGGACCATTCCAGCCTCCTTGTGTTTTCTCTTGCGCCGCGCCGCCGACCGCCCCGGCGCCATCGCGCCGTCCGGCAACCGGGGTGTTTCGGAATAACCGGTTCCAGTATAACACCCCCCTCCCGGCCGTCAACGCCCGGCCGGAAATCCGCGGATTCTTCACCCCGGCCCCGCCGAGAAACGGCCTGCCGGGCTATTGACAGCCGAAGCCTGCCGGGCTACAATAACTCTCGTCGCTGTAAGCGACTAGTACGGGGGATTGACCTACGATATGTTTTCGGGTATTTTCCCGTTGACAGGCTAGGTAATGTTCGAGTGCCGGAAAAAGTTCGGAATGGAGGAAGCATGCGTAAAAGCCTTGCTCTGCTGACGGTTGTTCTTGCCGTCCTGTTCGTGGCAACGGGCTGCAAGAACAAACCGCCGCTCACCCCGGTCCGCCCCGCTGGACCGGACTCGGTCATCATCAACACCGAGGCGACCTACACCACCTGGACCACCGACCCGAACCGTGACGAAATCCGCTACGTCATGGACTGGGCCGACGACGCGTTCGACACCAGCGGGTACCGGAAGTCCGGCGACACCGTCGCGTTCACCCACACCTGGTCGATGGTCGGCACCTACGCGGTCCGGGCCACCGCCCAGGACGAGAACGGCAACTGGGCCACCGACTGGTCCGACCCCCGCAACGTCGTGGTTTACGCCGGCGGCGACAACAACCCGCCCAACAAACCGGCCACGCCCCAGGGCCCGGCCACCATCGGCACCGGCGAGCTGGCCACCTTCAGCTCCAGCGCCACCGACCCGGACGGCGACTCGGTCCAGCTCCGGTTCTACTGGGGTGACGACAAAGTCTCCATCTGGAGCGACTGGGTCCCCGGCGGCACCACCGTCAGCGACACCGTCCGCTACGAGTTCCGGGGCGTGAAGCAGGTGTACGCGGTCGCCCGCGACATCCGGGGCGACACCTCGGTCCTGTCCGACCCCGCCAGCATCACCGTCACCGGCGAGAACTCGCCGCCCGGCAAGCCGACCATCTCCGGCCCGGCCCGGGGCATCAAGGACGGCCCGATGTACCTGTTCTTCGGCCGCGCCCAGGACCCCGAGGGCGACAACGTCGAGTACAAGTTCTACTGGGGCGACGGCCGCGAGTCGAACTGGACCGCCAGCGGCCCGCACGAGGTGGCGGTGCCGGAAAGCACCCGCTACACCGCTACCGGCACCTACAACATCACCTGCGTCGCCCGCGACATCGACGGCGCGGTCTCCGAGACCTCGGAGCCGTTCGCGTTCGAGGTCGTCGGCGAGGGCAGCATCCTCTGGGCGGTCGGCACCGATGAGTGCGTCTCTTCGCCGGCCTGGGCCCGCGGCCGGAATTCCGCCAACATGGTCCGGCCCGCGGTCGTCATCGGCAACACCGACGGCTGGCTGATGGCGGTCGACGCCTGGCAGGGCGAGATGCTCTACGACGTATCCATCACCACCGAGGGCTTCACCAGTTCGCCCGCGGTCAGCGGCGACTTCAGCACCGTCTACATCGGCAGCGGCACCGGCCAGCTCTTCGCCCTCAACAGCGAGGGCCGCGAGAAATGGGCGCGGCCGTTCCCGGACAGCGCCACCGACCAGGACTTCGGCGCCACCCCGGTGGTTGACGGCGCGTCCATCTACTGCGCGGGCGAAAGACGCTACGTCTACAAGCTCCGCGACGCCGGCAACAGCGCCGAGTTGGCCTGGACGTTCGAGGCCCGGGAAGAAATCTACGCCTCGCCGGTGCTCGCCGGCGGCAAGCTCATCGCCTGCGACGACTCCGGCTACGTCCACTTCCTGAACCCGGACAACGGCCAGCCCCTGTTCGCGCCCTTCGCCTGCGACGGCGGCATCACCGCCTCGCCGGCGGTGGCGGCCAGCGGCAACATCTACGTCGGTACCGTCCAGGGCACGATGTACGCCCTCAACCCGAACGGCGGCAAGGTCTGGGAGTACACCATCACTCCGTTCGCCCAGATCTACTCCTCGCCGGTCATCGCCAACGACGGCGGGGTGGTGTTCGGCGCGGACAACGGCTACCTCTACAAGCTGAACCCGGGCGACGGTCAGCCCGCAGCCGGCTGGCCGGTCCTGCTGACCACCTCCGACCTGCCCTCGACCGCGGCGGTCTGCGCCGACGGCGTCATCTACGTCGTCTCCGAAGACGAGAAGCTCCACGCGGTGCGCGAGAACGGCACGCTCTACTGGCCGGCCCCGGTCGACCTCTACCTGCCGGGTGCGAACCGCAGCGGCCGCCGGCCGCGCTCGCTCGCGACCGAGGAGCTCACGCCCTCGGTGCTCATCGACCAGCACGGCATCATCTACGTCTCCCCGGGGACGAACGGCCTGTTCGCGATCGCCGGCCGTTCCACCGGGACGCTGGCCACGACCGCCTGGCCGATGTTCCAGCACGACGTCCGGCACTCCGGCAAGGCCGGTTCCTGGTAACCGACGCCGGGTAAGACCTGCGGGCGCCGCCTCCGGGCGGCGCCCGCCTTTCCAGCCCGGGTTGACCCCGCCCGGCCGGGCGGTATGCTGGTGCGATGCGTCGATTGCTCTGCCTGTCCGCCCTCGCCGGTTTCGCCCTCGCCAACAGCTTCAGCTTTGTCGTCCTCGGCGACCGGACCGGCATCGCCAACGACAGCGTGTTCTCGCGGGTGCTCGAGGAAATCCGCCTGCTCCGGCCCGACTTCGTTGTCGGCACCGGCGACCTCATCGAAGGCTACACCGACGACATCGTCGCGGCCGCGGCCGAATGGGACGCGGTGCTGGCGATGCTCGACCGGACCGGCGTGCCCGGGTACTTCGCGCCCGGCAACCACGACATCTGGAGCCCGGCCAGCGAATCGCTGTTCGTCCGGCGGGTCAACCCGGCGACCTGGTCGCTCGCGCACCGCAACAGCATTTTCATCTTCTGCGACAACACCCGCTGGCAGCGGTTCGCCGACTGGCCCGCCGAACAGCGCCGCCGGTTCCGGGCCGAACTGAAGAAGGCCCGGCGCTACCAGCATCGGTTCGTACTGATGCACCGGCCCTGGTGGCGGTACGCGCTCGAGCGGGGCGAGCCCGATACCCTCCACGAATGGTGCCGGGAGGCCGGCATCACCCACGTCTTCACCGGCCACGACCATTTCTACAGCTCCCACATCCGGGACAGCATCAGCTACTTCCAGGTCGGCCCCTCCGGCAGCCGGCTCAAGGTCCATTACGACCGCGCCCGGGGCGGGTTCCAGAACTACCTGTTCGGGCAGGTCATCGGCCGCCACGTCTCGCTGGCGGTCGTCGAACCCGGCCGGCTGCACCCGGCCGAGTTCGTCACCGTCGGCGCGGTCGCGGAACTCACCCGCGCCGCCAACAGCGCGGTCGCGCTCGAGCCGGTCCCGGTTATGCCCGGCCGGCCGGTTGATGCCCGGCGCCGGCTCGCGGTCACCGACATCACCGACCTCGGCCAGCGCGGTACGCTGGCCTGGCGCGCCGAAGGCACCGCCTGGCGGGTAACGCCCGAATCGCTTGGCTTCCTGCTCCCCCCGGGCGGCCGCGGCGAGTACGACCTGCGCGTCGAACTGGCCGACCCCGCCCGGCCCTGGCCACCGCCGCGGCTGGCCCTGCCCTGGAATCATTCCGGCGACCGGCACACCGAACTGGAGATTCCCCTGCCTGTCGCCCGCCGCGCCCGCGCCGCGGCGCCGGTCTCGCCCGACCCGGCCGACGCCGGCTGGGCCGCGGCCCTGCCGCTCGCCGCGTTCGCCGGCGACGACTACCTGCCCGGTCGGGTCGAGCCGGTCGAGGTCCGGGTCGGTTTCGATTCGCTCAACATCCACCTGGTCGCCCGCTGCCGCGAGAGCCGGCCCGACCTCATCACCGCCGAGGTCACCGGCCGGGATGAGTCGGTCTATTCCGACGACCACCTGAACTTCGTGCTCGACCCGGACCCGGCCGCCACCCGGGAATGGGCGGCGCGATTCGCGGCCACCGGCGACAGCTCGCTCACCTCGCCCTGGTACTACCAGTTGTTCGTCAACCCGCTGGGCACCGTCGCGGACCGGCGCTGCCGGCTGGTCGGCAGCCGTTCGGAGCGGAGCTGGAGCTGGAACGGAAACTGGACGGTCACGGCCGACCGCTCGGAGGACGGCTGGTGGACGGTGACGGTCTCCTGCCCGCTCGCGGAGCTCGGGGACCGTGGCGGGGACTGGGGCATCAACTGCACCCGGTACCAGTCGCGTTTGCGCGCGACCGCGACCTGGCAACCGCCGTTCCGGCACGACCCCCGCACCTTCGGCACGCTCGAGCGCTGACCGGCTACGGCCGGGCGCTCAGCGTTCCGGGAACAGCGTCCGCACCGCCACCGCGTCCGCGATGTTGTTGAGCGTGAACAGCCGGTCGAAATCCGCCAGCGTGAACCGGTACCCGAGCCGGAAGCGCATGGCCAGCACCGCCAGCAACGCCTCGAACGTCAGCAGGCAACCGCGCGCCCCGGTGCGCCGCTCGAGCTCGAGCAGGTTGCGCTCGCTGTCCGGCTCGTCCTCGTAGCCCGGCGCGACGAACAGGAACCGCGCCGACGCCGCCGGCACCGCCTTCTGCGCGGGCAGTTCCTTCGCCACCCGGCCGACGTACCCCCGCACCCGGAACATCGCTTCCGGCGCGAGGTGGAACGGCAGCGACTTGCAGTCGTACACGAACCAGTACCCGAACCGCTCGCCCGGGGGCGTGCAGGCGAACCCGTCCGGGTTGGCTTCGTTGGTCTCGGTGTGGCTGAGCGGGGTGACGTCAAATCCCAGCGCGGTCAGCGTGTCCGCGGTCACCTTCCGCACCCCGGCGTAGTCCACCCCGGCCTCGAGCAGCCGGGCAAACCGCGGCCCCAGCCATTCCCGGCATTCCGGCCCGGCCCCTGCCACCTCCAGCATGTGCGACCATTCCCGGGGCGGCCGGATACCGAGTTCGCGCTGGGCCTGACTCCAGGTGTCGCGGGCAACCGGCGCGATCCAGCGGTCCACCCCGAGCAGTCGGTCGAGGTCGGCACTGCGCACCCCGCGCAGCCGGGCCAGCGGCTCGACCCGGATGTGCGGCCGGCCCGCCCCGTCCTTGCGGATACCGGTCACCCGCAGCAGCGCCGGTTCCAGGTGACCGCGCGCCTCCAGCCGGCCCT
>JAWOIB010000029.1:0-9479 GCA_046484845.1 bacterium
CGGCCCCCGGGACGGCTACCCCGGCGGTCCCCGGAACCGCTACCCTGGCCGCCCCCGGGGCGGCTACCCCGGCGGTCCCCGGAGCCACCCCGGTAACCGTCCCCGGAGCGGTCCCCGGGGCGGTCCCGGGGGCGGTCCCCGGGGCCACAGGGGGAACCACCCCGGGGGTGGGGGAGGGGGGAAATTCGGGCAGGGGCTAAAGAACTCTCTTGCTATGCCTTACCCGGATTACCGCCGATGGCCGGTTGAGCACAAACTCAACTCCATCGCCCGAAATCCCCCTGGGTTCCGGGTCCGGCACCGACCCTGTGGACAACCCGGTGGGCAAGCTGTGCCCGCCTCCCCCCTGCCCCGGACCGGACCAACCATCTCCTGCCCCGGACTCAAATTTCCTCTTGACAAGCGGTTCCAGGGGCTTACAATGCTCACCGACTTAGTCACACCGGGCATGTGGCAAAAGTTCTTATTGTTTGCCCGGTGACAAAGTGGGAATCAGATGTGGATAACTCTGTGGATAATTCGTGTCGCAGGGTTGTCAGAAGCGAGGAGGCAGTATGTACAGCGCAGGTACTCTACTGGCCGCGATTGTCTGGATGCTTGCCGCGGCCGCCCCGACGCCCCCTGAGGGCGCGGTTGAGCTTGTCGAGCTCAGGACCGAGGTCTCGAAGACCTACCTTCTTCCCAACGGTCAGCATCACGCGATGATTGCGGCCGGCCCGGTGCATATCCAGGATGAGCAGGGCGGTTGGCGCGACCTCGAAACCGACGACATGCGGAACTGCACCACCAAGAACGTGCAGTACTGGACCGGGTATGTGCTCCGCAACAACACCGGCAACTTCAAGACCAACCAGACCATCGAAATCCAGGAAGGCAAGTCCGGCGGCAACGCCAACAAGCGCCAGGGCTGGGCCAGGTTCGACATCTCGAACATCCCGGACGGCGCGACCGTCACCCAGGTCGTGTTCAGCTTCTTCAACGAGCTGGTCGAGTTCACGCCCCAGTCCAGCATCACCCATCTCGGCTCGCTCGACCCGCTCACTGCCGAGGCCGTCACCCTGTTCGACGGCATCTACGACGGCACCGTAGTGGACCCCATCGCCGGCCATTCGCACATGAACTGGAGCTACCGCTACTTCAACTCCACCGGCGTCCAGCTCGTGCAGGACTGGCTCCAGTACGACTGGTTCGCGGCCGGTCTCAAGTGCGCCTACGGCGACAACAACGACAACTTCGCCCGCATCTCCGGGTACGGGACCGGCACCTACAAGCCTTACCTCTCGGTCTCCTACACCCCGGCCCCGGTGGACGACATGAAGGCCGAGGCGGTGCTGTTCCCGGTCGGGGTCCTGCCCCCGGACACCAGCTTCGTCCCGGTCGGCGTGTACACCAACATCGGCAACCGGCCGATTGACTCCTACGACGCCTGGCTCCTGCTCACCGACCCGACCGGCACCCGGTCCTACGCCCAGCGCATCACCCAGCTCGGTCTGCCCGACGGCGAGTCGGACACCATCGAGTTCCCGCTCGCGACCGTGGACATGCTCGGCAACTGGGTAGCCCGCTGTTCCGTCTGGGCCGCCGGCGACTACAACCCCGCCAACAACGTCGTGGACCAGCCGTTCCGGGTCAGCACCGATGGGTACGAAATCGACATCGCGGTGCTCCGGGTCCTGCAACCGGAACGCTGGACTGACACCGCGCAGGTCCTCACCCCGACCGCGGTCTGGGCCAACCTCGGCGACCTGCCCACCAACTTCACCGCGTTTGCCTTCATCGGCAACGATTCCGCCGGCCGGGTCTGGAGCGATGTAAAGGGCATCATCGGCCTGCCCCCGGGCGCGGAAACCACCATCGTGTTCTCGGATTTCAACTCCGGCCACGCCACCGGCGCCTGGGCCCTGTTCTGCTCGACCTACGCCGCCGGTGACACCTTCCCGGAGAACGACACCCTCTCGCACCGGTTCTCCATCCTCGCCGGTGGCCGCCCGCCCTGGCGCGACGGCTGGGCCGAAGTCAAACCGATGCCGATGGTCCCCTCGGGCCGCGCCGCCCGCCGCGGCGCCTGGCTCGCGCTCAACGAGGGCGACGGGCTCATCTACGGCACCAAGGGTTTCAAGACCCAGGACTTCTACCGTTACGACGCCTACGCAGACACCTGGACCGAACTCATCCCGCCCCCGCTCGACCCGGTCAAGGGCCGCCCGCTCGAGAAGGGCTGCCGCGGGGTCTGCGACGGGATGAACAGCATCTACATGGTCCACGGCAACAACACCCAGGCCTTCTGGCGGTTCGACATCGACCCGGGCGAATGGGTCCAGCTCCGCGACGTGCCGATGCCGCCCTCCGGCAAGCGCGTTAAGGGCGGCGGCGACCTCGTTTACATCGAAGTCCCGGGCGAAGGCCGGTTCATCTACCTGCTCAAGGGCGACCGCTGCGACTTCATGCGCTACAACATCACCACCACCGAGTGGGAACAGCTCACCGACGCCCCGGCCGGCGCCCGGGCCAAGTGGCAGCGCGACTCCTGGCTCGCCTACGACGGCGTCCGCACCATCTACGCCCACAAGGCCCGGGTCCGCGTGCCGGAGTTCTGGAAGTATGACATCCTCGGCGACACCTGGTACTCCCAACAGCTCGCCGGGATGCCGCTGGCCGGCCTCCACGGCGGCAAGATGAAGAACAAGAAGGCCCGCGACGGCGGCGCCGGCATCTGGTGCGACGGCGTGATCTACGCGCTCAAGGGCGGCAACACCCAGCAGTTCTTCATGTACGACGTCAGCGGTGACAGCTGGTCCGAACGGGACACCGTCCCGACCATCGGCTCCACCGGCAAGCGCCGCCGGGTCAACGCCGGCGCTCACCTCATCCGCTACGCCGACAACGTGTTCTTCGCCCTCAAGGGCAACAAGACCGTCGAGATGTGGCGCTATGTCGTTCCGGGTGCGACCGCCTTCGCCGGCGGTCCGGCCCGCTCCGGCGCGCTGGCCGGACCGGCCGCCGGACGGTCCTTCGTCACCGTCGGGCCCAACCCGCTCGTCGGCGGCCGGGCCACCGTCCGCTACGGCCTGCCCGCGCCCGGCCCCGCCCGCCTGGCGGTGTACGACGCGGCCGGCCGCTGCCGCCACCAGCAGTCATTCGTCGCGGAACGCCGCGGAACGCTCAGCCTCAACCTGCGCGAGCTGAGCGCCGGCGTTTACCTCCTCATACTCGAACAGCCGGAGCAGAGCCTGTCGGCCAAGCTGGTCGTCGGGCGCTGATGGGGCGTTCCACACTTCCGGGAGGACGGGGCAACCCGTCCTCCCGGCCTTTTCACCCGACCCGGGCCTTGACTGCCGCACCCCCCCGGCTACAATCGGGCCATGCAGCCGGAAACTACCACTATTGAACGCATCGGCGCCTGCGCGGGTCGCCCGGTCACCCTGGCCGGCTGGGTCCGCAACAAGCGCTCCTCGGGCCGCATCCGCTTCCTCGTCCTGCGCGACGGCACCGGCGATATCCAGTGCGTGTTCGTCCGGGGCGAGGTGCCTGACGCCGCCTTCGAGCTCGCCGGCTCGGTGGCGCAGGAGTCCTCGGTCGCGGTCACCGGCCTGGTCCGGGAGGACAAGCGCGCGCCCGGCGGATACGAGCTGACCGGGACCGGCCTCGAGCTCATCAGCCCCGCCGAGCCTTACCCGATTACCCCCAAAGAGCACGGCACCGAGTTCCTGATGGCCAACCGCCACCTCTGGCTCCGCTCCAGCCGCCAGCACGCCATCCTCCGCATCCGCTCGGAAATCGTCAAGGCGATGCGCGACTACCTCGACGACCACGACTTCGTGCTCGGCGACACCCCGATTCTCACCCCGGCCGCCTGCGAGGGCACCACCACCCTCTTCCCGGTGGACTACTTCGGCGAGCAGGTCTTCCTGACCCAGTCCGGCCAGCTCTACAACGAGGCCATCTGCGCCGCGGTCCGCAAGACCTACTGCTTCGGCCCGACCTTCCGGGCCGAGAAGTCCAAAACCCGGCGGCACCTGATGGAGTTCTGGATGCTCGAACCCGAGGTCGCGTTCCTCGACCTCGCGGGCGACATGGACCTCGCCGAGGACCTCGTCGCCTACACCGTCGCCCGGGTGCTGGAGAAGCGCCGGCCCGAGCTGGTCACCCTCGAACGCGACCTCGCCAGACTCGAGGCCATCAAGCGCCCGTTCCCGCGCATCAGCTACCATGAGGCGGTCGCCCTGCTCCGGGGAAAGGGCCGCGAGCTCAAGCCCGGCGACGACTTCGGCGCGGAGGACGAGACCCTGCTCGGCGAAAGCTTCGACCGGCCGGTGCTCATCCACCGCTACCCCGCCGCCATCAAGGCGTTCTACATGAAGCGCGACCCGCAGGACGCTTCGCTCGCCCTCGCCTTCGATATGATCGCGCCCGAGGGCTACGGCGAAATCGTCGGCGGCAGTCAGCGCGAAGACGACCTCAAGGCGCTCGAAGAACGCATCGCGGAACACGGCCTCCCGGCCGAGGCGTTCCGCTGGTACTCGGACATCCGGCGCTACGGCTCGTTCCCCCATGCCGGGTTCGGGCTCGGCATCGAGCGGACCGTCGCCTGGCTCACCGGCGCGCGCCACGTCCGGGAGACCATCCCGTTCCCGCGGATGCTCGACAAGGTATATCCCTAGGAGGATACCATGCCCGAAGAGAAAATCGGACTGGTCACCCACTACTTCGGCAAGCCCGGCGTCGCCATTATCAAGGCGACCGAAGCCGCCATCAACGTCGGCGACACCATTCACATCAAGGGCCACACCACCGACCACACCCAGGTCATCGAACACATGGAAATGGACCACGCCGTGGTGCCCGCGATTCCGAAAGGCGGCGAGGCCGGGGTCAAGGTCGGCGTCCACGCCCACGAGCACGACGTCGTTTACCGGGTAACCTGACGGGCGGAGCTGGGGGGCTTCAGGGGCAGGGTGAAGAGCAGAGATTCCGTTCCCGCCGGGCCGCCCGCCCCCTCGCCCCCCCGGTCCCCTGTCCCTGACCGCCGGCTGTTCCTCGCGCCCTTCGGCACGCGCGACGCGACCGACCGCCTGCTCACCGAGGCGCTGGCGCGATTTTCCGGCCCGGACTACCGCGGCATCCTCTACCTCGCGCCCAACCCGCGCAAGCTCCGCGACACCGAACTGCGCTTCGCCCGGCTCTGCGGCCGCGATGGCTTCATCCCGCCGGAGTTCCTGACCCCGGGCCAGTTCGCCCGCCGGCTGTACGAGGTTCACGGCCGGGCCCGTCCCCTGCCCGCCGAGCTCCGGCCCCTGCTGGTCCACCGCCTGCTCCCCGCGGCCACCCCGCGCCGGACCGTCGGCTACGCCCGGGCGGTCGCGGATTTCATCGCCGAAATCAAGACCTGGGTCCGGCCCGCGGACCGGCCCGGCCTGCGCGCCCGGTTCGAGCAGGAACTGGCCGGGTTCGAACGACCGCTCGCCCGGGCGCTCGAAGCGCTCGAAGTCCTCGTCCGCTACGACGCCGAGCTTGCCGCCCGGAACCGGGTTGACCCCGAGGACCTGCTCGCAACGGCCCCGACCCTGGCTGCGCTCCAGCCCCCGCGCCTGCTCATCCTTGACGGCTTCGCCGCGCCCGAACCACCCGAGGCCGACCTGCTCGCCGCGCTCATCGAGCGCGCCGAGACCGTCCTGGTCGCCGCCCACGCCGCCCCACCGGAACAGAGAGCGGACGAGGACTACGCCTTCGCCGACCGGTTCGTCAGGTTCATCACCGGCCTCGGCGGGTTCAAGACCACCCGGCTCCCGGCCCCGACCCTGCCCGCCCCGGACGGCCTGTTCGCCTTCCCGGACCCGGAGGCGGAAATCGCCGGCATCTGCCGCCACCTGCGCGCCCGGCCCGACCTCGCCGACACCGTCGTCGCCCTGCCCGACCTCGGCGCGCGCGCCCCGATGGTGCGCCGGCTGTTCCGGCAATACCGCGTGCCCGCCACTCTCTACCCGGAAACCCGGCTCGACGCCTCGCCCCCGGTCGTCGCGGTGCTGGACCTGCTTGAGGCGGTCGCCCACGATTTCGAGCGCCTGCCCTTTGCGGCCGCGCTCTCCTCGCCATGGCTGGCCGGCCTGCTCCGGCTCCCGGCCGACACCGACGACACCGGCCGGGACCGGGCCGCGGCCGCGGTCAACAACCTCTCCCGCCGCGCCGGCATCATCAAGGGCCGCAACAACTGGCGCCGGCTTGCCACGCGCCTGTCCGGGGCCGAAAGCCGCCTCTCCGATGAAGACGCGGAACTGGCCCGGGACCTGGAGACCCGGGTTCGCCGGGCCATCGGGCTGGCCGACAAGATGCTCGAGCCGGCCGACACCGTCGGCCGCCAGGCCGCCCGGCTCAAGGCCTTCCTCGAGGCAATCAAGTACGGTAGCGGGTTCGACCCGGAAGCGCCCGGCATCCCCCCCCTGATCGAGGACCGGGGCGCGTTCTACGACGTCCTCGACGCGCTGGTCGAGTTCGAGGCCGACTTCGGCGCCGAACCGGAACCCCGGGCCGCGTTCATCCGGGCGCTCGAATACCTGGTCGGGCTCTGCGGCCGGGCCGCGGACCCGCCCCCGGCCGGTGTGCTCGTCGTCGGGCTGGCCGAGACCACCGGCCTGCACCCGAGCCACGTCGTCGTCGGCGGCCTGACCGAGAGCAACCTGCCCGGCCGCCGCTCGGCCGACCCGATTCTGCCCGAGCGCCTGCGCCGCGCGCTCGGTATGCCCGACCTCGACCACCACCGGGACTGGCAACGCTACAACCTCCGCCGCACCGTCGAGAGCGGCGCGGACGCGCCCTTCCTCTGCTTCCACGACTCCGACGGCGACAAGCCGGTCCTGCCCACCCCCCTGCTCGAAATCCCCACCCGTGCGCTCCCGCCCCCGGCCGCGTTGTTCTCCGGGATTGAGGCACAGCTCGCCGCAGGCGCCCGCGCGGGCCGAACCTTCGCCGACCGCGACAACACCGTGGACTTCTCCGGCGACAAGCGGGCCCGGGCCGCGCTCGCCCGCCGCTACGGGCCGGACCGGCCCTTCTCGGTCACCGGGCTTGAGTTCTACCGCGCCTGCCCGTACCGCTACTACGTCGAGCGCGTGCTCGGGCTCGAATCCGCGGACGAGCCCCAGTACGAGATTGACGCCCGGCAATGGGGCTCGGTCATCCACGACGCGCTGAGCCGGCTCTACGCGCAGGGCCCGGTCGCGATACCGCAGCTCGAACAGGCCGCCCGCCGGGCGCTCGACGACGCGCTCAAGGAAGCGGCCCTGCCCCGGTTCTGGGCCGAGACCGCGCGCCGGGTCTTCACCAACATCCTGCCGCGATTCCTCGCCATCGAGCAGGAACTGCGCGACGCCGGCTGGCGGCCGGAGCAGGTCGAGCTTTCGCTCTCCGGCCCGGTCGCAAAGGGACTCACGGTCCGGGGCCGGGTGGACCGGGTGGACGCCGGTCCCGGCGGGCAGGTCATCTTCGATTACAAGACCGGCGCGAAGACCGTCCACCCCCGGGAAGTGCTCGAAGAACGCACCCACCTCCAGCTCCCGCTCTACGCCCGCCTGCTCGAAGCCGAAACCGGCCGCCCGGTCACCAACGCCGCCATCTACAGCCTGCGTAAGGACAAACCCGGCTGGCTCGCCGACGACCGCTTTCCGCTCCCCGAGCTCATCGCGGCCGCGGTCGAGACCGCGGTCGAGACCGCGGTCGCAATCCGCGACGGCCGCTTCCCGGCCGAGCCCGCCGGCGACGCCTGCCGCTACTGCGAACTTGCCTGGCTCTGCGGTCAACAGGGGGACGAGTAGATGCCCGAACTCAAGAGCGAAGTCGTCTTCGCGCCCGCCGGCTCGGGCAAGACCCAGCGGCTGAGCGGGCGCTACATCGAACTGCTCAAAGCCGGGGTCGCGCCCGAGCGCATCCTCGCGCTGACCTTCACTGAGAAGGCCGCGGCCGAGATGAAGGAGCGCATCTTCCAGCGCCTCGCACAAGACAACCCGGAACTGCACCGACAGCTCCGCCGCAACGCGCTCCGGCTCCGCATCGGCACCATCCACTCGTTCTGCCTGACGCTGGTCCGCCGCTTCGCGCCCAACCTCGGGCTTGACCCGCGCGTGGATGTGCTCACCGCCGAAGGCGAACTCTGGAACGCGGCCAAGTACGACACGCTGATGGCCATCGCCGAATCAGACCGCGACCGGCAGGCGCTCGAGCTCCTGCTCGACCTCATCACCACCGAGGACCGCATCGGCTGGCGGAAGCTCTCCGAGAACTACGACAACTTCTTCGCGAAGCGTGTCAACATCGCCCGGGGCGAAGTCCGGCTCGCGGACCGGGCGGAGCTGGCCGAGGTCGTGCGGGAACTCCGCGCCGACCCGCGCGCCGCCGGCCTCGACGACCCGGCGGTCTTCCCGGCCGAACTGACCCCGGCCACGGTCAGCGCCGCCATCGCCGCGCTCAGGGCCCGGCGCGACCTGTTCATGAACAAGAAGTCCGACACCCCGCGGCTCACCTGCGCCGCGGAACGCGCCTGGAACGAACTCTGCTTCCGCTACTACAGCCTGCTCCGACAGGACGCGGCCGCGGCCGAGTTCGCCCGCAGTTTCGAGCTCTTCCGCACGCGCTTCCTCGACACCTACACCCGGCGCAAGCGCGAAGCCGGCCAGGTTGACTACAACGACATGGAAGCCCTCGCGCTCGACCTGCTCCGGCAGGACCCGGACTGGCAGAACGTCCTCCGCGCCTTCGACGAACACACCGACCACCTGCTGGTGGACGAATTCCAGGACACCAGCTTCCTCCAATGGGGCATCGTGGACAAGCTTACCGAAGAGTGGCGCTCCGGCGCGGGCGCCAAGGCCGAGCTCGGCATCGAGCCGACCATCTTCATCGTCGGCGACGACAAGCAGTCCATCTACATGTTCCGGGAAGCCAAGGTCGAAGTCTTCACCGGCGTGGCCGACGAGCTCGCCCGGGGGCTGGGCCCGGAGCGGCTCAAGCGGGAGACGCTCAAGGACAACTACCGCAGTCTCGACGCGATCATCAACTTCAACAACGTCCTCTTCTCCCGGCTGATGGCCTGCGCGGAGGATGCCCCGGCCTGGCGCACCCGCTACGCGGCATTCCGGCGCGCCCGCAACAACGACGCGCCCGGGCTGGTCGAAATCATCATCACCCCGGACGGCAAGACCGTGGCCGAACGCCGGCCCGCGGACGCCCGCGCGGTCGCCCGCCGCATCCGGATGCTCACCGACCCGGCCGCCCCCTTCACCATCTACGACCGCGCACCGGACGGCACCGAGACCGGCCGGCCCTGCGCCTACGGCGACATCGGCATCCTCGTCCGTCACCACAAGACCGTACCGTACATCGAGGAAGCCCTGCGCGAATGCGGCGTGCCCTTCCTCGTCGCCGGCGGCACCGGCTTCTACAACGAACCCGAAGTCCGCTACGCCATCGCCCTGCTCGCCGCGCTGGTG
>JAWOIB010000093.1:0-13216 GCA_046484845.1 bacterium
CCTGGATACCGCAGGACACCGGCCGGTTCGAGGTGAAGTGCTCGACGATGCTGGCCGGCGACGAGGACCCGTCGAACGACCGGCTCACGGACACCGTTGTCGTCGTCATGCCCGGCGGCGTTGCCGACCGGCCGACGCCGACCGGCGCGGCCCGGTTCGCGCTCTACCCCAACCCGGCCCGGAACCGGGTCTGGCTGGAGAGCCCGGAGAGCTCGACGCTGTACGGCCCGGACGGCCGCCGGGTCGCGCTGCTCCAGCCGGGCGAGAACGACATCCGGTATCTGAGTCCGGGGGTGTACTTCGTCCGCAGGCAGGACACCGGCGAGTCCGGCCGGCTGGTGCTGGTCGAGTAGCGCGGGTCGTACCCGGGCTTTCTCGCGTCGGTCCGCGCCACCCCGGCGGTGCTGACCGCCCAGTGCGCGTACCTGCATTCCCGGGCTGACCCGGGCGGTGACCGGGTCGGTGATGCGGGCGGTGACCGGGGGGACGAGCGGACCGGTGACCGGCGCGGTTACCGGGCCGGTGAAGGGCCGGGTTGCCCGGCGGATGAGCGGCCGGGTGATGCGCCGGATGACCGGGCGAATGACCGGCCGGGTCGCTTTCCGGGTCACCGGTCCGATGACCGGGGGGATGACCCGGGGGGTAGGGGAGGGGGGAAATTCGGAGGTGAATGAAATGCTGACAATACAAAGAGTTAGCCAGATACTCAGTTCAACTCGATGAATAGTAATTGGTATTATGGGTCATGGGTAATTCGGGCGGGATGACGGGTTTCGGCCGGGAGGTGTCAGCCGCGTAATCCCGGTGGTACGACCCCGTGACATTATCGCTGCGGCATCACAACGTCAGGGTTGTCGGTTGACACCCGCCAGCATCCGGATATGCTGAGCCATGCGAGAGTTGTTGCCTTTGGCAGTTGCCG
Organism: bacterium; assembly: GCA_046484845.1. Classification (GTDB taxonomy): domain Bacteria; phylum Hydrothermota; class Tepidihabitantia; order Tepidihabitantales; family Tepidihabitantaceae; genus DSBX01. The sequence continues at coordinate 923 of JAWOIB010000093.1, forward strand.
TGATGATTGTGGTCGGGTGTCCGGGCCGACCGGGCACGTCGGCTGATGGTATCGGTTCAGCGCAGGAGAACTGGCTGGTCACCGAGTTGATGGGCTACCGGGTCGGGTACTCGGTCACGCGAGCGGAGCGGTTCGCGCAGGGCTGGCGGTTCGAATCCAGCATGCGGATAGACGTCGCGATGTTGGGCGTCGACCAGGAAGTGAGCGCCCAGTCCGTGACGACGGCAGGGACGGACCTGACCCTGCAATCGGTCAGCTTCCGGTACCAGGGCCAGGACCGGCTGCTGGAGGCGACCGCGGTGGTGCAGGAGAACAACCTGATTGTCAAGCTGCTCGGCGAGCCGGCCCGCGCACAGAACCTGACCGAGCCGTTATACCCGGTGGAGGCGCTGGGCAGACTGGTGTTCAAGCGCCGGGCCGTGCCCGGTAGTTCGTTCGAGGTGTCGGTGTTCGACGTCGGCACGATGACCACCGACCGGGTGAAGCTGGAGGTGATGGACTGGGAGACGGTCCAGGCCGGCGATTCGAGTTACCACGCGCTCCGAGTCCGGACCACGAGTTCGGTCCTGTCGACGACGACCTGGCTGGACAGCCTGGGGATGCCGGTCGTCGAGGAGGCCCCGCCCGGGTTGCGTTCCGTGCGTTCGACACCCGCCGAGGCGGTGGCGAGCGCGGGGCGGGAGGCCGGGGTGGACCTTCTGAGGATGTTCCGCGTCCCGGTCGACACCACGATTGAAGCGCCGGAAGCCGTGCGTCGGTTTCGGTTCGAGCTGGCAGGCGTCAGCGCGGACGAGTTGTCTCCCGAAATCGGCACGGTGACCGTGCTGGACGAGAAGTTGCTGCTGGTCGAGGTGGTCGCGGCGGAGCCGCCGGCTTCACTGGCAGGGTTACCGGTGGCCGGGCAGGATTCCTTTCTCAGCCCGACGATGGTGATTCAGTGCGATGCGCCCGAGCTGCGTGAGCGGGCGGAGATGCTGACGGCCGGGGAAACGGATGCGGTGGCGGTGGCAAGAGCGCTGGCGGGCTGGGTGTACGACTACGTCGAGAAGGTGCCGACCGCTTCTTTTCCGACTGCGCTGGACGTGCTCCGCAACCCGCAGGGCGACTGTAACGAACACGCCGTGCTGTACGCCGGGCTGGCCCGGGCGGCGGGGATACCCTGCCGGGTTGTGGTCGGGCTGGTCTACATGGAACGGGCGTTTTACTACCACGCCTGGAACGAGGCTTGGCTCGGACGCTGGGTGGGAGTGGACCCGACGTTCAATGAGTTCCCGGCCAGCGCGCTGCACTTGAAGCTGAGCGAGGGGGACCTGCGTGAGCAGGCGCGGGTGCTGCCGCTGGTGGGCAGGATCGCGATCAGGGCGCTGGAGTTCGAGTAGCCGTCAGTTCCCGGTACAGCGCGAGATACTCGCCGGCCCGGGCACCCCAGGAGAAGTCGGTCCGCATGCCACGGTCGCGCACCCTGGTCAGTTCGGCAGGACGGCCGTGAAGCTTCATTGCCCGGTCCAGCGCGGCTGAGAAGCCCGGGGCATCTCCTCGACTGAACAGGAAGCCGTTGCCGCCGGGTTCGGTCACTTCGAAGACGGTGTCGGCCAGGCCGCCGGTCCGGGACGCGACCGGCAGGCTGCCGTAGCGAAGCGCGATCATCTGGCCCAGGCCGCAGGGTTCGTACTCCGAGGGCATCAGGAAGAAGTCGGAGGCGGCGTAGACGCGGTGGGCGAGCGCTTCGTTGAATTCGAGGATTGCGGCGACCGAGCCGGGATGCCGGCGCGCGAGGGATGAGAGCGCCTCGTGGTACTCGGGCTGGCCGGTGCCGAGGATGCAGATGCGTGCGCCCAGGCCGACGAGCCGGGGGATTTCTTCAATCACCAGGTTGATGCCTTTCTGGCCGGCGAGGCGCGAGACCATGCCGAACAGCGGCCCGGCCGGCTGGAGGCCAAGTTCTTCGGCCAGCGCCGCGGCGCTGGCCGCCTTGCCTCCGGGCCGGTCCGCGGAGTAGCGCGAGGGCAGGTGCGGGTCGGTCTCGGGGTTCCAGTACCCGGTGTCGATGCCGTTGAGGATGCCGCTCAAGAACTCCGCCCGGGCGCGGAGGATCGGGTCCATCCCGAAACCGAGTTCCGGTCCCTGGATCTCCCGGGCATAGGTCGGGCTGACGGTCGTCAGCCGGTCGGCGTGAACCAGCCCGGCCTTGAGGAAGCTCACCTTTCCGAAGTACTCCAGGCTGTCCGGGGCCCGGTGGCGTTCCGGCAGGCCCAGAGTCGGGAACACCTCGGCCGGGAAGATGCCCTGGTAACCGAGGTTGTGAATGGTGAACACGGTGGCGGGCCGGGCCGGACCCGCACCGGCGAGCAGGGGGAGCAGGCCGGTCTGCCAGTCGTGGCAGTGGATGATGTCGGGCGTCAGCTTCAGTTCGGCGATTGCGGCCAGGGCGGCCCGGCAGAGGAAGAGGAAGCGCCCGGCATTGTCCGGGTAGTCGGTGCCGGCTTCGCCGTACAGGCCGGGACGGTCGAAGTATTCCGGGCAGTCAACGAGCAGGTGGCGGACCCCGTCCAGCCGGCCGTTGAACAGGGTGGCCCGGCGGGTCGTGGCGCCGGTGATGTTGAGCACCGCGGCGGTTTCGAGCCCGATGTCGGCCGCGCGGGTCGAGCGGTAAGCCGGGGAGATGACCGTGACCTCCACGCCGACGCGGGCGAGCGCGGCGGGCAGGGAACCGGTGACATCGGCCAGCCCGCCGGTCTTGGAGAAGGGTGCGACTTCGGATGCAACGTGGACGATTCTCATCAGGCCTCCCGGAGGTAGCGGGCCGCGTCCTCGGGCGCGACCGGGTTGATGTAGAACCCGGTGCCGACTTCGAACCCGGCGATCTTGCTGAGCTTGGGCAGGAGTTCGAGGTGGAAGTGGTAGTGCTGGGTGCCGGATGCGCTGCGCGGCCCGGGGTGGAGGACGAAGTTGTAGTCCGGCCTGCCCAGCGCCCGGCCGAGTCGTTCCAGGACGTCCTTCAGAGTCCGGGCGAGGTCGGCAAGGCGCTCGTCGGTGAGCGAGTCCCAACTGGTGAAATGCTCGCGCGCGACCAGCCAGGTCTCGAACGGGAAGCGCGGGGCGAAGGGCGCGAACGCGACGAAGCGGTCGCCCGTGGCCACCAGCCGGGTCTGCTCGTCGAGTTCCTGGCGGACCATATCGCAGTACACGCAGCGGCCGCGGAATTCGTGGTAGCGCCTGGCCCCGGCCAGCTCTTCCTTGACCAGTACCGGGATGATCGGGGTGGCAATGAGCTGGCAATGGCTGTGGGCGAGCGAGGCACCCGCGCCCGCGCCTTCATTCTTGAAAGCCATGATGTACCGGATGCGCGGGTCCCGGCCGAGGTCGAGCGCACGGTCGCGAATCGCGCGCAGGACCAGTTCGACATCGGCCGGGGACAGGTCGCCCAGGCGTTGGGCGTGGTCCGGCGTCTCGATGACGACTTCATGGGCGCCGATGCCGTTCATCCGGTCGTAGATGCCCACGCCTTGTCGGCCGGTCTCGCCGTCCGGGACCAGCGCCGGGAAGCGGTTCGGCACGACCCTGACCTGCCAGCGGCCGTCGCGCTCCAGGCGCAGGACCTCGGGCGGGGTCATCGCCTCGTTGCCCGGGCAGAACGGGCAGGTTTTACCACCGGCCGCGGGGCCCGCCGGCGGGGCAAAATCCGTCGGTCGCTTGGCGCGCTCGGTCGAGATGATGACCCAGCGCCCGAGCACCGGGTCTTTCCGAAGCTCGGGCACCGGCGTCAGCCCGACACCGGGCTATTCATCCGTCGCGTCGCCGCCCGCGGCATCCGGCAGGGGTTCGTCTTCGCCAGTGTCGAAGATGAAGTCCTCCGGTTTCATCAGCTTCTCGATGTTCGCCGTGGCCCGCAGGCCGGTCAGGAGTTCGCCGCGCAGTCGCTCGGATTCGCGGGTGCGCAGTTTGCTCTCCAGCCCGGCCGCGACCTCGTCGAACGGGCGGGTGTAGGCCGCCTGCTTTTCCTCGACCTTGATGAAGGCCCAGGTGGAGTCATTGACCCGGATGAGCGGGGAGATGCTGCCCGCGCCAAGCCGGAACGCGGCTTCGATGACCTGCTGGTCGCGGGACTCGTCGTCCCGTTCGAACCAGGACAGGTCGCCGCCGGAATGACGGCTGGCCGCGGAAGAGAAGCGCCGGGCGATTTCTTCGAACTCGGCCGGTGCGGCTGCCTCCCGGCCGGTGATTCTGACATGCAGCCGGCCGTCATCGGTCGCCAGCGGGGCCGCGAGTTCGCCTTCGGCGGTGGCGAGCAGTTCCCGGTACGCGGCCGCGGCGAGCGGCCGCTCAAATCCGACGTACGCGCCCAGCCGGTTCTCGTCCACGAGCACGGTCCCGGCCTGGTCGTACTCCGGCGCGGTGTTGAACAGCGCGGCCAGTTCCTTGCCGTCCCGGGCGTGGAGCAGGGTGGGGAGGAAGATGGTATCGGCCGGCGAAACGTCGTTGAAGGCCATGCCGAATGCGCCGGTGCCCGCGTACGGGCCGGCCACCGGGCAGCGCCGGGTCATGTCCGGCAGGAGCCGATTGCCGATGCGCAGCGTCGGGGTGCCGGGGAGCACCGCCCGGGGCGCCTCGGTGAAGCCGTAACCGGTGACCAGCGCGTCCGGGTCCTCGGTGCCGGCGAGCTCCGCGAGAATGTCGTCATCCGCGCCGGCGAGCAGCAGCGCCCGGCCGGACACGAGTTCGGGCAGACTGCCGCTGACCGCCCAGCGGCGGAGCAGTTCGGCCCGCGGCCGGGTGGGGGCGACGATTTCGCGGGCGCGGACCCGCGCCGGGACCTTGTGTTCTTCGAGCGTGGCGCGGTACTCCGCCCTGACCTCGGCAGTGTCAATGGTCACGTTGTCGATGGTCATCCGGCGGGTGTAGTGGTCAACGAGCATCCGGGACCGGCGGTCGAGGATGCGGTCAACCGCCCCGTTCGCCAGCCAGTCGTGGTTCGCCTCGGCGTCCTTGAGGATGAGCTGTTCGAGCACGAACTGCTCGAGGATGCGGCGGATGCCTTCCGGGGTCTGGAACTGGGCCCGGAAGAACACGGGAATCTGCTCCAGGCGCTTCGCCAGCAGTTCGCTGGTGATGGTCACGCCGTCAACACTGCCGATGATGTCCCGGCCCTCGTCGAGCGCGGCGGTGTCGATTTCGATGCCGGCCGCGGCGGTCAGCTCCGCGGTGCGCTGGTCGTAGAGCTCCTCGGTCTTGCGCTGGCGGACCTGGGCCACGAGCTGGTTGCGGGCCTCGGCGTAGGGCGTGACCTTGCGCGGGGTGCGTTCGGTGACGCGGACAAGCGCCCAGCCGGTGTCGAGCGGCACCGCCCGGCTCACCTGGCCGGGCTTGAGCCGGAACGCGGCGTCCTCGATTGCCTTGTCACGGGTGCCGCGTGCGAACAGCCCGAGGTCCCCGCCGCGGTCCTTGTCCGGGGCGGTCGAGAAGCGGGCGGCGAGCGTCTCCCAGGGCACCGCGTCCGCGCCGAGCAGGAGCCGGCGGAGGGAGTCGGCCAGCGCGCGGTCGGGTACGACCAGCCGCCAGCCGTGGACCTTTTCCGGGGTCGTGAACCGGGTAGATTTCTCCCGATTGTAGGCGTCCCGGAGGTTGCGTTCGGTCGGCTCGGCGTGAGCGGTGACGGTCCGGGCGTGCCACTGCTCGAACACGTAGCGGTTGCGCATGTCCCAGTAGGGCTCGGCGAAATCCGGGTCGGCCATCAGGCCGGCGTCGAGCGCGGCCCGGTAGAGCAGGCGGTTGTCGACCATCGTGTCAAGCAGGAATTCCTTGCGTTCGAACGGCTCGTAGCCGGCCGGGTTGCGGCTGATACGGTCGTCGAGCTCGATGCGGGTCAGCGGGTAGCCGTCGACGTACGCGACCCGGTCCTGGTAGTTCTTGCGGAAGCAGCGCTCGATCGCGTCGAGCGCGTCCTCGCCGAAGCGCGAGTCCATGTGCCGGGTGGCGACGATTTCGTACTGCTGGGCGGCGTCGAGATACTTCTCCTGGAGTTCGAGGGCGAGCGCCAGCCGGTAGCCGAGTTCCGGCCGCTGGGGGGCCTTCGGGAACTCGTCCAGCAACCGCCGGTAAATCGCCTCGGCCGCGGCATAATCGCCCTGCTTGTCGAGCAGGAAGTCGGCCTGTTCGAGCCGGACCGCGAAGAGGTCCGCGGGCCGGGCCTGCTCGCCGAGCTGTGCCAGTACCAGTTCCGCGCCGGCGAAATCGCGAGTGGCATAGAGCCGGTACAGGCTGTCGGGAACCGGTCCGGCGGCGACCGAAGCGGTCAGCGCCGCACCGAGCGTGAGCATCAGCAGGTTCTTCAAGTAGCCTCCATTGGCCCGGCGGCCTTACGCCGGGCGGTCCGCGCGGGGCGCGGGGTTGTGAGGACGGTAGTTCCTCGTCTTCCTTGTGTCAGGGCCGCCAGGCGGCCGGTGCCGGGCGCGAAGCGCCCGGCGCTAGCCCAGAAACTGCAGGGCAATTGTCATCACGGCGCCGGAGAAAATCGGCACCACCACGTTGTCGTTCACCTCGATCGGCAGGACCTCGATGGCCGAGGCCGAGAACGCTCCTAGGATACCCACGGACAGGGGCAGGTCAACCCCGGGCAGGACCGAGACCACCCAGGCGACCGCGAGGCAGGACAGTAACCCGGCGGTGGTGCCCTCGAGGGTCTTGCGGAACACCCGGACGCGCCCGACCGAGATGCCGACGAACGCGGCCAGGGTGTCGCCGACGACCAGGAAGGTGATGGCCGCGATGAACACGCCGCGTCCCTGGTCGGGGGTGATGCCGAACGACCCGCCGCCGAACACCGCCATGCTCACTAGCGAGGCCAGCATCAGGTAGCTGCCGCCGGTGAGCGAGTTGAACTCGCGCCGGCGCAGCATCGAGCCGAACAGCACCACGAAGATGCTCTTGAACGGGTTGAGGTGGAGTCGGATGTAATCGATGGTGATGAAGATCGCGGTCGAGGCGGCCATCAGCCCGACCGCCAGCCGGTGGTGTTCCCGGGGAATCAGGTAGTAGATCACCGGGATGACAAACCCGACCAAGTGGGCGAGTTTGCGGTCCCGCTCCATCCCTAGAACTCGACACCCCCGGAGATTTGCTGGGCGCTGCCCAGCTCGCGCGAGCCGGCGGCGTAGCCGGCGGCGTAGCCGTAATCGAGGTAGAACCGCCGGTAGCGCAGCCCGAGCCCGAAGGTCAGGTTGGACTGGTGGAGGCCGGCGCGTCCGAACAGCGTGTTGCGGAACGCATACTCCGCGCCGGCGTTCCAGGCCAGGTCACGCTCCGCCGGGCTGCCCTCGGTTTCTACCGCAAGCACCAGCGCGTCCTGCCCGAAGCGGAATGTCCGGCCGACGCCGAGCGCCAGGCGGGGCGTTATCACTTCCCGGGTGCCGGAGCTCCAGAACAGCGGCGAGAGCGAGGCGTTGCGGGCGCGCAGGCCGACCTCGATGCCCGCGCCGGGCCGGACGAGCAGACCGAGGTCCAGTCCCATTCCGAAACAGCTCCCTACCCCGAGGTCCTGGTAGATGAACTTGGCGTTGCCGCCGACCGCGAGTTCCGGCAGCAGGGCCCGGGCGTAGTTCACGTAGCCGACAAACTGGTTGGCGCTCACCACCCGGACGACATAGGGCCGGTTGTCCGGCCCGGGCGGCCGGGTCGAATCAGGCAGGGCGGTCAGCTTGATACCCGGGATGCCGTTGTGCAGTACCGCGACCCCGAACGACTGCGTGCCGGACGGGAAGGCCGCGCCCAGGAAATTGTGCTTGACGAGCCCGCCCCAGTCCTCGGAATGCAGGAACAGCAGGCCGCGCCGGCCGGCGAGGACTGCCCGGGCCGGGTTGTAGTAGATGGCGGCCGGGCCGTCCGCGGTGGTGACCGCGGTCCCGCCCATGCCAATGGCGCGGGCGGAGGTTCCCAACTGCTCGAAATCGCCGGCATACCAGGTCGCGGACGCGGCCGCGGTCAGGACGGCGGCGAGCAGGGCGATTCTTCTCAGGTACATAGACCCTCCTTGACCGCGGGCGCGGGGGCGGTTCATCGGTCCGCCACGCGCCGGACGGTGCCGGCAAGTTCCTTCTTGTGGATGCGGCGGGGTGTGCTGTAGGTCGGTCTGATGACCGCGTGGACTTGGTACTCACCGACCGGCACCAGCGCGCCCCGATCGTCCAGCCCGTCCCAGACAATCAGCACCTCGCCCGGGCGCTGGTCGTGCGGCGGGGTGAGTGCCCGGACCAGCCGGCCGGCCGCATCGGTGACGTGGACCTCGATGTCCGCGACCCCGGTGACGTACAGCGCGATGGTCGTGCCCGGGCGGCGGGAATCGAACTCTGCAGGGTAACAGCCGATGAGGTACCCGTCGAGCCCGACCCAGTAGTATTGCCCGCCCTCCGCCTCGTTTACGAACAACTGCCCGAACCGGCGCCAAAGCAGGATGCCGCGCGGCGAATTGAACCGTGAATCGTCACCGAACGATACGATGTGAGCCAGCTCCGGGTCGAACACGTGGACCTGGTCGGCCAGCTGGTCGGTCACGTAGCAATTGCCGTGGCGGTCGAACGCCGCGTACGAGAACTCGCCCTCGGTCAGTCCCAGCCGCCGGATATCCACCTGGCGGCGGAGTCGTCCGTCGAGCGAAAAAAGGCTCAGGCGCCGACCGTCGCGGTCCACCACCACCGCGGCGTCGGTCCCATACTGATTGTAGGGCGCGGCCTGGTCGATGACCGCGATGCCGGTCGGGCGGTCCAGCTCGCCGGACCAGGCGGCGAGGCGGGCGCCGGACGAATCGAGCACCACTACCCGGTCCGCGCCGTACTCCGTCACATAGACCCGGTTCCGTGAATCCAGCGCCACGTCCCGGGGCGCGGCCAGTGCCGCGTCCGGGACGGAGACCCACACCAGCCGGCCGCCTGCATAGCGCAACCTGACCAGACGGTCGTTGCCGGTGTCCGCGACGTACACGTCGCCTTCGGGATTGCAGGCGATGCCGTGCGGCTGGCGGAACTCGCCCGTGCCCGGGCCTTCAGATCCGTAGATGCGGGGTTCCAGCAGTTTCACGTTGTAGACGATCTGGCCGGTGCCGGAGTTCACGCCGAAGAGCGTCAGGATGTGGTCGTCGCGGCTGGTGGTCGGGTCGTCCTCTTCGGTCATCTTCGCGCCGCACATGCCCTGTGGGTCGTCTACCCGGAACCCGGAACCGAGGTAGAGGCGCAGGTAGTACCGCCCGATGCGCTGGAAGCCCAGCGTGTGGCTGAAGGGTGGGGTGAGCAGGGCGGAAGGACTGCCCGGGGCGGACGTCAACAGCAGGGCGAGCAGGGCGGGCAGCACCGGCACGCGGCCGGACAGGGCGGGTCGGCGGTTCGCGGCCCCGGGGGTAGGATTCACCATCCGGAAAATGTTAGTTCACGGCCCGGGATAGTCAAGAAGGGGCGCCGGGCAGCAGGGTGGTGGCGCGGGCGTTGACTCGCGATTCGCGGTCAGCTAGACTTTCCTGCCAGTCGGAATCGCGGCTGGATGGTTGCGAACAAGTCTGCGGTGAAGCTCCCGGGTGGAGCAAAGGAGTCCAATGAAAGCGCTGAAGGCACTAATCACGGTCGGCGCCTTGCTTGTCCTGTTCGCGTCCGCGCGCGCGGACTGGATGAGTATGGGGCCGGAGGGAGGCGCGATCTACTCGGGCGCGGTCTCGGCCGGCGGCTCGCCATCGATATACGTGGCCTCGACGAACACCAGTTTCCCCTTGCTCAGGTCCACCGACAGCGGGGCGAGCTGGGAGATGTGGGGTGCGAACCTTACAAACTACCCGCGGAAGATGGCGGTGCACCCGACCGACCCGAACATCATGTACGGCGTCGTCAGCTCTCAGTTCCAGCGCACCACTAACGGCGGAACGACCTGGACCACTCATTCGCTCGGCTCGAACAACAACGGCAATGACATCGCGGTTAACCCGTTGAATCCGGACGTCATCTACGTGCCCACGTACCGTTATGACGGTTCCGCCTGGCGGGTAACCTCGACCAAGAGCACGGACGGCGGGCTGACCTGGGCGACGACGCAGATCGATACGTTTGCGTCCAGCACAATCTACGCAGTTGCGATCGACCCGGTGGACACGACCACCGTCTATATCGGCGGGTACGTGGATGGCCGGACCGCGCTGTACCGTTCGACCGACTGCGGCTCGACCTGGACCCGGCACGAGTTTCCGGCCAACTACTCCTACGTCTATTCCATCTACGTCAGCCCGGCTGACCACAACACCGTGTTCGCCGGCACCATCAACGGGGTCTGTCGCTCGATCGACCGCGGCCAGACCTGGATCCGCCAGAGCACCGGCATCTATAACTACCAGATTGTTGCGGCCCCGGACAACCCGAGCATCATGTACTCTGCGGCATACAACACGGTTTACCGCTCGACCGATGCGGGCCTGACCTGGACCGCGGGAACGGGGCTGAGCGGGACCGCGCTCAGGACGGTGCTGGTCGTGCCGGGAGAGAACGGGGCGGCGTACGCCGGCTCGACCGCCGGGATGTTCAAGTCCGCCGACTACGGCGCGACCTGGCAGGCGGCGAATAACGGCATAGTGATGGGCCGGGTCCCGGTCGTGACGATGTCGCTGCACGACCCGGCGACGGTGTATGTCGAGCTTGTCGATAATGTCTGGTTCAAGTCCACCGACGCGGGCAGAAACTGGTTGCCGCAGGTGCGGCCCTCAGGCTGCGGCGCGGTCTGCAACATCGCGCTCGACCCGGCGGACCGGGACCGGATGTACATGCTCGAAGGTTCGGGCTGAGGGGCCGCCGAGCTCTTCAGGAGCACCACTGGCGGAGCCAGTTGGCAGAAGATCGACGGCTGGATGAGCACCGGCGGTGACGTCCAGGTTTCCCCCCACAACCCGGACATCATCTTTGCGACCGGGGGATTCTACTACAACAGCAAGTACAACCTGGCGGTGTCGCGGACCACGGACGGCGCGGCGACCTGGGCGCGCGACACGATAGTTACCGCGACCTACGGCTGGTCCATCGTGTTCGACCCGGTTGACTCGATGCGGGTCTATATTGCGGGCGATTCCAACTACAGCCACCCGGCGCTGTACATCACCACCGACCTCGGGCAGAGCTGGACCTCGAGCCGGGCCGGGCTGGCCGGTAAGATCTGGGAGCTGGCGCTCGCGCCGAGCAACTCGCAGGTGCTCTACGCCGGGTCGGGCAGCGGGGTGTTCAAGTCCACGGACGCGGGCGCGAGTTGGTCGGGCACCGGGCTGACGACGCAGACGCGGGCGCTGGCGATCGACGCGGCAGACCCGCAGAAAGTGTACGCGGGGACGTACGGGTCGGGCGTGCATGTGACGACGGACGGCGGGGCGAGTTGGACCCCGATGAACGAGGGTCTGACTAACCTGCGGGTGCTGTCGCTGGGTCTGCGGGGCGGGACGGAGCCGATGCTGTTTGCGGGGACCGAGGGCGGGTCGGTATTCCGGACCGATTTCTTCACCGGGGTTTCTGGTCCGGTCTGGACCGGGCCGGCGCGGGCCGGGTTGAAGGTTGTACCGAGCGTGGCGCGGGGCCTGGCGCGGCTGGAGTTTGCGGCGTCCGGACCGGTTGGCGCGCGGGCGGCGCTGTTCGACCATACCGGCAGGTTGGTCGCGGACCTCGGCGAGCGGCGGCTGGCGGCCGGGGACTGCAGTTGGTCGTTCAGTACCGACGGCATCCCGGCCGGGACGTACTTCGTCCGGCTGGCGACCGACGACCGGGTCCAGACCGCGCGGGTGACGGTACTCGAGTAGCGGCCGGATAAGAAACAACCCGGGCGGCAGGCCATCGGCCTGCCGCCCGGCTGTATGGACGGAAAGTGGCAGGGTCCTGCTGAATCACGACCTTCGCACTTCGACCCTCGACCCCTTGAACGCTTGGCCCCTCTGCCCGGATGAGCTGCGTCCCGGCCGTCAGTCGCCCAGCCGGATGCTGAACACTTCGTAGGCAACGCGGTGCAGGATGTCGGCCGATAGGCCCCGGGCGAGCCATTTGGCGGCCAGGGCCGCGGCTTCGCCGACCGCCGAGTCGCCGCTGACCCGGTTGGTCAGCTTCCAGAGCTCCCGGGCGTAGTCGAGGGCATCCTGAAACACGCCCTGGGTCCCCGGCGGCCAGCGGTAGAAGCGGAAGTCGCCAAGCAAACGGGCTTGGACACCAAGGCTGTCTCGAGTCTGCTCCCTCTGCTGGCTCCTCTGGTTATGGGGGCACTGGGCCGCCAGAAGCGCCAGGCGGGGCTGGACGTGTC
>JAWOIB010000155.1:0-5007 GCA_046484845.1 bacterium
GCAGGTCGTCCAGGTTTCGGGTGACGATGAAAACGTTCTTGCCCGCGGCCTCCAGCCGGGCCAGCGCGTAATGGCCCGGGTTCGGCTCGGCCCGGGCGACCTCCTGCCGCCGGGCGTCGTACCACTGCCAGATCCAGACCGGGTCCTCGCGGAACGACTCGAGCGCGGCGTACTCCGGCGGGATGTCGCTACCGTCGGCCGCGAACCCGGTGAGGCCGGACTCCGCGGACAGCCCGGCGCCGGTCAGCGCCATCACGCTCTCGGAACGGGCGATGCGCCGCCGGACCCGGGCAAGCAGCGTACTGCCCGGCGGCCGGCGTCGGGGTTTCGGGGTCGGCCCGGTCAAGCCGGCTCCCGGAGCAGCCGGACCCGGTCCCGGACCAGCTCCCGGACCGCCTCCCGGCCCGGCCCGAGGTACCGGCGCGGGTCAATCTCGCCCGGCCGGCCGGTGATGGTCGAGCGCACCGCGGCCAGGAACGCCATCCGGAGGTCGGTGTCGGTGTTCACCTTCCGCACCCCGGCCCGGATTGCGGCGCGGAGCTGGTCCTCGGGCACGCCCTTCGCGCCCGGCAGCTCCACCCCGGCCTGCCGGCAGGCCTCGAGCACCGCCGCCGGCACGCTCGAAGCCCCGTGCAGCACCAGCGGCAGACCGCCGGTGGCCTCGCGGACCCGCTCCAGCCGCTCGATGTCCAGCTTCGGCTCACCCTTGAACTTGAACGCGCCGTGGGCGGTGCCGACCGCGGGCGCGAGCGAATCCACCCCGGTCCGACGGACGAAATCGCCCGCCTGCCCCGGGTCAACCAGCACCGCGTCCCGCTCCTCCACCCGGACCGAATCCTCGATGCCGACCAGCCGGCCCAGCTCCGCCTCGACCGACACGCCCCGGGGGCGGGCCATCTCCACCACCGCCGCGGTCTTGACGACGTTCTCCTCGAACGGCAACTCCGAGGCGTCAATCATCACCGAGGTGTACCCCGCCTCGATGCAGGCCCGGACCAGCTCCAGGTCCTGGCCGTGGTCCAGGTGCAGGCAGAGCGGCACCGGGCAGGACTCGGCCGCGGCCCGGGCCAGCGCGACGATGTTCGCCAGCCCGGCGTACTTGACCGCACCCTCGCTCGTACACAACAACACCGGGGTCCTCGTCTCGGTCGCGGCCGCCACGATCGCCTGCAGGAACTCCAGGTTGCTGAAATTAAACGCGCCCAGCGCGTAGCCGCCGGCCGCGGCCTCGGCCAGCAGCTCCCGGCCCGGGACCAGCTTCACGCCTCGACCCCGGACAGTTTGATTTCCTGCATCAACCGCTTGATGTCCGACTTGCAGCAGATGCCGGTGCCCGGGGTCAGGGTGGCCGCGGTCCCGGCCGCCACCGCCCGGCGCAGGCAGTCGTCCGGCGACTCGCCCGTGCTCAGCCCGGCCACGAACCCGGCGACCGCGCAATCCCCGGCCCCGACCGTGCTCTTCACCTCGACCTTCGGCGGCACCGCCAGCCGGCCCTGCCCGGACTCGACCAGCAGCATCCCCTCCGCGCCCAGCGAGACCAGGATGGTCGGCACCTGCTCCTGCAGCGTCCGGCAGAAACGCAGCACCGCGGGCAGGTCCGGGAACTCCTCGCCCGCCAGCTCAGCCAGCTCGCTCCGGTTGGGCTTGATGATCCTGGGCCGGGCGGTGATGCCCTGGCGCAGCGCCTCACCCGAACTGTCCAGCACCGTCACCATCCCCCGGTCGTTGCCGATGCCGATAACCCGACGGTACACCGCCGGCGTCAGCCCGCGCGGCAGCGAACCGGACGCGACCAGGAAGTTGCCACCGCTCAACTGCTCCAGCTGGTCGATGAAACTCATCAGCTCCACCGGCTCGATCTCCGGGCCCTGCGCCAGCAGCGCGGTCTCGTGGTCGCCGCTCTCCTCGTGGATGATGATGTTGGTCCGCACCTCGCCCGCCACCCGGGTGAAATCGCAGGCCACGCCCTCGTTCAGCAGTCGGCCCTCGAACTCCTTGCCGTCGAACCCGCCGACCAGCCCGAGCGCCACGGTCGGGACGTCCATCTCCACCAGCGCCCGTGAGACGTCGATGCCCTTGCCCCCGGCGTACCGGGCCTCGCGCTGGATGCGGTTCGACTCGTTGGGAACCAGGCTGTTGACGAACAGCGTCCGGTCGAGCGCGGGGTTCAGGGTGACGGTGTAAACCATGGCGCAGCCATTCTAGAACCCGTGACCGGGCTGTCAACCGGCCGGCCCGCAGCCTCGCCCTACCGCTGGATGATGACCTTGCGGACGAAATCGCGGTCTGGAGACCGCTCCCACAAGGCAGTCCGGATAAAATACACCCCGGGTGCGAGATGCCGGACGTCGTTTCCGCCGGGCTGAAGGTCCATGACCTTCCGGCCGGTGGCGTCGAGCATGGTCATTGGGAATCGGTCATTGGTCATTCCTGCCGCAGGCAGGCTCAGCCTGCCGCGGATGACGGTGGGAAAACGGAGCGCTGATGGGGATGCAGGCCGGGTGGGCTCGTTGATGCCAACGGGGTAGAAACTAATGAACACTCCGGCACTACCGGTCCCGGCAAAGATACCGTCGTAGTCATAAACCATGCTGACTGCATACGAGTCCAGGTCAGTCAGACCGCTGCTGTAATCGACCCAGCCTTGCCCCTGGTTGATGAAGACCCCGCTCCGGGTCGCAGCCAGCACGTTCAACCGGTCGGCGGCAATAGACCTGACCTCGACAAGCCCGTCGTGTCGCCAGTCGGCTCCACCATTGGTGCTGTAGTAGAATCCGTCCGAGGTACCACAGTAGACCCGGGGTATGGCATGATTGTAAAAGATGCAGTTGACCGTGCCTGCGAGGCCGGCCCCGACGCGCTGCCAGCTTGCGCCGGTATCAGTGGTCCTGAACATCACCGGCGTACCGGCCGAGTCCCCGGCCACGAGCATCTCTCCTGACGATGTCGGGTGCATGGCAAGCGCGCGCCCTTCGAGTTCGCAGCCGAGCAGGGTCCTGTTCCAGGTCATCCCGCGGTCGGTCGAAAGCGCCAGGGCCAGTTGCGACCCGGCTCTCTCGTCGGTCCGGGTGCCGACCGCACCGATGAGCAGGGAATCGGCCGGAGAGACCGCAATCGCACCGCCGGTATCAAGCCAACTGTCGGCCGGGGTCCAACTAGCGCCCCGGTCGGTACTGCGCCAGATGCAGGCAGGTCTGGCGCGAGTCAGTGCCCAGACAGCGCCCGGGTGTATCCCGGCCAGACCGGCAATGCTGTCGTTGCCAGGAAAGCCTGCGCAGTCGTGCCACTCCCGGCTCGCGAGGTCGAGCCGGAAGACGCCGTCTTCCTCGATCGCAGCATAGAGTGCCTGCGATTGTCCGATTTGCCGGGATAGCGCCGTAACCCGTCCGACCGGAAATACGGCTACAGGGTCCCAACTCCAGCCGTCAATGGTCTGCAGGACACCGCCAGCGGTTACGGCCCAGGCGGTATCGGCATTTCCCGGTGCAAGGAGCACTCCGACCGGACCGTTGTAGACATCAAACTCGGTCCAGCGCTCGCCCGCAGTCCGACTGCGCCAGATTGCCCGGTCGGAGCCGGCATATACCGCATCGGGTGTCTCCGGCGGCCCGACCAGGGAGCGAATCCCGGTCATTGTGCCGACTCGAGCCCATGCTCTCCCGCCGTTGGGCGTGAAGTAGAGCCCGCGCCAGGTTACGGCCGCGACGATGGTGTCCGGGCTTGTCGGGTGGACATAGAGCGAGTGCAATCGTCCCCCGGTCGGTTCTTCGCGCGGTTCCGCGCTCATTATCCCGCCGGCAGCTTTGCTCAAGGACGGAAGCCGGGATGCGGTCCAGGTGCGCCCTCGGTCCCGGCTGCGGTACAGCACCGGCTGCCCGTCCGTCCACCCGCCGCAATAGACGAGCGCGGTATCGGTCGGATGCCCGGTCACCGAGTAGGCGAAGGAGCGGTTCGTATCGCACAGAGTGAAGCTCCAGGTTGCGCCGTGGTCGGTGCTCCGGCCGAAAGCGGCACGGTCGCCGCCTTCAGTTCTCACCGTACCTGCGCACCAGACTTCGTTCGGTTCGGATGGCACGGCCGCGAGGCTCGAGTACCATGTATGCTCCGGGGTAGTAAGTCGGGACCAGGTTTCGCCCTGGTCCGTACTCCAGTAAATTCGGCCGGCCGCGGCATAGACTATGCTGTCCCCGGAAGGGGCGAACATAATGGCATCAGGCCGGAAGCCAAGGGAGTCCGAAAGCACATCCCAGCTTACCCCGAGGTCGGTAGAGCGGCGAAGAATGAGCCGGTTATCCTGCCGGGACACGACCAGCATTACCCGGGATGCGGTCGAGCTGATTGCCCCGCACAACGCCGGTTGTCGAGCCGGGCCCGCCGGACTCCAGATCGTCCATGACAGACCGGGTACGGCGAGAGCAAGGACGACAGAGACCATGACGGTGCGGTTCATCATTCCCTCCTACCGCTTAATCACGACCTTCGCACTCGACCCCTCGGCTCTTTGCCCCCTTGAACCCTCTGCCCGGATGAAGTACACCCCCGGGCTGAGATGCCGGACATCGTTGTCGCCGAGCTGAAGCTCCATCACCTTGCGGCCGGAGATGTCCAGCAGGAGCGCGGGACATGACCCGCTTCGGTTCTCCGAACCGGGATCGTGTCCCAAGCCCGCGAGCCTCAGACTGCCGCGGATGATGGTCGGGCCGGGCACCGGCATCGGCCGGAGCGGCTCCGGGCCGGAGACCGCGCCGCAGGCAATCGGCACGTGCTGGACCACGACCGGGTTCCGGGTCGCCGGGCCCTGGCCCTGGACGTGGAACCCGGCCACCGAGTCAATCAGGTAGAAAACGCGCAGGGTGTCTTCGCTCAGGTAATCCATCACCGCCGGGAAGCGTTTGGAGCTGGAATCCGGGTCGGTCAGCCGGTCCGGCACCCGCCAGCTCGCGCCGTTGTCGCTGTTATCCCTTGCCCACCAGATATCGGCCCGGAGCAGGTCGGTCAGCGGCTCGA
>JAWOIB010000100.1:0-5672 GCA_046484845.1 bacterium
GTCCGCACCTCGCGCGGCATCCCGGGCAGCGATCTGCTCTGGGACCTCGCCCCGCATTCGGTCGCGCTGGCCGTCGCGCTGTTCGGCCCGCCCGGGCAGGTCAGCGCGGAACGCGACGACCGGCAGGCCCGGTTCCGGCTCGAATGCGGTGAGACACGGTTCGATGCCCGGCTCGCCTGGCACGCCGGCCCGCCCGAGCGCCGGCTCACCGTCCGGGGCACCGCCGGCGAGCTCGAGCTGGATGAACTCCAGCCCGCGGACCCGCCCCCGCTGACCGCGCTCTGCCGCGATTTCATCCACTGTTGCCGGACCCGGCAGCAGCCGCTGGCCGACGACCGTCTCGGCGCCCGGGTGGTCGCGGTCATCGAAGCCCTCCAGGAATCCGCCCGCGCCGGCGGCACGCCGGTCGCGCTCGAAGAGGCATGCGCCTGCCCGTGAAACTCTCGGTCATCATCCCGGTCTACAACGAAGCCGGCTCGGTTGCGGAACTGGTGGCCCGGGTCCGGGCGGTCCCGGTCGAGAAGGAACTGATCATCGTCAACGACCATTCGACCGACGGCACCGGCGAGGTTCTGGCCCGCCTGCCCGGCGTGCGCGTGTTCGACCACGACACCAACCGCGGCAAGGGCGCCGCGATCCGGACCGGGCTGGCCCGCGCCATCGGCGAGGTCGTCGTCATCCAGGACGCGGACCTCGAGTACGACCCCGGCGACTACCCACGCCTGCTCGCGCCGTTCGCCGACCCGGCGGTCCAGGCAGTATACGGCTCGCGCTTCCGGCGCGATGGCCCGCCCAACCGCTTCCTGCCGCTCAGCCTGCTCGCGAACCGCTTCCTGACCCTGCTCACCAACGCCCTGTTCGGCGGGCGGGTCAGCGACATGGAGACCTGCTACAAGGTCATCCGCCGGCCGCTGTTCCAGTCGCTCGACCTGACCGCCGACCGCTTCGAGATTGAGCCGGAGATCACCGCCAAGCTCATGCGCCGCCGGGTGCGGATCCGGGAAGTCCCGGTCCGCTACCGGGCGCGGACCGAGGGCAAGAAAATCGGCCCGAAGGATGGTATCATGGCCTGCTACTACCTGCTGAAGTGGTACGTCAAATGACCCCGACAACCGGCGAGCCCCGCGCGACCGGGCCGGCCGGCCCCGAACTCTCCGCGGATACGACCCCGGCCATCGAGGTCGAGGAAGTCTCCCGGCTCTACGGCGGCTCCTGGCCGGCGCTCACCGAATGCAGCTTCCGGGTCGAGCGCGGCGACTTCGTGTTCATCCTCGGCGCGACCGGCGCCGGCAAGAGCACGCTGCTCCGCCTGCTCTACGGCGCGGACCGGCCCGACTCGGGCACGGTCCGGGTGCTCGGCCAGGACGTACCCAACCTGCCCCCACGCCGGCTGCCCGAACTCAGGAAGCGCATCGGCATCATCTTCCAGGACTTCAAACTGCTGGCCGACCGGACCGCGGCCGGCAACCTCGAATTCGTGCTCCGGGCGGTCGGCACCAGCCCGGAACTCATCCCGGGCCGGGTCCACGAGACAATGACCCGCCTCGGCATCATCCACCGTCGGGACGCCTACCCCGACGAGCTCTCCGGCGGCGAGCAACAGAAAGTGTCCATCGCCCGGGCGTTCGTCAAAGAGCCGGAGCTCATCCTCGCCGACGAGCCGACCGGCAACATCGACCCGCGCGGCTCCGCCGACATTCTCAACATCCTCAAGGACTTCAACTACCGCGGCACGACGGTGGTGATGGCGACCCACAACGCCGACCTGGCGCTTGGTTCGCGCCGGCGCTGTGTCACGCTCGACGCGGGAAGGGTGGTGCGGGATGAGGATTAGCTGGCTGCTGCAGGACACCTGGCGCTCGATTTCCCGCCACCGGGCCGGGTTCGCGATGGCGACCACGATCCAGGCGGTCTGCCTGACCCTGCTCGGCATGTTCGTCCTCGCCGCGGTCGGGCTGGCGAACCTCACCGGCGCCGCCCGCCGGCAGATCGAGGTCCAGGTATTCCTCGAACCGGATGCGGACCCGCCCCTGCTCGCACCCCGCATCGCCCGCATCTCCGGCGTCGCCGCCACCCGCTACGTCTCGCGCGAGGAGGCGCTCGACGAACTCCGCGGGGAGCTCGACGCGGACTCAACCGTGCTGGCGGTGCTCGAGACCAACCCCCTGCCCGCATCCATCCGGGTCACGCTCGCGCCCGGCGCGGCCGGCCCGGCCGAGCTGGCGGACATCGAGCGCAAGCTGGCGCTGCTTCCCGGGGTCGCCGAGGTCTGGTCCGGCAGCGAGACGCTGGCCCGGCTCGGCCGCCTGCTCCGGGTGCTGATTGGGACCACCGCCGCGGTCATCGTCATCTCCTCGCTGGCGGTGATGTTCATCGCGTTCCAGACGGTCGAATCATCGCTGCGCGTCCGCGAGCGCGAGATCGAAATCATGGAACTCGTCGGCGCGACCCGGGCCGCGGTCCGGCTGCCCTTCGTCATCGAAGGCTGCCTGCAGGGCCTGCTCGGCGGACTGGCCGCCGCGCTGCTGCTGCTGCTCCTGCTGATGGTCGCCCGCGCGCTGCTGATGCCCTTCCCGGTGCCGCTCGGCCCGCTGCTGGCCGCGGGCGCCGCAGTCGGGCTCGCGCTCGGGCTTTCGGGCTCGCTCTTCGCCCTCGGACGGCTGGACCGGTGAGCCTGCTGCTCTGCCTCGCGCTGACCTGCGGCACGCTGACCGTCAGGCAGCTTGACGGCCGCATCGCCGAGCGCCAGGCCGAGCTCGCCCGCACCCGCCGGGACCTCGAAGACCTCCGCCAACGGCTGACCGGCCTGTCCCGGGCGGAATCCACCAGCCTCGGAAGGCTCGAAGACCTGCGCGAGGAAATCTCGGTCGCCCGGCGGTTCATCACCCAGCTCTCCGGCCAGGTCGAGGCCCGGACCGCGGAGGTCGCGGAAGCCACCCGCGCCATCGAACAGGCCTCGGCCCGGCTCGAAGCCCGCAAGGCCGAGCTCAACCGACGCCTGGTCACGCTCTACAAGTACGGCCGGCTGCTGCCCCTGCAGGCGGTGCTGGACGCCGGCTCGCCCGGCCGGCTCTACCGCCGAGTGTTCTACCTCCGCTGGCTGGCCCGCACCGACCGCCGACTCGCGGGCGAACTCGCCGCGCTGAAGTCCGAACTGGCCGCCCGCCGCGCGGAGCAAGTCAACGCCCGCGCCGAACTCGAGCGGGTCCGGGAAGAGCGGGTCCGGGAAGAGCGCCGGCTCGAGACCGCCCGACAGAGCGAGGACGCGCTCCTGCGCCGGCTCCGCTCCGAGCAGGCCGCCCAGCAAAAAGTCGCGGGCGAGCTCGCCGCCTCGGTCGAACGCCTGCAGGAACTCATCCGCACACTCGAGCAACAGCGCGACGAGCTCCAGCAGCCGGACGAGAACCATCATTTCGCCCTCAACAAGGGCGGACTGCCCTGGCCCGCCCGGGGCGAGATCGTGGCCGGGTACGGCACCAGGGTCCATCCCCGCTACCGCACCACCACCGCCAACCGGGGCGTCGACATCGACACCCGGCCCGGCACCGCGGCCGCCGCGATTCACGACGGCAAGGTCGTGTACGCCGACCAGTTCCTCGGTTACGGCCGGCTGGTCATCCTCGACCACAACGGCGGCTTCTACACCCTCTACGGCAACCTCGACGAAATCTCGGTGACGGTCGGTTCGGAACTGGTCGCCGGCGCGACGGTCGGCAAGACCCGCGACTACCTCCATTTCGAACTCCGGCGCGGCGGCCAGCCGGTGGACCCGCTCCAATGGCTTCAGCCCTGACCGGGCCGGACGGCGCCGCCGGCCGGCTCGCCGCCGGGCTCATCGGGCGCGAATCAGCCTGCCGCGTACTGGCCGCATTCCTCGCCCGGGAAGACCTGCCGCCCCTGCTCTTCGCCGGCCCGGAAAGCAGCGGCAAGCGCACCATCGCGCTCCGGCTCGCCCGGGCGGCCAACTGCCTGGCCGAACCGGGCGAACGCCCCTGCGGCGAATGCCGGGCCTGCCGGACGATCGCCGCGCTCAACCACCCGGACGTCCGGCTGCTCTTCCCGCCCGCGCGGCGGGCGCGCAAAAAGGACCGGGCGGAAGAGGACGAAGTCGCCAGCCGGATGGCCGCGATTGTCGAGCAGACGCCCGCCTACGGCCCGGACCGCCAGGCCCCGCCGCTCGACCCCGCGCTCGCCATCCCGATCGAGGCGGTCCGCTGGGTCCGGCACGAAATGGCCCGGCCGCCGTTCGGCGCTCGGCGCCGGTTCTTCATCGTCCTGCACGCGGAACGGATGACCGCGGAGGCGGCCAACGCGTTCCTCAAGACGCTCGAGGAGCCCCAGCAGCAGAGCACGCTGGTGCTCACCACCAGCGCCCCGAGCATGCTCCTGGATACCGTCCGTTCCCGCTGCCGGCTGGTCCGCTTCCCGGCGGTCCGGGCCGAGGACATCCGGCAATGGCTGGTGGCAACTCACGGGGCCGGGCCTGAAGCCGCCGCGCTCGCCGCGGAAATCGCCAACGGCTCGCCCGGCCGGGCGCTCCGCTTCCTCGAGAGCCCGGACGACTACCTCTCGCCTGCGGTGGTCGAATTCTTCTGCAACCCCGGGCGCGGGGCGGGCCAGGTCAGCGAAACCCTCGACCGGCTGGCCGGCGCTTCGCTCACCACCGTCACCGGCTCGTTCCTGTTCCTGCTCGACCAGACGCTCCGGGTCCGGCACGGCCTGCCCACCTGCTACGCCGCGGCCAACCCGGACCTCCAGCGCCGGGCGGCCACCCTGCCCGACGACTACCTCCGCCGGGCGATCCGCTACGTCAACGAGCGGCTCGGCGAGACCCGGCTGAACGTCAACCGCAAGCTGTTCCTCTACACCCTGCTCGCCTCGCTCCGCCGGCCCTGACCAGCCGCGCCCGGCCGGCTAGCGCAGACTGGCGCTCACCCCGGCCGACACCGCGTGGTAGCCGGTCGAAACGTTGTAGTTGTAGTCCGCGTTGAACAACACCAGCCCGAACTTGAGCGCGACCCCGAGCGTGCCGCGCAGGTTCACCGGCGGCGCGTAGTTCGCCGCGACCGGCAGGTCGATTTCCTCGGTCTTCAACTCGCCGTTCTCGATACCGGTCGGGAAGCTGGCCCGGAACACGTAATCGATGTCGGTCGTGGACTTGTCGAACCCGACCCCGGCGTAGGGCGCGAACAGCAGGAACGACCGCGACACGTGTACGTTGCCCCCGAACGTCCGGGAGTTCAGCGCGTCGCCGATGACGAACTGCTGGTAGAAACCCTGCACCGCGAGGTTGAACGGCAGGCGCACGAAAGTCGAAAGCTCATTCTTCACCCCGAAGCCGAGGAAGCTCACCGTCGTGCCCTCGAAAGGCCACGGCACGTACCGGGCGGTCACCTCGAACCCCAGCGGCAGGCCGACCGAAGCCTGGGGCACGACTATCGGCATCCAGCTCACACCCAGCCCGCCGGGCAGGGCCGGCGGGATGCCGACCGAATACTCGCCCGGCACATCGACCGGCAAGGTCCCGCGCGGCCCGAAAATCGTCGCCGCGCCCTCAACATCAACGTAGGAAGTATCAATCGCGCCGGTCTCGGGGTCGACCGAGTAGACCTTCACCCGGGCGGTGAAAGTCCGGGCCGCCTCCGGGATATTCACCGCCATCACCCGCACGC
>JAWOIB010000170.1:0-3348 GCA_046484845.1 bacterium
GGACCCGCTTCACCTGGCCGGTCTTCTCCTGCACCTTGCCGGCTCGCTTCTCGGCCTTGCCCCTGTTTTCCAGCTTGGGGCTGCCGAAGACCTTTCCCGTGGTCTCCCGGACATCGCCCTTCACCTGGTGGAGTCGGCCTTCAACCTGGTCCCGCGTGCCCGACTTGCCGGGCTTCTTCTTCCTGTCTTTCATCTCGGGTTCTGCTGGTCGACCTTCTGCTTCCCGGTTTCGTCCGCCCGCTCCGCGGTGCGGCGTTCAGGGGTCCTCTCCCGACTCCTGCCGGCTTCACCCTTCGCGTCGCGGCGCGCGTCGTCCTTCCGATCAAACTGCGGGCCCGTGTTCGCATTCTGTTTCTGGTCGCGCATCTGCCCGGCGTCCTGCGTTCCGGTCGTCCTCGTGTTCTTCGGCTCCTGCCGTTCGGGGGCGGCGGTCGGCTTCGTGTTGCGAGACATGGTATGTCCCCTTCCTTGGAAGCATTGTGGTGTGAGTACTCTCAGGCCCGACTGTGAACATCGGGGCTTCCAAGATTCCCGTTGCTTTCCGCCGGGCCGAGTGCGCCAACACACGGCGCCAATCACCTTCATCTATTGCACGTTCCGTGCCCGAAAGAAGCCGGCCGGGGCCATCAACGGACTCACCGGCAACGCAATCAGCGCCGGCGCAATGACTTGCCGACCGGGAGCGGAGCAGGATGAGTGTATAAAACGGCCGCGGAATGGGCCGCGAAGAGCCTGGCTTTGTCGCCGTTGGGAATCAGCCGGTATCCCGGGAGGGGCGGGAAGCGGCGCGGTCGGCGGGGATTACTTCCGGGACTGGATTTCGGTCGGGGTCGCGATGCCGTAGCGCTTCATTATCCGGTACAGACTGGGACGGACGATGCCCAGGATGGCGGCCGCCTCGGCGACGTTGCCGCCGGTCTGCGCCATCACCCGCTCGACCGCCTCGCGCTCAGCGCGCTCGATGGCGACCTTGAGGGTTCCATCCGTCGGCACCTTGGATTCGGCCCCGAGAAACGAGCGCAGCTCCTCGGCCTCGACCGGGTTCGTCTCCGCCATGATCACCACGCGCTCGATCAAGTTCCGCAATTCGCGGACATTACCGGGCCAGTCGTAGGCCTTGAGCACGCGCCAGCTCGATGGTGTGAATTCAATCACCCGGTCGTAGCGCAACCGGAACTGCTCGAGGAAGTGGACAGTGATAAGCTCGATGTCTCCAATCCGTTTCCGCAACGGCGGAACATCTATGTTCACGACATTCAAACGGTGGTAGAGGTCCTCCCGGTAGCGGTCCTCGAGGACCAACTCCGGGAGGTTCTTGTTGGTCGCGGCGACTATCCTCACATCAAGGCTGATGACGGTGTTGCCGCCGACGCGCTGGATCTCGGAGTCGTTCAGGAATCTCAACAGTTTCGCCTGCGCCGACAGGCTGAGGTCGCCGATTTCGTCAAGGAACAGGGTCCCGCCATCGGCCTCCTGAAATTTGCCCATCCGGGCCGCGCCCGCGCCGGTGAACGCGCCCTTTTCGTGGCCGAAAAGCTCGCTCTCGATGAGCTCGCTGGGAATCGCCGCGCAGTTCAGGGCGACGAAGGCCTCGCCGGCGCGCGGACTGCGCAGGTGTACCGCCCGGGCCACGAGCTCCTTGCCCGCGCCGCTCTCGCCGGTAATGAGGACGGTGGCGACAGTCGGGGCGACGCGGTTGATCAGGTCCTGCACGTTCTGCATTGCGCGCGAGACGCCGACCATGCGGAACTGCCCTTCCAGTTCCCCGCGGAGCCTCGCCACCTGCCGCTCCAGCCGGTCGGCGGTCAAGGCACTCTTGGCGGTGACCCGGACCAGCTTGGTGGTCCTGGCCTCGGATTCGCTGAGCGCCTTTGCGCTTACCGCCAGCACCCGGCGCTGCTCCTGGACGAGCCGGATCATCTCGCGGGCGACTTCGAATCGGGCAAGGTCAGCACCGAGGAGGAGGATGGTCACGCCGTCGGTCTGCTCCAGCAGGCTGGCCCAGGCGTGGACCGGTATCGCCCCGCCATCGGCGCCGGCCAGGACCAGCCGGACGTCGGTTGGCTGCCGCCGGGCCGCGTCGAGCAGGGCAACCAGGTCCTGTTGATGGTCGGGATGAACGTGCGGCGCGAACGGCTGGCCGACGACCCGAACGAGCGGGACCCCGAGCGTGCGGGCCAGGGAGCTGTTGGCAAAGAGGACCGTCCCGTCACCGGCCACGGCCAGCCCGGCTTCACTTATCGTCTCGACCACCAGGCGGTAGGCGCTGTCATCCTGGTTGAGCGGGAGTAGCTGGTCGCCCCGGTCCCCGGAAACGACGACCGCGTCCACCTTGCCTTCGCGAATCGCCTGGAGCGTATCCTCCGCCTCGGTCAGCCTGCTCAGGACGTCCTCAAGCTGTGCGCGCAGTTCCTCGGGCGACTCGGCTCGGCGCTCGCTCATCTACCCTTCTCCGTTTCGCAATCCTGGCCGACGGGCGCGGGGATCATTTGCCTGGCGTTTCAGGTTGTCGTCCTCGGCCGCAGGTCAAGCCCGACCAGGACCCGCTCCCGGTTCGACAGGTCGCCGATTATCCTGCGGGCCGGGACCGGCAGTTTGCGCACCAGGGTGGGCACCGCCACGATCTGGTCGCCCCGGGCCAGGCGCGGATTGCGTAGCAGGTCAATCACCTCGATGCTGTACACGCCGGGCAGATACTCCTCGCAGACCCGCTTCAGGTTCTCGATGGCCTGCACCGCCCGGGGCGTGTAGCCCGCGATGTACAGCTTCAGGTCCCAGCTTGCGTCGACCGGAGCGGGGGTTGCGCCGAACGGGCGGCGTTTCCTCTTTGCCGGGCTCATTTGCTGTCCGCCTTCCGGGCCCGGGCCATCTTCCTGGTGTCCCGGCGCGCGGCCGCGGAGCGGTCCAGCTCCTGCCTGGCGGCCGTGGTCTTTTCCTGCTTCAGCTCGTCGAGCCGGGCCTGCAGCGTCCGCACCTCCGCCTCCAGCACGAGCTGTTCGTGGGTGAGCTCCTGCCGGCGGCGGTGGGAGGCCTGGCCGGCGGCGACCACCGCGGCCTTGTCGCGCGACTCCTGGTTGACGCGGGCGGAGCCGGTGCGGACCTCGCCACCGCCGGCATACACGTCCGCCAGCTTGATACCCTTGTCGGTAATCATGAACTCGCGCATCTGGTTGGAATGCGCCATGCCGCGGCTCTTGAGGATACACAGTACCCGGTTGCGCTCGCTGGCGGACTCGACCATCCGCAGCAGGATCCAGGTGTCCATCAGCGAGGAGACACTGCTCTCGGTCCGGTCGATGGGTTTGCCGCCCTCGGTCAGGCTGGTGAACAACGTGGTGATGCCTCGGC
>JAWOIB010000016.1:0-8310 GCA_046484845.1 bacterium
CCCGGCAACCGGGTCGCGGTCAACGGTCGGGACGTGAGCGTGTCTGCCGACGGCCATTTCTTCGCGGTGGTGGATATCCCGCGAGGCGAGTCCATGCTCGTCGTGCAAGTCACCGACCCGGACGGCAACGAAGCCACTATCAGCCGGGAGGTGATCAGCGAGCCCGACGGCGTGTTCGTGATGGCCATGGCGGATACGCACCTCGGCCGCACCGGTGCACAGCTCGCCGGGGTCACCGACCGAACGAGCCCGGCAGGTTTCGCAGCCGCAGTTCGCGTCCAGCGGGGCCGGGTCATCGATGTAGCGCGCATTGCGGATAACCACGCGGCCGCTGGAGGTGAACGCGGTCCCGGTCCGCCCGTTGCGGGTGGGCAACACGCAGTCGAACAGGTCCACCCCGAGCCGGACCGCCCCGATGATATTCTCCGGGTAACCCGCGCCCATCAGGTAGCGCGGCCGATCGGCCGGCAGCTCCGCGGTCACCGCGGCAACCATCTCGTCGGTCACGCCGGCAGGCTCGCCCAGGCACAGCCCGCCGATGGCGTACCCGGGCGCGTCCAGTTCGACCAGCTCCCGGGCGTTCTGTCTCCTCAGCTCGGCCCAGGTCGCGCCCTGGACAATCGGAAACAGCGTCAGCCCTTCCGGCCGGCAGGCGAGCGACCGGGCCGCCCAAAGGCGCGTCCGGGCCGCCGCCTCGACCGCCCGCTCGCGCGCAACCGGGTAGGGCGGGCATTCATCCAGACACATCGCGATATCCGAACCGAGCGCCTGCTGGATCTCGACTACCTTCTCCGGGCTGAAGAAATGCCGGCTGCCGTCGATGTGCGACTGGAACTCCGCCCCGTCGTCCGAAACCCGGCAGAGCGAAGCGAGCGAGTACACCTGGAACCCGCCCGAATCGGTCAGGACCGCGCCATCCCAGTTCATGAACCGCCGGATCCCGCCCAGGCTACGCACCCGCTCGTGACCCGGCCGCAAGTAAAGATGATAGGTGTTGGCCACCAGCAACCGCGCCCCGGCGGCGCGAACCTCATCCGGGGTCAGCGTCTTGACCGTACCCTGTGTCGCCACGGGCATAAAAGCCGGTGTCGGCACCTCGGTGTGTCCGAAACCGAGCGTCCCGGCCCGGGCCGCGCCGCTCGTGTCCCGGCTGCCGACCGAGAAGTCCATCACGCCCGCAGCGCTCCCCCCGGGAACCCGCTCCTCGCCGCCCCGCGCTCGCCCCGCGTCACCTTGTCCCGGGGTCGGCCTTGCCCCTGACCCGCCGGTACTCCGAAGCATCGCCCAGGTTGAGCTGGCGCGGAGCGTCCTCGACCACGCTCTGCTCGCCGATGATCGAACGCGAAAGCAGCGCGTTCTCGACCCGGGCCTGGCGGTTGATGATTGAATCGGCTATCACCGAGTTCACAACCACCGCCCCGGCCCCGACCGACACGTTCGGCCCGACCACCGAGTTCTCGACCCGGGCGCTGTCGTCAACATGCACCGGCTCGACGAACACCGCTCCCGGCCGAGGCCGGCAATAACCGTTCCTGCCCAGCAGGTAGCGGTTGGTGTCGAGCAGCGCCTCCGCGGTGCCGCAGTCCAGCCATTCCCCGACCTCGGCCACGCGCAGCGTCTCGCCCCGCTCGATCATCAACTGCAGCGCGTCGGTCAGCTGGTACTCGTCCCGGGTCCGCCGCTCGCGGGCGATCAGCTCCTCCAGCGCCTCGAACAACCGGTCCGACTCGCGGATGAAATACACCCCGACTATCGCCAGGTTGGTCGGCGGCCGCTCCGGCTTCTCGACCAGCCGGGTCACCCGCCCGCGGTCCATCTCGACGATGCCGAACCGCCGCGGGTCTGCAACCTCCCGGACCCCGATCGCGCTCTCACCCCCGACCAGGCCGGCCAGGTCCATCTCGACGATGGTATCGCCCAGCAGGATCAGCGCCGGCTCACCGTTGAAACTCTCCCGTGCCCGGTACACCGCATCGCCCAGCCCGCGCGGGTCCGGCTGTTCGACGAACCTGAACCGGAACCGGTCGTCGGCCTTCAACCGCTCGGTCACCTGGTCGCCCCGGTGCCCGACCACGACGCAGACCTCGTCCGGGTTCACCACGCTCAGCCGGTCGAGGATATGCCCGATAATCGGCTTGCCCGCCACCTCAACCAGCACCTTGGGCCGGCTGTGCGTGAACGGTCTCAGCCGCCGGCCTTCGCCGGCCGCCGGAATGATGACCCTGAGCACCGCCCGCCTCAGCCCCGCGCCATCCGGCGCTTCAACTCGTCGATCCGCGCGACCGGCACCGGGTCAACGCCGCGCGCGACCGCCAGCTCGTAACTGAGCAGGTCGCCCAGCATCACCAGCGACATCATCTGCTCGAGCCGGGTATCGCCCTCGGCCTCCAGCACGGTCACGCCCCGGAACGCGCCGCGGGCGACCGCCGGCAGTTGGCGCAGCCGCAACCGGGTGCGGGGATGGGTCGAGGCCGCGACGAGCGCGAACAAGTGCGACCCGGCCGCGGCCGCGGGCGCGCCCAGCCCGACAATCTCGTTGTGGTTGTGCTCGGGCAGCACACTCGAATGGCAGAGCAGCTTCGCGTTCTCGTTCAACTGGCAGCGCCATCGCTCCGCGACCGGCTCGGTCAGCCGGTCGGTCGCGTACACCACCGGCAGCCCGTCCCCGATCCGGCGGGCCAAGTTTCGGGCCTTGCGCCGCCAGACGTCACGCCGTGCAACGAGCAGCCGCGCGGCCGCGACCACCTCCCGCCGGCCGACCGGGCTGACCCCGGACTGCCGGCCCAGTGCCAGCAACGCACCGAACAGGAAACCGAGCGCGGCCCGCGGCGGCAACCCGGTCGGCACCGCCGCCACCGGCAGCCCGCGCCGGTGGGCCTCCTCACTCAACCGCCCGCCGCTGCTGACGACCGTCACCGGGCAGCCCCGGTCCAGCGCGGCCTCGAACGCGCTCAAAGTCTCCTCGGTATTTCCGGAGTAGCTGATCGCCACCGCCAGGCTCCGCCGGTCCACCGCCGCTGACAGGTCGTAGTCCCGGCAACAGAGCACCGGAACCGGGGCGGAATCCGCGACCAGGCCCGCCAGCAGCCCGCCGCTGATGCCCGACCCGCCCATCCCGAGCACCGCCACCAACCGGGGACCGCCCCGTGCCGCCCGCGGCCGGCAATGCTCGCCGCTGTCGTACCCGGCCAGCAACTGCTCCGGCAGCGCCAGCATCAGATCAAGCATCGGGCTACTTCTCGGCATGGTTGCTCTCCCCTTTCTCGAGTTCGAACACGAACTCGGCCAGCTTCGGGAACCGCCGGTACATCTCGTGACGCAGCAGCCGGCGGATTTCGAGCGGCGTGGCGAGCGCCATCGCCGCGGCCATTATCTCCCGGGCGGACTCGGTATCGACCGACCGGATGATGTTCTTCACCTCCGGGATGGCCGCCGGCGCCACCGAGAGCTCGTCGATGCCCAGCCCGATCAGCACCAGGATGCCCAGCGGCTCGGCCGCGAACTCGCCGCACAGCCCGACCCAGATGCCGGAATCGTGCGCGGCGTCGATGGTCCGCTTGATCAGGTGCAGCACCGCCGGGTGGAACGGGTCGAACAGCTCCGCCACCCGCTCATTGCCCCGGTCCACCGCCAGCGTGTACTGGGTCAGGTCGTTCGAGCCGATGGACAGGAACGAACACTCCCGCGCCAGCCGGGCGGCAATGATCGCGGCCGACGGGGTTTCGACCATCACCCCGACCTCGATGTTCTCGTCGAACTCGATGCCCTGCTTCCTGAGCTCCGCCTGCGCCTTCTGCAACAACAGCCGGGCCCGGCGCAGCTCCTCGACCGTGGACACCATCGGGAACATCACCTTGACGTTGCCATACGCCGACGCCCGCAGGATCGCCCGCAACTGGTCGCGGAACATCCCCGGGTTGTCGAAACAGAGCCTGATGCCGCGCCAGCCCAGGAACGGGTTCGGCTCGGAGTAGCCCGGCACGACCTTGTCGCCGCCGAGGTCGAAAGTCCGGACGATGACCGGCATCGGGTCGAACAGCCGGGCGGTCTCAGCCAGCATCTCGTACTGCTCATCCTCGGTCGGCGGCCGCAGCCGGGCGAGGTAGGAATACTCGGTCCGCAGCAGCCCGACCCCGCGCGCGCCGTTGTCAAGCGCGGCCCGCGCCTCGGCCAGGAACTCGATGTTCGCGGACAGGTCCAGCATCTTACCGTCGGCGGTAACCGGGTTCGCGTCCGCCAGCCGGGACAGCGACTGCTGGTGCCGGCGGTGGCGCGCGACGTCCTGCTCGTAGGACCGCTGCCGCCGAGCGGTCGGCCGCACCACGACCAGCCCCCGGTACCCGTCCACCAGCACCGGCTCGCCCTCCCGGGTGCGCCGGGTCACGCCCTCGACCCCGACGACCGCCGGAATGTTCTTGGCCCGGGCCATGATGGCGGTGTGGGAAGTCCGCCCCCCGGCCTCGAGCACCAGCCCGACCACCCGTTTCGGGTTCAACATCGCCGCCTCGGAGGGTGGCAGGTCCCGCGTGACCAGCACCGAGCCTTCGGGAATCGCCAGCAGCGACGGCGGGTCGTCGCCGAGCAGGTGCTGCAGGACCCGCGCGCCGGCGTCGAACAGGTCCAGCGCGCGCTCCCGGAACAGCTTCGGCCGGGAATCCGCCACCCGGCTGGCCATACCTCGGAGCACCTCGGAATAGGCGAACTCGGCGTTGCGGGACTTCTCGCGGATGAACCGCTCGGTCCGCTCGACCACGTCCGCGTCCGACACCAGCGCCAACTGCACGTCGATGAACTCGGCGAACTCCTGACCCATCTCCTCCGCCACCCGGCCGCGCAGCTTGTCGAGGTCCGCCCGGGCCGCGGCCAGCGCCGCCCGGAACCGGCCGACCTCGGCCTCGACCGCGCCGGGATCGAGCACGACCTCGTTCAGCTCCAGGAAACCGGCCTGGTGGACAAACGCCCGGCCCGACGCGAAGCCCTGGGAAACCGAGATTCCCCGCAGGAGCTGCTCGCGCTTAGTCAACTGCCTGCTCCAGCTTCGCCTTCAGCACCGGGAACGCCGCCGCCTCATCCTCGCCCTCGACCTCGAGCAGCAGCTTGCTGCCGGTCTCCGCGGCCAGGGTCAGCAGCGCCAGGATGCTCTTGCCGTTCGCCCACATCCCGTTCTTGGACACCCGCACCAGCGAGCGGAACCGCTCCGCCTCGCGCACGAACTCGGCTGCGGGCCGGGCGTGCAGCCCGACCTCGCCGGTGACCACGACGGTACCGGAAATCACCGCGCCCCCGGTTGGCTGCCGGACGACCGTCTCAACACACGTCTTTTCACGCGGGTAACTATAGTTCCTGCCTGACCAGCGTCAACCCCGGGAGGCGGCCGGGCGGCGTTGACTTCCCCTGTGCCCGGTTCTATACTCACCGTCGTCTGCGAGGATGGCGGAACTGGCAGACGCGCTGGACTTAGGATCCAGTCCCGCAAGGGGTGGGGGTTCAACTCCCCCTCCTCGCATGCCCGGCGGTCCGGAAGGTCCTGAATCAAGGAGCTACATTGGAAATCAAGGTCCACTCGCCCGAGGACTGGTTGCGAGAACTGGAAATTGACATCGAACCCGACCGGCTCAAGCGCAAGGTCGCGGAGACGCTCAACGAGCTCGCCCCCCGGGCCGAGCTCCCCGGCTTCCGCAAAGGCCGGGTGCCCCGGCCGATTCTCGAAAAGCGGCTCGCCGCCTCGGTCGAGGAGTCCGCGGTCCGGGAACTGGTCGAAGAGACCACCGGCGCGGCCCTTGAGCAGCAGGAATGGCGTCTCGCGGCCGAGCCGGACGTCACCGAGTTCGAACTCCGGCCGGACAAGTCCATCCACGTCAAACTCCGGGTCGAAATCTTCCCCGAGTTCGAGCTCAAGGACTACAAAGGCCTGGCGGTCGAGCGCCACGAGCCGACCGGCTTCGACCAGGAACTCGAGCGCCGGATGCGCCAGCTCCAGGACCGCTGCGCCACCTGGCGGAGCGTGCCCGGGCCGGCCGCCAAGGGCCTGTTCGTGCTCGCCGACTGGCGGACGTTCGACGGCGAGGCCGAAGTCTCCAAGCCCCGGACCAACCTGATGCTCGAGCTCGGCGACCCGATGAACTTCGAGGAAGTCAACCAGGGGCTGGTCGGGGCGATGCCCGGCGAGGAACGCGCGGTCGAGGTCACCTTCCCGGCCGACCACCCGGAAAAGACGCTCGCCGGCCGCAAAGTCAGCTTCCGGTTCGCGGTCCGCGAAGTGAAGGAAAAGGTCATCCCGCCGGTGGACGAGGACCTCGCGCTAGCGCTCGGGTACGACACGCTCGACGAGCTCCGCAAAGACCTCAACGAAAGCATCCTCGCCGACCGTGCCCGGCTGATTGTCAACGACCAGAAGAACCAGCTCTTCGACCAGCTGCTCGCCGCCCACGAATTCACGCCCCCGGACTCCTGGGTCAAGCACAACCTCGAGCGCCTCGGCCGCGAGTACGACCTGCCCGACGACGAGGGCACCGGGAAGAAGCTCACCGAGGTCGCCACCCGGCGTGCCCGGTTCGACATCATCGCCGAGCGCATCGCCCGGATGGAGAACATCACCGTCACCCCGGAAGAGGTCGAGAAGCAGGTCCGGCTGCTGGCCGAGCAGTCCCGGCGCCCGCCCGAGGAATTCGCGCACCTGCTCGACAACCCGGCAGTCCGGGCCCAGCTCCTGCGCGAAAAGGTCATGGAGTTCCTGCTCGAAAACGCGACCGTGCGGGGCACCCTGCTCGGCGCCGACGGCAAGCCGGCCTCCTCCGGCGACGAAGCCTGAAATGGAGTCAAAAATGCTGATACCGATGGTCATCGAAACAACCGGCCGGGGCGAGCGCGCCTACGACATCTACTCCCGGCTGCTCAAAGAGCGCATCATCTTCCTCGGCTCGCCGGTGGACGACACCGTCGCCAACCTCGTCGTCGCCCAGCTCCTGTTCCTCGAAGCCGAGGACTCGGAAAAGGACATCCACCTCTACATCAACTCACCCGGCGGGGTCGTCTCGGACGGGCTGGCCATCTACGACACGATGCAGTACATCAAGGCCAAGGTCGCCACCACCTGCGTCGGCATGGCCGCCTCGATCGCGGCGCTCCTGCTCTGCGCCGGCGAGCCGGGCAAGCGCTTTGCCCTGCCCCGCTCCCGGATCATGATTCACCAGCCCGCCGCCTACGGCATCAGCGGCCAGGCCACCGACATCGACATCCACGCCCGGGAAATCCTCAAGCTCAAACAGCAACTCGCCGAAATCATGGCCCGGCACACCGGCCAGCCGGTCGAGCGCGTCAACGCTGACTCCGACCGCAACTTCTTCATGTCGCCCGAGGAAGCGAAGGACTACGGCCTCATCGACGAGGTCATCGCCAAGCGCAAGTAAGCCGGCATGACCCAGCGCCGCTCCCGCCAGCCCCACTGCTCCTTCTGCGGCCGGCCCGCGGCCGAGGCCGGCCAGCTCGTCCGGGGGCCGCGCTCCCGCATCTGCGAAGCCTGCGCCGCGGCCGCGGCCCGGATGTTTGCCTCCGAACAGCCGTCCCACCGGCCGGTGCTGGCCGGGCCCCTGCCCCCGCCCACCGCCATCAAGGCCCACCTCGACGAGTTCGTCATCGGCCAGGACCACGCCAAAAGAGTCCTCTCGGTCGCGGTGTACAACCACTACAAACGCATCAAGGCCCGGGCGGAAAACACCGAAGTCGAAAAGGCCAATATCCTGCTCGTCGGGCCGACCGGGGTCGGCAAGACGATGCTTGCCGAGACGCTGGCCCGGTTCCTCAAGGTCCCCTTCTCCATCTCCGACGCCACCCCGCTCACCGAGGCCGGCTACGTCGGCGAAGACGTCGAGAACATCCTGCTCCGGCTGCTCCAGGCCGCGGGCGGCGACGTCCCCCGGGCCGAGGTCGGCATCGTGTACCTCGACGAAGTCGACAAAATCTGCCGCAAGGCCGACTCACCCTCCATCACCCGCGACGTCTCGGGCGAAGGCGTCCAACAGGCCCTGCTCAAGATTCTCGAAGGCACGGTCGCCAACGTCCCGCCCCAGGGCGGCCGCAAGCACCCGGAACAGCAGTACGTCCGGGTCAACACCCGCCACATCCTTTTCATCTGCGGCGGCAGCTTCAACGGTCTCGACCGCATCGTCGAGGAGCGACTATCTTATCGGCGCCCATTATTTCCCGGGCTGGAAGCGCGGAGATCATTGGGGTTGGAGTAAAATCAAGCCTTTCCCGGAGCGAAAGCCGTTGCTTGGCTGGTATGACGAGGATAATCCGGAAGTTGCGGAC
>JAWOIB010000044.1:0-10850 GCA_046484845.1 bacterium
GATTTATGGAACGAACTGTGGGCGGTGTTTTAAAGGGTGCAGCAAATTCTCCCACCATGATTCCTTTTGAACGATTCGCCCCTGCCGGCACAGACTAACTTTTGATCTCAAATTACAATATCTGCGGTTAATTTTTTTCTATTTCATTAATTAAACTAAGCGCTTCATCCCGAAGCGGTTTGTATTTGAAATACCAGATTATTAATCCCACTAGTATAGAAAAGGCGATTAACCCGACAAAAGTAATTTGAATTTCAATTAAGGGAGTGCTATCCATCCAGTCAAAAGTCAGTGCGAGATCAACCAGAATCAGGGCCAGTAGTATCCACACTTGTCGTTGCTGGAACGGCTGGTATCTGTAAGCTGCTTTTTTCAGCATCTGAATGGTAGGGAGGGAATAATCCACATATTTGTACTCCTTGTAATATTTGCCAAAAAACAAGGCAAAAATGAGAAATGCAAGGATAAAAAAGGCTCCGCTAATGAGTTCGTTGCTGTTTCCTGTTTCACTGTATTCCCTGAAAGTCAGAAATGCAAAAACAGGAATGAAAATCCAGTACATGATTTGAATGGCCCGGCTTATCCAGGCATAATTGGTGTCTTCGGTTTTCAGTTTCGAAACGAGTTGTGCAAAATCTGTATTTTCTGTTCTTTGTCTATTGTTTTCCATTGTTTCTTCCTTCCAGTTTTTCTTTCAGTTGTGTTTTCACTCGGTGAATTTTCACTTTTACATTAGGCTCGGTAATCCCGATTACATCCGCTATTTCTTTCATGGTCAGACCCTCGAGCATAAGCGAAATCAAGGCTTTGTCGATTACAGAAAGCTGGTTCAGTTCGGTTTGCAATTGCTCCAGTTGCTCTTCCTGCTTCAGTTTTTCTTTCAGGTTTTCTTCATCCACGGACGCCGGCCTGCGCATCATCGACATCGCCAATCCCCTGGACCCGTATGAAGCCGGCAGCTACCCGATTCCCGGCTATGCCTTCGATGTGGCAACCGGCGGGAATCTCGCTTTCGTGGCGGCCGGGAATGCCGGCTTGCGCGTGATAGCTGTCGGCGACCCCGGGAAGCCGTACGAAGCCGGGTACTACGATACCCCGGGCTATGCCTCGAGTGTCGCACTCGACAACAATTACGCCCTTGTTGCAGACGGGGATGCCGGCCTGCGCATCATCGAGTTCTACGGGGCGGGCGTGGAAGAAGGCTCCACGCCACCCGCAGCGCGCCGCGGCCCGGGTCAGACCATTGTCCGGGACAACCTGGTCCTGCCTGGCTCGCCATCAGCCTCTCACTACTCACTGCTCGACCACACGGGCCGGAAAGTGACGGAACTTGCCCCGGGTAACAATGACGTCCGCCACCTCGCGCCCGGGGTCTACTTCGTGCTCGGCAGCTTCGCGACAGAAGTGTCGCTTCAACAGCATGGAGCGCAGGGGAAGGAGCGGTCGCCGAACCGCGATTTCGTCCGCCGGGTCGTAATTCAGCGGTAGCGGAAGACCGCAGCAGCAGCAACCGCTGAACCACTCCCGGCCCGGCCAGACAGCAGCCCGCTCGCCCCGCGATTGCCCTCCCGCCCCGCTCGTGTAAGATGCTGGCCGTGACCGACTCGAACCCCGCCCCCCGGGAACGCGGCGCCGGCCGGGAAATCTGGCACCTGGCCTGGCCGGTGATGCTCACCCACGCGCTGTTCACCGCGCTCCATATTGTGGACATGTTCTGGGTCGGCCGGCTCGGCCCGGCCGCGGTGGCCGCGACCGCGCTCTCCGGCTCGGTCGTGGGCGTGCTGTTCGCGGCCGGGCAGGTGTTCACCGTCGGGGCGATGGCGACCGCCTCCCGCGCCGCCGGCGGGGGCCGGGCCGATGCGGTGCGGGACAGCCTGCGCCACGCGCTCGCGCTTGCGTTCATCGCGTCCCTGCCGCTGGCCGCGCTAGGGGTGGCGTTCGCCCGCCCGGTCCTCGGCCTGTTCGGGCCGGAACCGCCGGTCATCGCGGCCGGCGCGCCCTACCTGCAGGTCGCGCTCGGCACCATCCCGCTCTTCTTCTGCGGGATGATCTGCTACACCGTCTTCCAGGCGGTGGGCGACACCCGCACCCCGATGTTTGTGATTGCCGGTTCGAACGCGCTGAACGCCGCCCTCGACCCCCTGCTCATTTTCGGCCTGCTCGGGTTCCCCCGGCTGGGCCTGACCGGCGCGGCGGTGGCCACCGCCTGCTCGATGTCGCTCGGGCTTGCGGTGATGCTGCTGCTGATGCGGCGGCGCGGCCTGCTCGGATTCCGGGGCGGGTTGCGGCCCCGGCTGTTCCGCACCCTGCTCGCCATCGGCGCGCCCGCCGGCCTGCAGGGCATCACCCGCCCGCTGACCGGGATGCTCCTGTTTCGCATCGTCACCGGGTTCGGCACCGCCGCCACCGCGGCCTTCGGCATCGGGCTCCGGGTGCTCGACGTGATGTTCATCTACCTCGGCGGGCTGGGCGTCGCGGCCGAGGTCCTCACCGGCCAGAGCCTCGGCGCAGAGCGGCCGGACCTCGCCCGGCGCTACTCCGGCCGGGTTACGTTGGTGGCGGTCCTGCTTCAGGTCGCGGTCCTGCCCCTGCTCTTCATCTTCGCCCCGGCCATCGTCCGGGCGTTCAATGCCGACCCGGAGGTGGTGCGCGTGGGAACCGGCTACCTGCGCATCCTTACCCCGATGCTCATCGTCGGCGGGCTGTCCATCGGCTGGGCCGGGGCCCAGCGCGGCGCGGGCGCGACCGCCCTGCCGATGGTCGCGGCGCTCGTCGCCAACTGGGCGGTGAAGCTGCCGCTGGCGGCCATCCTCGCCCGGCACGCCGGGCTGGGCACGACCGGGGTCTGGCTCGGCATCGGCGTCTCGGTCGTCATCGAGAGCATCATCCTCGCCGGGGGCTACTACTCCTATCGCTGGCAGCACCGGAGGGTCGAATGGCACTGACCGTCCGGCCGGCCCGCGCCGACGACAAGCCCGCGCTGATGGACATCGCCCGGCGGGTCTGGGACGGCCACGACTACCTGCCGGTGTTCTTCGACCGCTGGGTGCGAGAGGGCGGGTTCTGGGTCGGCACGGACCGGGGCCGGGTAATCGGCTGCGGCAAGGCGACCCGGCTCGGGCCGGGCGAATGGTGGCTGGAAGGCCTGCGCGTTGACCCGGACCTGCAGGGTCACGGGCTCGGCACCCGGCTGTCGCTCGCCATCCTCAACCGGACGCTGGCCCATGCCCCCCGATCCCTGCGCCTGTCCACCGCGGAGGCGAACCGGGAATCCATCCGCATCATCACCCGCATGGGCTTTGTCCCGCTCTTCGCCACCCGCCAGTACCGGGGCCGGCCGGGACGAACCGGGGCGGACCGGCGCCCGGGCCGGGCGGTGCCCGTCTCCGCGCCCGAGGCCGGCGCCCTGCTCGCCCGCCACCCCGAGACCTGGCTCAAATGCGGCCTGCTCTCCCACACCTGGAAGTTCAAAGAACTCAACCCGCGCCGCCTGCGGCAGCTCGAGCGCCGGGACCAACTGCTCGGCGTCCGGGAGCGCGGCCGGCTCGCCGGCCTGCTCGTCGCCCGGCCGCACCTCTACAACCCGCGCAACCTCGACATCGGCTTCGTTTCCGGCACCGCGAGCGCGCTGGCCGGGTTCCGCGGGTTGATCGCCCGGCGGCTCGCCGAGACCGGCGGCGACAGCCTGTCCGCGACCGCCTCCAGCCCGGAAATGTGGGCCGCGCTCGGCCGTCTCGGGCTGTCACCCGAGCGCGGCTTCGGCCGGGTCCTCGTGTTCGAGCACTTCGGCGGAAGCGCCCCCGCCGGCCGCGTCCGCCGAGGGAAAAGGCAGGCGGGCTGGTGACACAACCCGTGGTGACCGCCCTCTTCCTGTGGCAGCCGCGCCCGGAACTGCGCGCGTACCTCGAGCACGGCCTGCGCGACACCGGGCAGGTGCGGCTCGTGTTCCCTCCCGACACCGAGCCCGGGACGATTCGCTCGCTCGCGGCCGGTGCGGACGCGCTTGTCGGCTGGCGTCCGGACGAGGAAACGCTCCAGGCGGCGAAACAGCTCAGGCTGTTCATCAACCCCGGTGCCGGGGTCAGCCACCTGCTGCCGAGGTTCGCGCCGCGGTTCCGGGAGCGCGGCGCCGTGCTCGTGAACGGCCACGGCAACTCCGGCTTCACCGCCCAGCACGCGGTCGCCCTGCTGCTGGCGCTGGCGAACCAGGTCGTGCCGCACGACCGCTGGCTGCGGCAGGGACGCTGGCGGACCGGCGACGCGGAGGTGAAATCAATTCCCCTGCGCGGCCGCACCCTGGGATTGCTGGGCTACGGCCGGGTCAACCGGCAGGTTCATCTCCTGCTCTGCGGGTTCGAGCTTGCCTTCGCGGTCCTGCGCCGGGACTGGTCCGGTCGGGCCGACCCGATGCCGACCCCGGCGGCAAGGTTCGGGCCGGACGAAATCGAGCTGTTTCTCAGCCGGGTGAACACGCTGGTCATCGCCCTGCCCGAGACCGACGGCACGCGCGGACTCATCAAGGCGCGGGAACTGGAACTCCTCGGCCGGGACGCCCTGCTGGTCAACGTCGGGCGCGGGCCGGTGGTCGATGAGGAGGCGCTCTACCGGGCGCTCAAGGAACACACCATCGCAGGGGCGGCACTCGACGTCTGGTACGACTACCGGCCCGAACCGGACGCGGCAGACCGCAGGTACCCGTACCGGTTCCCGTTCCACGAACTGGACAATGTCGTGCTCTCACCGCACCGTGCCGCGTCGCCGCTCGACGACCTCGAAAGGTGGGACGAGGTCATCGAGAACCTCCGCCGACTCGCGGCCGGCCGCACCGACTTCCTCAACGTCGTCGATCTCGAACGGGGCTACTGAGCCCTTCCCGGCAGGCCCGCTCAGCGGTCCTGGAACTGCCGCCGGATGTCCAGCCGGGGCGGCGGCCCGTCCGTCTCCTCGGTCGGGAACAGGTCGAGGTGCACCACCTCCCTGCCCCGGACCAGCGCGGAGCCGGTCACGCTCGTCCCCTCGAGACGCCAGGCCTGCCCGGCCCCGACCGATGGCAGGGCCACCCGCGTCGCGGCCGCGGCCTCCTTCAGCGCCGCCCGGACTTCCGCAACCGCGAGCGTCCCGACCGGCTTCCGGGCCAGCGCGTCCACCACGTACGACTCAAGCAGGCGCGGCCAGAGACTGCGGAACATCGCCGGCGAGCCGAACACGTCCACGCACACCAGCCGTCCGCCCACCGCCACCGCGACCCCGACGACCCCCGGGGCGAGCGCGGGAACCTGCGTTTCCAGCCGTTCGCGGTACGCCTTCAGCTCCTCCTGCACGCCGTCGTCGTCGAAGACCGCGTCGAACCGGCTGGTCGGCGCGGCCACCCCGAGGTCGGCGCTGTTGGCGCTGATTTCGCCCCAGACCGCGTCCTGGCTCCGGGTGTTGGCCGCCTTCGCCCTCACCCGGCCGGCTGCGACCTGCCCCTTGCTGGAAAACTCCATCGACTCGCCGTGCCAGCGGCCGTGCTCGACGCAGTACACCGACAGCTCCAGCCAGCCCGACTTCGGCGGCAGCAGCACGTCGCGCGAGAGCATCCGGTTCTGCTTCGCGCCGGTGATTATCTCGCCGGCCAGCCCGAACACGTGGCTGTCCGAGACGTTGCGCACCCGCACCCGGTTGACGTCTCCCCCGTCCTTCTCCTGCACCTCGACCTGGCCCCGGGCGATCGCCCGGTCAAGGGTCAGGTAGCCGCCGGTTCCACCGGCATTGCCGACCAGCGGGAACACGGTCAGGTTGCGGTAGCTCACCGCCGGGCGGACCGCCAGCCCGCCCAGCACCCCGGGGAGCGGGTTCGCGGCCGCCAGCGCGGGCACCAAGAGGGCGATGATGATACCGCCCGCAGTCCAGTTCTTCATACTGACCTCGCTCAGGTTTCGGCCGCCGGCGCGGCCGGTTTGCGACAGCCCTCCTCCTTCGACCCCGGTGACGTGACGCGCCTGCGGTCGCTGTCGGGCCGGCAGGCCTTGCTTCCCACGGTCACGCCGCCTCATGCCCTACATACGGCCGGAGGTCGGCAGGTATTCCAGCCTCTGCGTCGGGTCGTGAGTGGGACGCATCCGCCGGCCCGGGCGTTGCGGTCCCGCCCCGCCTTCGCGGCACCCCCGGGCGCAGGCTTGACTTTGCCGGCGCCGCATCCTACAATCCTGCCTGACAATGCAGAGCATCAGTTTGGGCATCGGCCGCGTCGAATCTCACGGACGCAGTTACGGCTGCGGCAGGGGATTCCGTCTCCGGTAGTTCAACTATGATGGGGCAGTAGCTCAGTTGGGAGAGCGCCAGAATCGCACTCTGGAGGCCGCCAGTTCAACTCTGGTCTGCTCCACTGTCTGCCGGCACCCCGCCCGGGCGTGCCGGCAGCGCTTCTTCGGTCAGCCAAACCCCGGCCGGCAGGCAGGCCCGTGCTGTCGCCGCCCGGCTTCCCGAAAGGGGGCGCAATGATCCTTCCGACCCACGTCTTCCTCACCAAGGGCGTCGGCCGCCACCGCGAAAAGCTCGCGAGCTTTGAGGCCGCGCTCCGCGACGCGGGCATCGCCTCGTACAACCTGGTCCGGGTGTCATCCATCTTCCCGCCGCACTGCAAGATAGTCTCCCGCAAGCGCGGGCTGGCGATGCTGACCCACGGCCAGATTGCGTTCGTGGTCATCAGCGACAACGCGTCCAACGAACCCCACCGGCTGATATCCGCCTCGGTCGGAGTGGCGATTCCGAAAGACCCGACCACCTTCGGGTACCTTTCCGAATACCACTCGTTCGGGGAGCGGGAAGCGAAGGTCGGCGATTACTCGGAAGACCTCGCGGCGCAGATGCTCGCCACCACTCTCGGGGTCCGGTTCAACCCTGATACCAGCTACGACGAGCGCAAGGAAATCTGGAAAATCTCGGGCGAAATCTACCGCACCCAGAACGTCACCCAGAGCGCGATCGGCGACAAGCACGGCCTCTGGACGAGCGTGGTCGCGGCCGCGGTCCTGATTGACGCCCCGGTCGCCTGCGCCGGGAAGCGCTCCCCGCGCAAGCCGTCCGCGACAGCTCCCGGCCGGCAGGACTGAACCTGCCCGCGCCGCCGGGAAGCGCCGGCGGTCACCGGCGGCCGATGGTCGCCGCCGGGTAGTAATGCCCGAGTATCGCCCGGTGGTCCTTGCCCGCCCGCGCCATCGCCACCGCGCCCTCCTGGCACAGCCCGACGCCGTGTCCCCAGCCCCGGCCGGTGAACTTGACCGTCCGCGTGCCCAGCTCGACCTCGAACAGGGTCGATTTCAGCCCGATGCCGAACCTGAAATCACTGCCCCCGATGCTGAAACTACCCTTGTCGGACGTGAAGTTGAGCCGGCGCGCGCGGCCCGACTCGTCGCGCTCGACCCGGACGCCCCGCACCCTCACCCGGCGGCCCTGCCCGGCGGCCACGGCCAGCTTGCGCTCGAACTCCTCGCGGCCGAGGCTCAGCGTCCAGGAATAATGCCTGCCGTCGCCACACCAGGCCCGGCCCGCCCGCCCGCCCGGGGTATCGCGCACCGAGCGTAACGCCGCGTTCGAGCCCGGCGCGGTCATCCCCCCGCAGTTGGCGTGGTAAAGCGCTTCCAGCGGCGCGCCCTGCCAGAGCAGCACCTCCCCGGCGGTCTCGCGCACCGCCTGCCGGGCGAGCTCGACCTCCGCGCCCGCGCCCTTGTACTCCTGGTCGCGCCGGTAGGTGTCGAACAGCGAATGACCCAGCCCCTTGCGCGCTTCGAGCCGGGTGAGCGTGAAACTCCGGGCCGCGACCGCCTGCGCCTTCACCGCCTCGAAGGTCGCGTCGTTTATCGGCCCGATTTCGCAGGGGACGACGCTGGCCAGGTACTCCTCGATGTCCAGCTCGTTGACCACCGCCAGCCCGCCCTCGCGGTCGGTGAAAGCGAGCATCGCGCCCCGGTAGCGCCGGCCGCCCAGGCTCCACAGCCCGGGCTCAACCGGCCGGAGCCGGAGCGTCTCCGGGCCGGCCGGCCAGGTCCGGCCCCCGGCCTCGACCCGGACGCCCCGTTCGAGACTCAGCCGGATACTGCCGCCCGCCTCGACCCGGGCGGTCTCCCGGCCCCGGCTGAGCACCACCGCCCGGTTGTGGGTCAGCACCGCGGGCGAGCCCGCCTCGGTCAGCCGGACCCGGACTTCCACCGGACCCGCGCCGGTCGCGGCCGGCCGCGCCCTCGCCCCGGCCGGCTCGCGCCGCCCGGGCGGTCGGGTCCGGGCCGCGGTTGAGGTATAGCAGCAACAGGCCGGCCCCAGCAACAGCACCGCCAGCAACAGCGCGGCCGGGACGATGACCCGCCGGGCCGGGCTCCCGCCCCGCCGTCTGCCGTCCGGGCCTGCAAGCACTGGCGACATCTTCCCTCCCAATCTACCCGCCTCCGGCCGGCGGTCAACCGGCGCCGGGGCCGCTCCTTTACAGCATCCGTCCTGCCGTTACAATATCCTACCCATGCAACACCGTCAGGAACGGGTCGCCGACGCTATCAAGCAGGTAGTCGCCCGGGTGGTCGTCGAAGAACTCAACGACCCGGGCATCGGGTTCGTCTCGGTCACCCGCTGCAAGGTCACCCGGGACCTGAAGATCGCCACCGTCTACTTCTCGGTGCTCGGCGACGAGCAGCAGCGCGACCGGAGCATGGCCAAGCTCAAACACGCCGCCGGGTTCATCCGGC
Source organism: bacterium (assembly GCA_046484845.1). Taxonomy (GTDB): domain Bacteria; phylum Hydrothermota; class Tepidihabitantia; order Tepidihabitantales; family Tepidihabitantaceae; genus DSBX01. Next base: position 8,718 of record JAWOIB010000044.1, read on the forward strand.
GCCACGTCGCCCGGGCGCTGAACCTCCGCTACACCCCGGAACTCAGGTTCGCGTTCGACGACCTCCGCGAGCACGAGTACCAGGTCGGCAAGCTGCTCGACGAAGTGATGCCGGAACCGCCGCCCGCCGGTGAAGAGGAACCCGCCGGCCCGAACGAAGCCCCGGACCGGGAAGCAGAGTGAGCCCGGTTCGCCCGGGCCCGGCCCCGGCCGGCAGCCGGCTGCGCGGCATCCTCAACGTCAACAAGCCGACCGGCATCACCTCCTACGACGTCATCCGCCGGGTCAAGGCTCTACTCCGCCCGGCCCGCCCGGCGCTCGGCCACGCCGGCACGCTGGACCCGCTCGCCTCCGGCATCCTGCTCCTGCTCGTCGGCCCGGCCACCCGGGTCAGCCGGTTCCTGCTCGAATCGCCCAAAGAATACGAAGCGGAACTGCTGTTCGGTCGGCGCACCGATACCGACGACACCACCGGCGCGACCCTGGCCGAGGCCCCGGTGCCCGGGCTCGACGCGGCCGCGCTGACCGGGCTGCTCGGGCAGTTCACCGGCCTCATCAAACAGGTCCCCCCCTGCTACTCCGCGCTCAAGCAGGACGGGGTCCCGGCCTACCGGCTGGCCCGGGAAGGCCGGCCGGTCCAGCCGCAACCCCGCAGCGTCACCGTCCACCGGCTCGAACTGCTCGACTGGCAGCCGCCGCGCGCCCGCATCCGGGCCTGCGTCTCCGCCGGCACCTACATCCGCGCCCTCGCCCGGGACATCGGCGCGGCCGCGGACAGCGCCGCCACCCTCGCCGCGCTCGTGCGCACCAGGTCCAGCGGGTTCACGCTCGAGACCGCCTGCCCGCTCGCCGAGCTCGACGCGGACACGGTCACCCGCCGGCTGGTGCCGGTCGAGGACGCCCTGCCCGGCCTGCCCCGGATCGAGGTCAGCCCGCAGGAAGCGGCCGAACTGCTCGCCGGCCGGACCGTCAGCCGGCGCCGGCCGGCCGCGTCCGGCCACGCGCTGGCCCGCGCCGCCGACGGCAGCTTCCTGGCGCTGGTCTCGGCGGACGGCAACGCCATCCGGCCGGTGCGGCTGATATTCGTCGAGAACAACCGGCCGGGGAACGGGCATTGAGCCCCACCCTGCCCGGCCCGGTGCTCGCCATCGGCAGCTTCGACGGCGTGCACCTCGGCCACCAGGCGATTCTCGCCGCCGGGCGGCGCGTCGCCCGGGAACTCGGCGCCGTCGCCGGGGTGCTGACCTGCGACCCGCTGCCCGCCCAGCTCATCAACCCGGAATTCACCTTTGTCCTCACCCCGCTCGACGAAAAGCTCGAACTGCTCGTCGGGCTCGGCATGGACTTCGTGCAGGTCGTTCCCTTCAACGACGCCACCCGGCGGACCGAACCCGGCGAATTCATCGCGAACGAAATCATGGGCCTGACGCCCTCGGCGGTGGTCGTCGGGGCGGACCACCACTTCGGGCATCGCGGGCAGGGCGACGTCGAGCTGCTGCGTCGACAGCTCGGGCCGCTCGGGGTCCGGATCGAGGTCGTTCCCGAGTTCATTCTCCACGACGCGCCGGTGCGCAGCACCAGGATTCGCGAGCGGCTGCTGCTCGGCCACGTCCGGCGGGCGGGCGAACTGCTGGGCAGGCCCTACCGGCTCAACGGCCCGGTCGTGTCCGGCACCGGCACCGGCCGCAGGCTCGGCTTCCCGACCCTGAACCTCGCGACCCGGCAGAAAGAAAAGCTGGTCCCTGCCGACGGGGTTTACGCGGCCTGGACCGCCTTCGACGGCCGCCTCCACCCGGCCGCGGTCAACATCGGCCATCGGCCGACCTTCGGCGGCGAAACCCGGACCGTCGAGGCCCACCTCCTCGACACGGCGGACGTCCCCCCGCCCCCGGGCCTCGACATCCTCTTCGTGGACCGGCTCCGTCCCGAGCGCCGGTTTCCTGACCCGGCCGCGCTCGCGGCTCAAATCGCGGAAGACGTGTCCGCCGCCCGGCAGGTCCTCGCCGACAACCCGGACGCCTGACCGCCCGGCCTGCGCGTCCCGTTTCGCAGAGTTATACACCCGCGAGACGGCCGGCTTTCCGGTTACCTACGAACTGCCGAGGCCCGAACCGGCTATCCAACGAAATATAGA
>JAWOIB010000183.1:0-4171 GCA_046484845.1 bacterium
TGGCTAGGGGGACGTAGGTGGGGGTGGGGCCGACGGGCGGGCCGGGAGGAGCCGGCCGCTAGACCCGCTTGCCCCTGAGCCGGAGCGAGTTGGTGACGACGTTGATTGAGCTGGCCGCCATCGCGACCTCGGCGATGAGCGGGTGCAGCAGGCCCAGCACCGCCAGCGGCACCGCGACCAGGTTGTAGAAGAACGCCCAGAACAGGTTCTGGCGCACCTTGGCGAAGGTCTGCCGCGACAGCCGGATTGCGGTCCCGACCCCGAGCAGGCTGCCGCGCACCAGCGTGACATCGCTGGCCTCGATCGCGATGTCGGTGCCGGTGCCGATCGCAATCCCGACGTTCGCCGCCTTCAGCGCCGGCGCATCGTTGATGCCGTCCCCGACCATCGCCACCCGGCCGAAGCGCTGTTGGAGCTCGATGACTTTCGCCTGCTTGTCCGCGGGGAGCACCCGGGCCACGATTTCCTCGATGCCGACCTCGCGCCCGACCGCGGCCGCGGTCTCCGCGCTGTCCCCGGTCAGCATCACCGGCACGATGCCCAGTTTCTTGAGCTCCGCGACCGCCCGGGCCGAGTCTTCCTTGACCGCATCCGCCACCCCGAGCGCGCCGAGCAGCCGCCCGCCGGCCGCCACGTACAGCACCGTCCGGGCCTGCTCTTTCAGCTTCTCGACCCCGGCCGCGAGCGGCCCGGTCTCGATGCCTTCCTCGGCCAGCAGCGCGGGCTGACCGACAACCACCCGCTGCCCACCGACCATGCCGCGCGCACCCCGGCCCGGCACCGCCTCGAAGCTCTCCGGCCGGGCCGGCGCCAGCCCCCGCGCCCGGGCGGACCCGACCACCGCCGCGGCCAGCGGGTGCTCCGAGCCTTGTTCGAGCGCGGCCGCGACCGCCAGCAGTTCCTCGGCCTTCACCCCATCCGCGGGCAGGATGTCGGTGACCTCGGGCCGGCCCCGAGTGATGGTGCCGGTCTTGTCAAGCACCACCGCCCGGACGTCCTTGAGTTCCTGGATCGCCTCGCCGCTGCGGAACAGGATGCCCCGCTCCGCCGCCATCCCGGACCCGACCATCAGCGCGGTCGGGGTGGCCAGGCCCAGCGCGCAGGGGCAGGCAATCACCAGCACCGCGATGCCGGCGAAGAACGCCAGCGACAGCGCGGGCATTGCCGGGTTGACCCAGGGCAGGAACGAGGACGCCCAGACCAGCACCGGCCGGAGCTGGTCCGCGAACAGCAGCCAGCCGAGGAAGGTCAGCAGCGCCACCGCCAGCACCACCGGCACGAACCGGGCGGTCACCCGGTCCGCGAGTTGCTGGATGGGAATCTTCTTGCCCTGGGCCTGCTCGACCAGCGCGATAACCTGGGCCAGGAAGGTGTCCCGGCCGACCCGGGTGACCTCCGCCTTGACAAACCCGTGCTGGTTGACGGTCGCGCCGATGACCTCGTCGCCCGGCCCGCGCCGGACTGGCAGCGGCTCGCCGGTCGCCATCGACTCGTCCACCGTCGTCTCGCCGGCCGCGACCCGGCCGTCGGTCGGGAACTTCTCGCCCGGCCGGACCAGCATCAGGTCCCCGACCCGGAGCCGGCCCACCGGGATTTCCTGCTCGACCCCGTCCCGCTCGACCCGGGCGGTCTTCGCCCCGAGCTCGACCAGCCGCCGGATGGCCTGCGAGGCCCGGCCTCTCGCCCGGGCCTCGATGTACCGGCCGGTGAGGTGGAACGCCATGATCATCCCGCCGACCACCGCGAAACTGGCGACCGGCACCCCGGCCAGCGCCGCCGCGCCTGAGCCGAGCGCGGCCAGGGTCCCGAGCGCGATGAGCGCGTCCATCGAGGCCGCGCCCTGGCGGACCGAGCTGAACGCCATCCGGAGCGTGCGCCAGCCCGGCCCGAACACCGCCCCGACCCCGAGCGCCATCTCGATCCAGGGCATCCGGGGCAGGTGAATCCCGGCCATGTGCAGGGCCATCACCAGCATCGCCGGCCCGACCAGCGCCCAGACCCAGACCAGCCGCAACCGGGCCGCCCGGCTCTCGGCGTCATCGTCTGCCCCGCTGTCCGGGGACGCAATACTATACCCGGCATCCCGCACCGCCTGTTCGAGGTCCGCCCGCGACGATACCCCGGACGCGTGCTCGACGATCGCCTGCCCGGCCGCGAAGTTGATGGTCGCGGACTTGACCCCGGGCAGCCGGTTGAGCGCCTTCTCGATCGACACCGCGCAGGCCGCGCAGGACATCCCGCGAATCCCCAGCGTCACGGTCCGAGTGCCGCGCAACCCGGCCTTGCCCGGCGCCTCGGGCTGTTCATCCCAAGGCGCGCCGAGAAACCGCCCCGGCTCCTTGTCGAACCGGGTCTTGCAGGCCGGATTGCAGAAGTAGTAGCGCCTGCCGCGGTAATCCGAGGTCGCGGCCTCCCGCCCCTCGACAACCTTCATCTTGCAGACCGGGTCAATGTGGACCGGCTTGTTTTCCTGGGCCATAACGGTTAGACCGGCCGGCCCGGAACCGGGTTCCCCGCGCCGCGCTTGATTGCCCGGCCGGGAACGCTAGACTGGCCCGAATGAACGATCGCACCCTCGGCCGCACCGGCATCCGCGTGCCCGCGCTCGGGTTCGGCGCGATGCGCCTGCCGCTCCTGCCCGGCCGGCAGGACTCGAAACGCCGGTGCGCGGTGGACGAACCCGCTGCGGTCAGCCTCATCCACCGGGCCTTCGACCTCGGCATCACCTACTTCGACACCGCCTGGGGCTACCATGCCGGCTGGAGCGAGGTCATCATGCGCCGGGCGCTGGCCGGCCTGCCCCGCGACCGGGTGATGGTCGCCGACAAGCTCCCGGTCTGGCTCGCGGAGAAGCCGACCGACTTCGACCGCTTCCTGCGCACCCAGCTCCGCCGGCTCCAGGTCGGCTACCTTGATTTCTACCTGCTCCACGGGCTCAACGCCCGGACCTGGCCGAAGGTCCGGGACCTGGGCGTGCTTGATTTCCTGGCGGCCGCCCGGCGCGAGGGCCGCATCCGGCATATCGCGTTCTCGTTCCACGACCAGCTGCCGCTGTTCCGGGAAATCGTCGCCGCCCACGACTGGGCCTTTGCCCAGGTCCAGTACAACATCGTGGACACCCGGGAACAGGCCGGCCGGGCCGGGGTCCGCTTCGCCGCGAAACGCGGCCTCGGCGTGGTGGCGATGGAGCCGCTGCGCGGGGGCGACCTCGTCAGCCGGCTGCCGGCCTCCATCGCCCGGCTCTGGGACAAGGCCCGGCCCAAACGCACGCCGGTGGAATGGCAGCTACGCTGGCTCTGGGACCAGCCCGAGGTCTCGATGGTGCTGAGCGGGATGAGCACGCCGGAGCAACTCGAGCAGAACGCCGCGCTCGCCGCCCGCGCCCGCCCGCACGCGCTGACCCCGGACCAGCAACGGGCCATTACCCGGGTCGCGGCCGCCTACCGCCGGATGCACCGCATCGGCTGCACCGGCTGCAACTACTGCCAGCCCTGCCCGCAGGGCGTGCGGATACCGTCGGCGTTCCGACTGGTCAACCAGCTGGCGATGTTTCCGGAATCGCCCGACCTGCGCCTGCAGCACCGGGCGATGCGGGCCGCGCTCAAGCTCGACGACTGCACCGACTGCGGGGAGTGTGCCGCGAAATGCCCGCAGAAGCTCGCCATCCCGTCCCTGCTCAAGCAGGCCGCCGCCGTCTTCGCCCGGCTCGAAACGTAACCGGGCCGGTCAGCATTCCGCCCGACCGCGCCCGCCCGACCCACGCTTTCGCTGTAAGGACGCAGGCGCTGTCGCGCCCAGGGGCACGCCTCGGCGCCTCCCGCATCGCGCGGCCGAATCCTCGGCAGCGAAGCTGCCGATGCAACTGCCAGGATCAAGATAATGCGGTCAGCAGAGGAACCAAGCTTCGTCAATGGAACGACAGACGGAGAGGGTGGGATTCGACCGCGCCCGCCCGACCCACGCTTTCGCTGTAAGGACGTAGGCGCTGTCGCGCCCCGGGCAAGCCTCAACTCCCCCAGTATCGCGCGGACGAATCCTCGGCAGCGAAGCTGCCGACGAAATCGCTGGTGTGGCAGAACGCATCACGCAAGGCAACCGCCCGCATGACTGGGACAAGAAACGGAGAGGGTGGGATTCGAACCCACGGTACCCGAAGGTACACACGCTCTCC
>JAWOIB010000185.1:0-3490 GCA_046484845.1 bacterium
CTCGAAGCGGGACATCGTGGTCGCCGGGCTGTTCATCTACGTCGGCTCGGTGCCGCACACCAACTGGTGCCGCGGCGTCGTCAGGCTCGACGACGGCGGCTTCGTGGCCTGCGACGACCGGCTGGCCACCAGCGTCCCGGGCGTATTCGCGGCCGGTGATGTCCGGGTGTCGCACCTGCGCCAGATATCCACCGCGGTCGGCGACGGCGGGCTCGCGGCGATGATGGCCCACGAACACGTCACCCACCTGCGCTAGCATCATCAGCCGCACCGCAGCTCTCGCGCTCCTGCTCCTCGCCTGCGCCGCCCCCCCGCCCGGGCCCGCGCCCGACGCGGCCGAACTGCTCGAACGCCGCTACCGGGAACTGCTCCCCCCGGGCGCGACCGTCGGGGTCAGCATCGTCTCGCTCGGCACCGGGCGCACGCTGTTCCGCTGTCTTGACACCCTGCCGCTGGTACCCGCCTCGGCGCTCAAGCTCATCGTCACCGGCCACGCTCTCGCGCACTGGGATGCCGGCTGGGATTCCAGCATCGCGGCCGCGCTGGCGCGCCCGCCCGCCGGGCGCAACCCCACCCGCGGCCGGCGCTTCCTCACCGACCCGGCGAGAGAGGACTCGCTCGCCATGCTCCTGGAAGTGCCCGACATCGCCGACTGGCCCCTCCGGCAGCGCCTGCTCTACTGGACCAACCGCCACAGCGACAACCAACTGGCCGACCTGCTGCTGGCCGCGGCGCTGGGCGGCCGGAAGACCGCCTGCCCGGAAACGCTCTACGCCGCCTGGCTCGAAGGCCTGGGCATCCCGGCCGCCGGCCTGAGCATGGCCGACGGCTCGGGCCTGTCCCGCCGGAACCGGCTGACCGCCCGGACCCTGACCGGGCTGCTCGTGGCGCTGAAGGACGCCCGGGCGGACACCTTCGTCCATTCGCTCGCCCGCCCCGGCGGGCGCGGCACGCTGGCGCGGCGCGGGCTCGGGCTCGGCCACCGGGTCCGGGCCAAGACCGGCTACATCCGCGGCGTGTTCACCCTCGCCGGCTACCTGCAGGCCGAAACCGACACCTTCGCCTTTGCGTTCCTGGCCAACGACTGCCCGGCGGCGCGCGACGCCTACCGGCTCTTCACCGGCCTGCTGCTGACGACCTACCGCTGGAACGCCGCCGACACCCTGCCCGGCCCGAAAAGCACCGGGGCGGCAGCGCCGCCCCGGTAGCATCGAACCGGTCCCGGCTACTCGACGACCAGCTTGCGGGTCTGGCTCCGCTCGCCTGCGACCAGTTTGCAGAAGTACACCCCGGACCCGACTCGCCGGCCGCTGCCGTCGGTCATGTCCCAGGCCAGCCGCTGCAACCCGGCGGGCGCGGTTCCGGTTGCCAGGCTCCGCACCAGCCGGCCGTTGATATCGTAGATACCCAGACTGTGCTCGCGCCCCATCGGCGCCATGTAGCTGACGGTCACGCTCCGCTGTGCCACGCTCGGCGCCGCGTTCAACTCGACGTTCAGCGCCGGCCGCAGCGGGTCGAACTCCTCGACCCCGGTCGCCGAGCCGGACACGAACTGCAGCGCGTTGTGGAACACCAGCGCCCAGTCCCCGTTCCGCGCCGGGTTCGAGGTCAGCCCCGGGTGGCTGTTCACGCCCACGACCTTCTGGTTCGCGGCCACCGCGACGTACGGCCGGCCGTCGTTCCAGCGCGCCACCGACTCCGCGGACGACACGAAGCTACCCGAGCCGGCGTAGTACTCGCCGACCGCGCCCACCCCGGACATGATCGGGTGGGCGGGGTTGTTCCAGCCCATCGTCGTTGCCTGGTGGGTATTGCTGCCCGGGCTGATGGTCGCGTAGCTGCCGGTCACGAGGCGCCCGCCCATCTCCCAGCCGGTTGAGAAACTGAAATGCCCGAGCACGACCCCGCCGCCCGCGTCGACGTAATCCGCCAGCACGTTGCCCAGCTGGGTCGGGTTCGCGTACGCGTAGTTGGAATGCGCCCCGACCGCGTCATACGGCCTGAGCTGTTCCAGCGTCGGGGTGATGTCCCGCACATCCATGTACGTGACCGAGTCGCCCAGGGCGCGCAGCCGCACGCCCAGCGTCGAGTCCGGCGCGCCGTAGTCCGAGTACAGCCAGAGGATGTTGATCTGCTCCACCGCCTCGGTCGCCGCCCGCAGCGTGTCGTTCAGCCGGTTCTCGTCCGCCGCGCAGTTGTGCCAGGCGGTCACGCTGTAGGTCGCGCCCTCCGGCCCCACCGGCCAGTCGCTCGGGAACGCGAAGCTCCGCGTCCCCTGCTCCGGCACGCTGTCGACCGCCACGCTGTCCCGGTACACCGTCGTGCCGGCCGAATCCACCAGGCACCAGGCCGTGAAGTTGCGCTCGGTGTAATCGGTGCTCCGCAGGCTGATGCGCGGGGTCACCGCCTGGCCCGCCCGCACCCGGCCCGCGATGCTGATGCCCGCGGTGATGACGTCGTGGCCGCGCGTGGTGGTGCTGACCGCGATGGTATCGTTCCGCCGGTTGGTATCGTTCGCCAGCGCGTGCCAGAAAGTCAGCTCGTATGACTGGCTCCCCGGGCCCACGTTCCAGTTCGGGAACGCGACCGTGTCCACGCCCGCCGAGTCCAGGTTCACGTTCAGCGTCTGGTAGTACACCTGCGTGCCCAGCGAATCCACCCGGCAGTACACCGGCACCACGGGCTCCGGGTAGGTTCCCCGGTTCCGCACCACCAGCACCGGCGCCAGCGGCACGTTCGGGTCGATCTTCGCCCCCGGCGCCAGCACCGGGCCCAATGCCACGTCATGCCGCGGCCCGGCCAGCGGGGTGTTCTCAATCGCCAGCATCGCGCAGATCCGCCCGGTCCCGTAGGTGTTGTTCTTCGGCTGCGCCCCCAGCGGCACCACCGAATTCTCCATGATCTCGTTCACTTCCTCGGGCAGCAGGCTCGGGTTCTTCTCCAGCATCAGCGCCGCCACGCCCGCCGCGCCCGGCGTCGCCATCGATGTCCCCGACATCTGCGTGTAACCCCCGCCCAGCCGCGTCGAAGTCACGTTCACCCCCGGCGCCGAAATGTCCGGCTTCAACAGCCCCGGCGGGTACGCGTAATCCAGGTACGGGTCGATCGTGTCCCAGGTCACCGGGCCCCACGACGAAAAACTCGCGATGTTGTCGCTCGCGTCCGTCGCCCCGATCGAAATGCTCCCCGACAGCCCGCCCGGCGGGTCCGACGGGTGGTGCCACGGGCTCGGCGCATGCCCCGGGCAGCGCAGGTTCAGCGGCGGGCTCGAAGCACCCTCGTTCCCCGCCGCAATGAAATACGGCAACCCCGCCGCCGCCACGTTCGTCACCGCCGCCCGCCACACCGCCTGCCGCGGACTCCAGCTCCGGATTATCCAGCCCAGCGACATCGTCAGCAGATGCGCGTGGTTGTCCGGCGACAGCGGCGGCTCAAGACAGAACTGCATCGAGTTGATTACCGTGTTCTCCGCAATCGTGTCCGGGTACGG
>JAWOIB010000038.1:0-2913 GCA_046484845.1 bacterium
CGCCCGGCCGGGTGTCGGCAATGGTCAGCGGGATGCGTTCGCCGCGCTCGTGGACCCGGAGCACCACGAACTGACCGGGCCGGGCTTTGCGGGCTACCTCCGGGGCATCAAGCTCGAAGCGCTTGATGCCCGGCGCCAGCAGTTCCTTCTTGAGTATCTTTGTCAATCATCCTCCCGGGAGACTCGGTCCTGCCGGGCTCGGGTCGTTTGGACCCGAACCCGGCAGGAAACTTCGCTATTGCCTAAACCACGCCCTGGTCGAGCATCGCGTCGGCAACCTTCACGAAACCGGCTATGTTCGCGCCGTTGACATAGTTCACATAGTCGCCGTCCTTGCCGTAGGTGACGCACTGCTCGTGGATCGATTTCATTATCGCCTGGAGCCGCTGGTCGACCTCTTCCCGGGTCCAGGACAGCCGGAGGCTGTTCTGCGACATCTCCAGCCCGGAGGTGGCGACACCGCCCGCATTCGACGCTTTGCCCGGGGCATAGAGCAGCCGCTTACCGAGAAAGACCGACATCGCGGCAGGGGTGCAGGGCATGTTGGCACCCTCGGTGACACAACTGCAGCCGTTGGCGACGAGCTGCTCGGCATCCGGTTTGTCAAGCTCGTTCTGGGTCGCGCAGGGCAGAGCCACGTCGACCTTCATTCCCCATGGCCGTTTCTTGGGGAAGAACTCGACCTTGAACTTCTCGGCGTAGTCCTGGACCTTGTCGCGCCGGCTGTCTCGCATCTCGAGCATGTACTCGATCTTCTCGCCACTGACTCCGTCCGGGTCGTAGATGGAGCCGTCCGGCCCGGACAGCGTCACGACCTTCGCGCCCAGCTCGGTAGCCTTGGTCACCGCGCCCCAGGCGACGTTCCCGAAGCCAGAGACCGCTACCCGCTTGCCTTCCAGGTCCTGACCCCGGGTCTGGAGCATCTGCTGGGCGAAGTACACCACCCCGAAGCCGGTCGCCTCCGGCCGGATCAGCGACCCGCCCCAGTTTCTGCCCTTGCCGGTCAGGACCCCGGTGAACTCGTTCGCCAGCCGCTTGTACTGCCCGAACATGAAACCAATCTCCCGCGCCCCGACCCCGATGTCGCCCGCCGGCACGTCGGTGTCCGGGCCGATGTGCCGGAACAGCTCTGTCATAAAGCTCTGGCAGAAGCGCATCACCTCCATCTCGCTCTTACCGACGGGGTTGAAGTCGGAACCGCCCTTGCCGCCACCCATCGGCAGCGTCGTCAGCCCGTTCTTCAATACCTGCTCGAAAGCAAGGAACTTGAGCAACCCCACCGTCACGGTCGGATGGAAACGCAGCCCGCCCTTGTAGGGCCCGATCGCCGAGTTCATCTGGATCCGGATACCCCGGTTGAACTGGACTTCGCCCCGGTCATCGACCCACGGCACTCGGAAGATTATCACCCGCTCCGGCTCGGTCATCCGCTCAAGTACCTTGGCCTTCTGGTACTTGGGATGCTTGTCCACATAGGGCAAGAGCGATGCGACGACTTCCTCGACCGCCTGGTGAAACTCGGTTTCGCCAGGGTTTCGGGCAATGACGCCTTCCATGAAGGCTTTTACTGATTCCGACACGACGTCCTCCTGTGAATGACTTGTCTGTCCCCGACGCGCTCTGCCACCCTGCGGGCTCCTTCCGCGTCACGTTCGGGGCAGGCATTATAGCCGTTGCCCGCGCCCGGTCAACCCGCGCACCGGAAGGTGTGATGCCACAGCGATAATGTCATAGGGTTGTGCCACAGGGATTGTGTCAGTCTTGACGTACCGCCGGCGGGCGCCGGGTCGATTGGCCATGCCGGATGCATGCAAGAAACCCAGGTTCTGCTCAAGGAGCCTGAGTCGGTCCGACTGAGAGTCATCAAAAGGGCCTTGCTGGGCCTGCCGGCGCATACGGCCGCACGCCAGGTCAAGCTCAACCCGGAGACGGCCTGCCGCTGTCTCCGCGCTGCCGGCGTACCGTCCAAACGACGCCCTCGCTCACGAAGCAACCACCGCCGCCAGCGGGAGCGCCGGCCACGGGTTCCGGGTGCGGTTCGTCGGGGGCGTCGCTCAGCGACTCCCGGCTGAAATGACCGCTGGCACTGGCGCCGTCCGGTTCGCACATCGCGGTTCCTCTCGTTATCAGCCAGTCGGCCCTGTTATCGCCCGGCCGTGCTCCAGCCGGCTGAGGTGCGCGTAGAAGCCCGGTTCCCGGCCCATCAGGTGCGCCAACTCGCCCAGCCGGGTCTGCAGCCGCCGCGGGTGGGGCGTACGCCCAGCGTACTGGAGCGGCGCGACCAACCGCGGACTCAACGGCCGGCAGCGAGGCGATGGGCCGGGCACCCGAGCACGCCGGCCCGGTACCATTTCCCCGCGATTCCCGGGCCGGCCTGACCGCCTCACGACCCTCGCCTGACACAGAATTTCGGATGTGGAGGTTGAGCAATCACTCAACTTCAGTGATTGCCCGGTATCCGCATAACCACTTGGACAGATTGCTCCTAAGATATGTCCGAATCCCCCCCCTCCCTCATACCCGGCATGACTCCCGGGGTAACACCGGGAGTAACCCCGGGAGTAGCTGCCTGAGTAACTCCGGGAGTGCGGGTGGGAGTGGACAGTTGTGTGCCATAATGTCTGCGAATTGGCCGGAAGGGACATGCCCGGCACCGTGGTCGCAGTACAGCAATGGTTTGACGGAACGATCGACATCCGGCATGACCGGGCCGGCGAAATCCAGCACCTCCGCCTGCCCGATCGGCCCAAGCCTCGACGCCCTTCGGCAAGAAGTCGCTATGACACTTTCGCTGTGGAGTCAGTATGGCATACGCGCTGTGGTTTGACCCCCACGCACCGGACGATAAGCCGGAGAACGGCTCTTGACAACCACACCCACCAGCGTATGCTGTTCCGCTCGTTACTAACGTGG
>JAWOIB010000064.1:0-6860 GCA_046484845.1 bacterium
ACACAAAGAAAGGCTGGTGAAGGTATGTTCTGGACAATAGCTCTTATCCTGCTGGTGCTGTGGGCGCTTGGTTTCTTCGCGTTCAGCATCAGTACCCCGTTCATCCATGTATTGGTCGTGATCGCGCTCGTGCTGGTCATCTGGCGGCTGGCGACGCGTAGAAGCCGGGGGTGAGATGAGCGCGAAGCAGAAGCAGGCTGGCGCAGGCCTGTTCTGGGCGATGGCCATCGTCCTGCTGGTACTGTGGCTGGCCGGTCTGCTTACGGGAATCGGCGGCCCGCTGGTTCACATCCTGCTCGTCATCGCGCTTGTGCTGATTATCTACCGACTGGCGAAGGGCAGGAGGATTCCGTGAGCGGCGAACGAGTTATGAGCAAGGAAGCAAACAGCATCCGTAAGTTCCCCCGAGCACCGCGCCTTGCGGATGAGACCGCCGGGGAGAAGCGCAAGGAGGGGCATGGGTGCGTCGTCGGGAAGCGCAATGGGACGCGGCGGCGGGCGGGTTGCTCCTCGGGCTCCTGGTCGGACGGCGACGACAGGCGGCCCACGGCATGCGGTTCATGCCGGCGGTCGTCTCCGGGCTGTTCGGCCGTTGCGTTGACGGCCTGGTGGTCAGCCCGAAGACCGGGGCGGCCGTGGCGCCAGGCATCCGGCGTACCAGTCGTTACCGGGTCATGAAACGCGCAGGAATCGCGCCCCGGCCCGGGGCTGAACCTTCTCGGCAGCGCCGCTCCCTGTTGTCCGCAGGAGAATGGCTGATTCCCCCCGGAGACAACGCCGCCGACGCGGCGCGGCGGGTCGCGCCGCCGACATCGGCGCCGCTGTCCGGCAACAGCGAGTCTCCCGCCGGAGACACCGGCGACCGTGCCCGCCGGCCGCGCCCGAAGGGGACTGGCAGTGGGCGGCTTTGGCACGGCCTGTGCAGTAACCGGGTTGAGGGATGACTCAAGATGACGCAATCAGCAACCGGCCCGCAGAGAACATTGACCGGGGCGCAATTGCGCCCGCAAAGGATATTTCACCGTCCGGGTGATGTGGGATGGCGAGGGGAGCCATCAGACGCCGCTCAGTACCGGGCAATCGCCGCGGTACGACCGTCCGGAACGACCGCCATTGTCGAACGGCGGGAGCGGCAACGGCCCAATGGCAAGTACCGGATAACCACAACATTTCTCTACCATAGTGGGGAAACAAGGAGGACAGACAAATGATACGTAAGATAGCTGCAGCCACAATCGTTCTCGGGATGGTTGCGGTGGCCTTCGCGGCCAGCGTTTCGACGGGAAACAGCAACACCGTACAGGTGCCGACGCGCACCCCCGCGCTCGAAGCGGGCGAGTGTCACTTCACGGAAAAGACGGTGTGGATGATGAATGAGTGCGGCGAGTGGCAGGAGATGCCGGTCGGCGGGCTCGGCAACCGCGCCCGGGCCTGGTCCTATGAGATCCTCTACGAGGATTCCTGCAATAAGGTCAACTGGCCGGTCGGACTGAAGAACGAGGCGGCGGTTGCGCAGTGGATGATCATCAAGATGAACAACGACGGTTTTCACTGGGCGGTCCGCAAGCCCGGTGACTATGTCGCCGACTGCGTCAAGCTGAGCGTCCGGAGCAACTCCGCGATCGAGATCAGCCTCTCCGGTTTCGAGCACCTGATGGCGGTTGATGAGAACACCATTGACTCGGTCATCGAGGTGAGGTATGCGTTCGTGGACCAGGGCGATGTCCCGCCGCCGTACAACGACTCGGCGTGGCTCTCGCCCGAGGCGTGCAACGAGACGTCCTGGCGGATCGAGGACAGCTATGACCTGCACTGGATCGGCCACACCACGCACATCTGGTCGTCAATCCACGTCGGCCCGTGCAACGGCCCGACCGAGTACGTTGACCGGGACTGGGCGATAATCACGGCCAGCCTCGTCAACCAGCAGCCGTGGATCGACCCGGAGACAGGCCTGTTCCAGGGGATGCCCGAGTTCCCGTTCCAGCTGTAAGCACAGCCAACAGAGCCAGGACAGCGTAATGAGCATGGCTCCCCTCGCCAGACACTGCCTGACGCTCCTGTTGCTCGCCGCCCCCGGCGGCCTGCTCGGATCCGGCGTGACACCGCAGTCGGTCGTGCTCGACCTGCCCGGCGGCGCGCGCAAGCGGCTCGAGTTCACGCTGGTCAACGAAGACCTGGCCCAGGCACAGACCTACCGTTACTTCGCGGCCCCGTTTGTCCAGCGGGAAAACGGGGCCTACCGGATTGCCGACCAGCCCGACTCGCTGTTCTCCTGCGACCACTGGTTCAACGTCGAGACGACATTCGTGACGATACCGCCGAACGAGGGGAAGCTCGTGACCGTCGACGTGGTCGTCCCGGCCAACAGGACCGGGACCAGCTACGGGGCGGTTATCTTCGACCAGCTGCCCGGGACACCGTCCCTGGGCCAGGGGAGCGCGTCGGTGGGCATGGTGAGACGGACGCCGGCCTTCGTTGAGATCACGTCCGGTGGACAAAGGTTCCGTCCGCAGGCCTCGCTGGTGAGCCTCCAGGTCGTCCCGGCCGCGAGACTCAAGCAGCACTACGCCGGCAAGGTGCGCTCCGATGCGCTTGGCGTCGCGGTCGGCGTCAGGAACGACGGGGTGGTTTCCTTCCCGAATCGCGGCCGGCTGGTGATCCGTGATTTGCAGGGCCGGCGGGTGCGGGCCTACCCGCTCGGCGGCGGCGGCAAGATACTGCCCGGCGCGACCGTCGAACTGGTTTCGGTGATACCGCCCCTGCGCCCGGGCAGCTACTCGGCCGAGGTGACGGTCGAAACCGGCACCTCGATACCCCTGAAGGGGTCCGCGCCGTTCAACACCGGCGGCGCCGGTCCGACCAGCGGTAAGCTGACCGCGGCCCCGGTGCTCGAGGTCAGCACAAACCGGGACGACATCGTGTTCGATGCGGCGCCGGGGGCGACCCGGTCCGCCTACGTGACGCTTCGCAATGAGGGCGCCCGGAGCATTCCTCTCAACGTGTCGCTGGGCGGCCTGCGCAACTCACCGGAAGGCAGGCTCGAGCAGGCCGACAGCGTCGCCAGCTCAGCCGATTGCCGCCCGTGGCTCGCGGTGGAGCCGGCGAGTTTCATCCTCGATTCGGGCGCGACCCTGCCGATCCGCGTCACGGCCGTGGTCCCGGCCACCAGCCCGGGCGGCAAGTACGCCGACATCATGTTCGAGCAGGTGGTTTCTTCGGACCAGCCCGCGTCGGCGCTGCACCTGCCGGTCCTGCTGACGGTCAGGGGCGACTACGCGCGCCGCGCCGAGATAACCCGCCTCAGCACGATGAACCCCGCGGCCTGGCTGACGCTGACGGTCGCCAACACGGGTGACGTCCATCTCTATCCCAAGGCCCGGGTGATGATACACCGGTTTAAGGTTGCCGACCCGATGAGCGAGCTCGATTACGACCGGATCGGCCTCTTCGACCTGAGCAGCGACGCGGTGGTCCTGCCCGGTGACTCGGTCGTGCTCGCCGGCCGGTTCGAGGGAACCGTGCCGAGGGGCAAGTACCGGCTGAACGCAACAGTGGACTGCGGAGAGGGGCTGGTGGTTACGGACAGTGAAACAGTTGTAGTGAAGTAGTCCGTTCGATGGAGGCAAACAGATGAAACGTCGGCCGTTTGTGCTTTTCGGTAGTGCCGTCCTGTGGCTGACCGGGCTCGTCGTGTTCGCGTGGGCACAGGCCCCGTCCGACCCGGTCCCGGCGCAACCGCCGGTGGTCGCGCCGGCGGCCGGTCCCCGCGCCGACACCGGGTCGCGGCAACCGCTGGTGACCAATGTTTTCCACGAAAGCGACCTCATCCAGGCGCTGATGGATATCAGCTATCAGGTCAGAGTGCCGATCGTCACCGACGGCACGGTCGGCGGCATCGTTTCCGTTGACCTGAACCAGGTGCCGCTCGAGGATGCGCTCGCCCTGATACTCTACCCGCTCGGGCACACCTTTGCGAGAGTCGGCAATCACTATCTGGTCGGCTCGACCCGGCCGGCCGCGCCTTCGTTCCCGCTCCTGTCGCGCACCGAGGTGCTGGCCCTGAACTACATCCCGGCCGAGGACGCGTTCAAGCTCCTCGCCGACTACTACGGTCCTTACCTGAAGCTGAACGCCGCGACCAACACCCTGGTCATCACCGCCGCGTCGCAGATCATCGACCGGGCGCGGCAGGACCTCACCCGCATCGACCGGCCGAAGAAGCAGGTGATGATCGAGGTGCTGGTGACCGAGATGTCGACCGCCGCGGCCAAGAGCATCGGCATCGACTGGAGCGGCACCCTGTTCAACGGGGCGGATACGCTGCTGCGCACCACCATCGACCTGAGCCAGGTCGGCGACAGCGGTCTCAGCATCGGCGGCGTCTTCCGGCAGTTCACCGGCCGCTTCGGCAACTGGGGCTATTCGCTGGTGCCGTCGATCCAGGCGATGGTCCGGGACGGCAACGCCAAGATCAAGGCAAACCCGCGGATCGTCACCGCGGACGGACAACCGGCCGAGATCGTCATCGCCAAGGAGCAGTACTACCAGTTGCTGACCGGCGCGGGCGCCTACCCGGTGTATCGCCTCGAGAAGATTGCGGCCGGCGTCTCGATGACGATAACTCCCTACGTTTCGAGCAGCGGTGACATCACCGTGAAGGTCGAGCCGGAGGTGAGCGACGTCGTCGGGACGGGGATGGGCCAGTTGCCGATTGTCAGCAAGCGCAGCGCCAAAACCAAGGTTGTCGTGAAGGACGGAGAGGATATCGTCATCGGCGGCCTGACAATGCGGACCGAACAGCTCGTCCAGCGCAAGATACCGCTGCTCGGCGACATCCCGATACTCGGTCTGCTTTTCAGCAATACCAAGAAGGTGGTTGAGGAGAATGAAGTCATTATCATCGTCACGCCCTACCTGCTCCCCGACACGCGCTGACCGGCCGTCGCGCCCCGGCCGCATGCCGCTCCTGCTGCTGCTGGCCGCGGTCGTGGCGACCGGCCTGGCCGGGGACCCGCGCGCGACGTTTATCGAGCGGGCGGAATTCCGCAACGCCAACTACTTCCGGCTGATGAGTTCTACCCCGTCCGGCGAGGAGATCGCGGACCGCTACGGCCCGCGGGCGCTCATTGGCGTTGAATCCCGCGCATTGTCGAAGTACGGCGTCGGGGTGTCGGTCTCGGCCGAGGCCTGGTGGTCGGCCAGGGATACGCTGGTGACGACGTTCATCCCGCTCAGCGCCGGCCTGCTCTATGGCTACCCATTCTTCGGCGGCGCGGTCGTGCCGTATGCCGGCGTATTCGTGTCGTACAGCTTCGCCAGCCTGCGCCACGCGGACGGCGACCTGGTCGTGCGCGGCACCGGGGCCGGCCCGGGCAGCGGTGCCGCCATTGGTGTCGAATTCCCACTGTTCGAGAAGTACCGCATCAAGGGCGAGGCCCGGTTCTCAACGTGCCGGATAGCGGTCGGCGGCGACCACCAACGAACGGTTGACTTCTCGAGGACCGACCTGGGCATCGGCCTCAGTATGGGCCTGACCGACGTCTGTCTGTGGTGACGCCGGTACCCGGCGGCACCGGGGCAAGCCAACCTGGTGGTTGCCGCCGGACCAACCGCAACGTCGCGTCTCGCTGCCGGCCCGCAGGTCCTTGCCGAAGCCGGCAGACAGCCTCGGACTGTCAAACCACAGCGAATATGTCATACTGACGCCACAGCGAAAGTGTCATAGCGACTTCTTGCCGAAGGGCGTCGAGGCTTGGGCCGGTCGGGCAGGCGGATGTGCTGGGTTTCGCCCGCCCGGCCATGCCGGATGTGAATCGTCCCGTCAAGCCATTGCCGTACTGCGACCACGGTGCCGGGCATGTCCCTTCCGGCCAATTCGCAGACATTATGGCACACAACTCATTGAACTGCTCAAGAAGGTCCGGCGCATCATCCCGGCCCTGCCGGTCATCATGACCGCGGAAGAGGTCTCGGTTGTGATGGCGGTCGGGGCGCTGAAGCTCGGGGCGACCGACTTCCTCGAGACGCCGCGCGAGCCCGGGCGGGTGCTGATGGCGGTCAAGCACGCGCTCGACAACACGGAACTGCGACACCAGATTGAGCACCTCAAGAGCGAACTCCAGGAGCGGCACCGGATGGTCGGCGAGTCGGCCGGGATGGGCGGGTCTGGAGGCTGATTGCGCGGGTCGCCCCGACTTCCGCCAGCGTCCTCGTCACCGGCGAGAGCGGGGTGGGCAAGGAGCTCGTGGCCCGGGCGGTGCACCTGCGCAGCCCGCGCGCCGGCGAGGCCTTCGTCGCCCTGAACTGCGCTCGTTCCTCGGGGCCGAGGCCAAGGCGCCAACGGACGGGACCCTCAAGGTCGCCATCGAGCGCGCGGAGCGCGAGGCGATCGAGCGGGTGATGGCGCAGACCGGCGGCAACGTCGCCGAGGCGGCCGCCATCCTGGGCATCGTCCGTCCCAGCCTGTACCGGATAATGAAGCGCTACGGCATCGCGACCCCGACCGAAATCCAGTCCCGGAAGAAGTAGTCCCCGCCGACCGCGCCGCTTCCCGCCCCTCCCGGGATATCGGCTGATTCCCAACGGCGACAAAGCCAGGCTCTTCGCAGCCCATTCCGCGGCCGTTTCATGCGCTCGTTCTGCTCCGCTCCCGGTCGGCAAGTCATTGCGCCGGATGCACTTATAAGTACTACCCGATCAAGGGGTATCTGACAGGAATGCTCGTCTGCTGGAATTTGTTGAATTAGTTAGATCAGAAGGTGCCGGTGTGTGTTTACATACGAAACATACTGGCACCGTTTTTTTATCAACCGTACTTTGCTACTATTGTTTTATTTTTCCTATAGGGATCTCTCGAT
>JAWOIB010000131.1:0-8909 GCA_046484845.1 bacterium
CCCGGCGACAACGACGTCCGGCATCTCGCGCCCGGAGTCTACTTCGTCCGGGCACAGGGGTCGAGGGGTCAAGGGGTCGAGGGTCAAAGTGCGAAGGTCATAATCCAGCGGTAGGAAGGCGACACCAGCCGGGTCCCTGCAGAGGTCCTCACCGCCTGCCTCGCTGAAGTCTGCGCCGGCCGCCGGGATTATCGCTGTGGCATCACAAAGCACGCCTTGTCCTGTTGACACCGAACCGGGGGTTCGCTATACTTGCTCGAACGTGGGGCCAGCGCTTTCGGCAAGGTCCCGGATTCCCCTCGAAGCAGCAGACGGAGCTCCGCCCCTGCAGATGCAGAACGTCCCTGCAGAAATCGGAGCGGTTGATATTGTCCCTGCAGAAGCTTGGAAGCAATTCCGGTCTTGAGTATCAGCAGCCGGCGGCATTCGACGCCGGCACACCACGCAGGCCGGGCAGTCCCGGAAGGAGCAGCGAATGAACCAGGAAGAACTCTCGGGCAGGAAGATGAGCGAGCTCTACGCCCTTGCGGAAGAGCTCGGCATCCAGGGCTTCCGCGACAAGCGGAAACCGGGTCTCGTGATGGCAATCCTCGAGGCCGACGCCCGCAAGCGTAAGGGCAAAGGCGAAGGGGTCGAGGTTTCGGGCGTACTCGAGATCCTCGACGAGGGCTTCGGCTTTCTCCGCTCGCCGGACTACAGCTACCTGCCGTCATCGGATGACATCTACGTCTCCCCCTCGCAGGTGAAGAAGCTCGGCCTCAAGACCGGCGATTCCATCGTCGGTGCCGCCCGGCCGCCCAAGAACTCGGAGCGCTATTTCGCGCTGCTGAAGATCGACTCGGTCAACGGCGGCGAGGTCGAGAAACTGCGCAACCGCGTGCCTTTCGACGCGCTCACCCCGCTCTACCCACAGGAGCGCATCGGGCTCGAAATCGAGAGCGAGAACGACTGGTCCAAACGGGTGATCGACCTTTTCGTACCGGTCGGCAAGGGCCAGCGGGGGCTGATCGTATCCCCGCCCCGGGCCGGCAAGACCATCATCCTGCAGAAAATCGCCAACAGCATCACCGCCAACCATTCTGAGGTCAAGCTTATCATCCTGCTGATTGACGAGCGGCCCGAGGAAGTCACCGACATGGAACGCTCGGTCAACGCCGAGGTCATCAGTTCGACCTTCGACGAGGTGCCCGAGCGTCACGTCCAGGTCGCGAACATGGTGCTGGAGAAGGCGAAGCGGCTGGTCGAGAGCGGCCGGGACGTCGTCATCCTGCTCGACTCCATCACCCGGCTTTCACGCGCCCACAACCTCGTCGTGCCACACTCCGGCCGCACCCTGTCCGGCGGGCTGGACTCCAACGCGCTCCAGAAGCCGAAGAAGTTCTTCGGCGCGGCCCGCAACATCGAGGAAGGCGGCAGCCTGACCATCCTCGCCACCGCCCTAGTCGAAACCGGCTCCCGGATGGACGAGGTCATCTTCGAGGAGTTCAAGGGCACCGGCAACATGGAGCTGATCCTCGACCGCAAACTCGCCGACCGCCGCATCTTCCCGGCGATCGACCTTCAACGCTCCGGCACCCGCAAGGAAGAACTGCTGCTCTCGAGCTTCGAAATCAGCAGGGTCTGGGTCCTGCGCAAGCTCCTCGCTGAGCTCAATTCGGTCGAGATGATGGAGTTCGTCCTTGACAAGGTGCGCCGCACTCGCAACAATAAGGAGTTCCTTGAAGCCATGAGCGAAGGATAACCATGAAAGAGAAGATTCATCCGAAGTATGTTGACTGCGTCATAACCTGCAGTTGCGGCAACACCGTCCAGACACGGTCGACCAGGCCCAAGCTCTCGGTCGACATCTGCTCCGTCTGCCACCCGTTCTTCACCGGCAAGCAGAAGCTGATCGACGCCGCCGGGCGGGTCGAGAAGTTCCGCCGGCGTTTCGGCGACACCGCCCCGACCAAGGTCAAGGCAACGCCGAAGGCGAAACGGGCTCCTGCGGTCAAGGCCGTGCCCAAACCCAAAGCGGAGAAGAAGCCGAAAGCCGCACCGAAGACCAAGCCCGCGGCCAAACCCGAGCCCGGCGCCGAGTAGCCCGCCGTGGCAGACACCCGGGGCGCCGGCCAGCTGGCGCAGCAGGTCCGCGAGCTATCCGAGCGGCTCGAATCGGCAAGGGAGTTTCTTTGACCTTGCCGGATGCCGCAAGGAACTGACCCGGCTCCGGGAGCAGAGCTCCCGCCCCGATTTCTGGCAGGACCCGCTCCGGGCCCAGGACATCATGCGCCGCTCGGCCACGGTCGAAGACGTCTTCACCCGTTTCGACCGGCTCGAAAGCGACATCGCCGATGCGGCCGAGATGGCGGGGATGTTCGCCGACGACGACACCGCCGCCGCCGAGCTGGCCGAGCACGTCACCCGGATTGACCGAGAACTGACCGCCCTCGAAGAGCGCGGCCTGTTCAACTCCCCGGAAGACGTCCGGCCCGCCATCGTCCAGATCCACCCGGGCGCGGGCGGGGTCGATTCCTGCGACTGGGCCGAGATGCTGTACCGGATGTACACCCGCTACATCGAGCTCCAGGACCTCAAGTACCGCGTCCTCGACCTGCAACCCGACGACATCGCCGGTATCAAGGACGCCACCATCGAGGTCACCGGCACCAACGCCTACGGCCTGCTCAGGAGCGAACACGGCGTCCACCGCCTGGTCCGCACCTCGCCCTTCGACGCCAACGGCCGCCGCCACACCAGCTTCGCCGCGGTCTCGGTCCTGCCCGAAGTTGAAGACATCGAGGTCGAGCTCAACCTCAACGACGTGCGGGTGGACACCTTCCGGGCCGGTGGCCACGGCGGCCAGAATGTCAACAAGATCAGCTCTGCGGTCCGGCTCACTCACGAACCCACCGGCATCGTCGTGATCTGCCAGAACGAACGCTCGCAGGTCCAGAACAAACAGAACGCGTTCAAGATTCTCCGTGCCCGGCTCTACGACCGCGCCCAACGTGAACAGGACGCCGAGCGCCGGAAACTCGAGGACGCCAAGACCGATATCGCCTGGGGCCATCAGATCCGATCCTACGTCCTGTTCCCCTACCAGCTCGTCAAGGACCACCGGACCGACCTCGAGAGCCACGACGTCGAGGGCGTGCTGGCCGGCGAGATCGAGCCCTTCGTGCTCGCCTGGCTCAAGGCCACCAGCGGCCGGCGGGCGGCGGCCGGGACGGGGTCGAACTGACCACCGTGGCACGCTCGCTGCGCCGTCCTCAGGACTTGACAATTCGGGATACTGAGATATGCTTCTCAGCCATGTCCGCCCTCAACCAGCTCGCCGCAGCCGGCCGGGTTTCCCGGCGGCTCGGCCTCGCGCTCGGACTGCTGCTGGCCGCCGCAACCGGCGCCGCCCAGATCAACCCGGCGACCGCTGCCCGGACCATCGACCCCGGCCCGGTAACCGACCCGACCCGCCGCGTCGCGGTCTTCGTTCCCCCGGTGCTGTTCGACGAAACCGAGTTCCAGCACATCCACCGCGCGCTGGTGCACGCAGGCTGGCGGCCGGTTATCGTCGGCACCGATACCGCCATCGCCAGCGGCTTCGAGCACACCCTCGTCCGGCCCGAAGTCGGCCGAGCCGAACTGACCGCCTCGGACTTCGCCGGGCTGGTACTGGTCGGCGGCTCGGGCGCGGCGCTGCTCTGGCAGGACTCCGCGCTGTTCGCGACCGCCCGGGATTTCGCCGAGGCCGGGAAGCCGGTGGCCGCCGCCGGACTGGCGGTGCCGATCCTCGCCCGGGCCGGCCTGCTCGACGGACGTGCCACCGCCTTCTTCCCGGACCCCGCCGCCATCGAGCTCATCACCCGGCACGGCGCCCGATTCGTCCACGCCCCGGTGGTGACCGACCGCGGCATCATCACGACCGCCACGGTCAGCGACCGGGGCCGCCGGGTCGCCCGGCGCTTCGTCGCTGCGCTCATCGCCGCGCTCGAGGCCGAACGGTGAGGGCTCTGCTCCAGCGCGTGCGCGAAGCCCGGGTCACCATCGGCACGGAGACGGCCGGTGAAATCGGGCCGGGCCTGCTGGTACTGCTCGGGGTCGGACCGTCCGACAGCGAACTGACCTGCCGCCGCCTGGCCGGCCGGGTCGCGCGGTTGCGGGTGTTCGACGACGCGGCCGGCCGGATGAACCTCGCGCTGGCCGACACCGGCGGCGCGGCTCTGGTCGTGTCCCAGTTCACCCTCTACGCCGACACCAGCCGGGGACTACGACCGTCCTTCACGGGTGCGGCCGAACCGGGCCTGGCGCGCGAACTCTACGAACGGTTCGCGTCCGAGCTCGGCTGCCTCGGCATCCCGACCGCACTCGGCCGCTTCGGCGCCCGGATGGCGGTCAGCCTGGTTAACGACGGCCCGGTAACGATGATGATCGAAGAGCCGCCGGCCCCCACCGGCGCCGCCTGAAGGAGCGCAGATGATCCAGAGCATGACCGGCGTCGGACGAGCCGAGGGGCTCATCCGGCCCTGGAACAGCGCGGTGGTCGTTGATGTCCGCTCGGTCAACCACAAGTTCCTTGAAATCGTCCCCCGGCTACCCGCCGCGCTGGCCGGCCACGAGGGCGAAATCCGGGAGCTCATCCGCCGCCGGGTGAAGCGCGGCTACATCCAGCTCCAGATCGTGATGGACGAGGCCGCCGACGCCCCGGCGCTCCGGCTCGACCACCGCGTGGTCAGCGACTACCTGCGACTCACCCGCGAACTCGGCCGCCGGCACCACGTGCCCGGCGGGCTGGACATCAGCACCCTCGTCCGGCTGCCGGGCGTCATCGCCGCGGAGAAATCCGAGCGCAACCGCGCCCGGCTCTGGCGAGAAACCCGGCGGCTGCTCAACGCCGCGCTGGCCGAGCTGGTCAAGATGCGCCGCGCCGAAGGCGCGAACACCATCCGCGACCTGCGCGGCCGGGTCAATCGCATCCTGCAAGCGGTGCGGCAGATCGAACAGCGGGTGCCGGTCCGGCTCAAGGAGCGCCGGGCCAACCTGTTGCTCCAGCTCAAGGAACTCGGGGTCGAAGCCGACCCGAAGCGGCTGCTCGAAGAGATCTCCTTCATCACGGAGAAAGTGGACATCCACGAGGAATGCGTCCGGCTCCGCAGCCATTGCGGCACCTTCTCGAAGGCGCTCGGCATGGCCTCCACCTCGGGCAAGAAGCTCGACTTCATCGCCCAGGAGATGCTGCGCGAGACCGACACCCTGGCCGCCAAGGCCCGCGACCTGGTCATCTCCCGCCGGGCCATCGAAATCAAGGGCGAGATCGAGAAGCTCAAGGAACAGGTCCGCAATGTCGAGTAGCCGCCCGGCTCACCGGCCCTTCCTGGTCGTGCTCAGCTCGCCCTCCGGCGCGGGCAAGACCAGCATCTGCCGGGCGGTCGTCCGCCAGGACCTGGGCGTCGCCTACTCGGTCTCGGCCACCACCCGGCCCCGCCGGCCGGGCGAGGCCAACGGCCGCGACTACTGGTTCTACACCGAACGCCAGTTCCGCGACCGGCTGCGCCGGGGCGGGATGGTCGAACACGCCCGGGTCTACGACCATTGGTACGGCACTCCCCGCGCCCGGGTCGAGAAGCAGTTCCGCCTCGGCCGGGACGTCATCGCCGACCTCGATATCCAGGGCATGCGCTCCGCCAAGGCCGCGCTCCCCGACACGGTCGGCATCTTCATCACCGTGCCCGACCGGCGCGAGCTCGCCCGGCGACTGCGCGACCGCGGCACCGACTCCGCCGAGGTCATCCGCCGCCGCGAGGCCGAGCTCGAGAGCGAACTTGCCGCGATACCCGATTTCGACTACATTGTAGTGAACGACCGGCTCGAACGGGCGGTCTCGGCGGTGCTGGCCATCATCCGGGCCGAGCGCTGCCGGGTCTCCCGCCGGGCGGAAGGAAAACCGAAATGAAGCACACTTCACTTGAGGAAATCTGGACCAGGTACCCGAACAAGTACAAAGCGCTGAACCTGGCCGCGCTGCTCGCCCGGGACATCATCGAAACCCAGACCCGCGGCGAGGGCCGGCTCACCGACAACGTCTACGAACAGGCGCTGAGCAAGCTCGTCACCACCGACCTCAGCTACGAGAAGCTGACCCCGGCCGAGGTCGAGGCCATCACCCGCGAAGGCTTCGGCGAAGCGCACACCCGCACCTGGCGCGAGCCCTCGGCATTCGGCCGGATGCTCTAGCCGGGCCGGGTTCCCGTCACCCAGTCCGGACCTGAGATGACCGGCCAACCTACGCGGCCCCGCCGGCTGCTGCTCGGCGTCACCGGGGGCATCGCCGCCTACAAGACCCTTGAGCTGGTCCGTTGCTTCCGGCGGCTCGGCTGGGAGGTCCAGGTCGTGATGACCGCGGCCGCCCGGCGCCTGGTCGGCACCGAGAGCTTCACCTCGCTCGCCGGCCGGCCGGTCGCCTCCGAGCTGTTTCCCGGCGGGCGGCGCAGGCCGGCCGCCGCCGGCATCGCCCATATCGACCTCGCCCGCTGGGCCGATGTCGTGCTGGTTGCGCCCGCCACCGCCAACTGCCTGGGCAAACTCTGCGCCGGCATCGCCGACGACCTGCTCTCGACGTTGCTGCTGGCGATCCCGCCCGAGGCGGTCCGGGCCGGGCGGGTGCTTCTCGCCCCGGCGATGAACAGCCGGATGTGGGAGCACCCCTCGGTCCGGCGCAACCTCGCCGAACTGGAAGCGCAAGGCTACGTCAGCATCCCGCCCGAGCCGGGCGAATTGGCCTGCGGCGAGTCCGGCCCCGGCCGGCTGGCCGAAGTCAAGGATATCGCCGGCGCGGTTACGGCCGCGGCCAACGATGCCGCCCGGCTGCCCGACCTCACCGGGGTCCGGGTCGTGGTCACCGCCGGCCGCACCGAGGAACCGCTCGACGCGGTCCGGGTGCTGACCAACCGCTCCAGCGGTAGGCTCGGCATCGAACTCGCCCGGGCGTTCCGGCTTGCCCGGGCCGACGTCCGGCTGGTCTGCGGGGCGGTCTCGGTCCCGCTGCCGGCTGCGATCCCGGTCGAAACCGCCGCGACCGCCGAAGCGATGCACGCCGCGCTGGACAAGGCCCTGCCCGGCTGCGACCTGCTGGTGATGTGCGCCGCTATCGGTGACTACCGGCCCGCCCGGCCCTCGCGCGCCAAGACCCACGCCGCGCGACTGACCCTTGTGCTCGAGAAAACCCCGGATATCCTGAAGGCGGTGACAGCGCGAAACCGACCGAAGGTCGTGATCGGCTTCTCGCACGACCCCTCGGTGGCCGCCGCCCGCGAGAAGCTCCGGGCCAAACGCCTCGACCTCGTCGTTGCCAACCCCTACCCCACCGCCGGCGCCCGCGACATCGCCGCCACGCTGGTCCCGGCCCGGGGCCGGGCGGTGCGTCTGCCCGCGCAGGCCAAGGAACGGTTCAGCCGCAGGCTGGTTGTCGAGGCCGGCCGCCTGCTGGCAGAAAGGAACGCCAATGGATGAGACCGCCGGCCGTCGGCCGCCCCAGTCGCTCGATGCCGAACAGGCGGTGCTCGGCGCGATGCTCCTCAACTCCGAAGCGGTCGGCCGCGTGCTGGAGGTCCTCGGTCACGACAGCCAGCACTTCTACCTCGACGCTCACCGCAAGGTCTACGCCGCGGTCATCAACTGCTTCAATGCCAACCGGCCGATCGACGTCGTCACCATCGCCACCGAGCTCAAGCGGCTCAAAGAACTCGACAACATCGGCGGCCTGCCGTTCCTGTCCGGCCTGCTCGACACGGTGCTGACCGCGGCCCACTGCGAGGAACACGCCCGCATCGTGCTCGAGAAGTCGATCCAGCGCCAGCTCATCGGCACCGCCACCGACATCGTCCAGCGCAGCTACGACGACACCCGGCCGGTCGGCGAGCTGCTCGACGACGCCGAACAGCGCATCTTCGAAATCCGCCAGGCCGGCACCCGCAAGGGCTTCGAGATCGTCAGCAACCTGCTGATGCAGGAGATGCAGCGCATCGAGGAAGCGGCGGCCGCGAAGCGAACCATGACCGGGGTCTCAACCGGCTTCCATGAACTGGACCAGCGGACTTCCGGCCTCCAGAAGGGCGACCTCGTCATCATCGCCGGCCGGCCCTCGATGGGCAAGACCGCCCTGTCGCTGAACATCGCGTTCAACGCCAGCTTCCATTCCCAGCTCCCGGTGGCGATCTTCAGCCTCGAGATGTCCACCGAGGCGCTGATCCAGCGGCTGATCTGCTCCGAGGCCGGCGTCTCGATGAAGAACCTGCGGGGCGGGGCACTCAGCCGCGAAGACCGGCGGCGGCTGTCCAGTGTGCTCGGGACGCTCAAGCAGACCCGGATCTACATCGACGACTCGGCCGCGCTCAACGCGCTCGACATCCGGGCCCGCGCCCGGCGGCTGATGGCCGAGGTCCCGGTCGGGCTGATCCTGATTGACTACCTCCAACTGATGGAGGCCCACCACACCGCCCGCCGCGAGCGCAACCGCCAGCAGGAAATCTCCGACACCACCCGCAGCCTCAAGGCGCTGGCCAAGGACCTGGAGACCCCGGTCATTGTCCTGTCCCAGCTCTCCCGCGCCCCGGAGGCCCGGCAGGACAGGCGCCCCCAGCTGTCCGACCTGCGCGAATCCGGGGCGATCGAGCAGGACGCCGACCTGGTGCTGCTGCTCTTCCGTCCCAAGTTCTACCGGGCGGACGACCCGGACGTGGACGACACCGCCGAGGTCATCGTCGCCAAACAGCGCAACGGCCCGCTCGGAACGGTCCGGCTGACCTTCCGCGGCGAGTGCATGAGATTCGAGGGGCAATACGTCCATGAAGCCCCCGGTGGCGAAGGCCCGCCCGGGCCGGCGCTCGGGCCGGAACCGGAAGACGACCAGCTGCCTGACTGATGGCCCGCAAGAG
>JAWOIB010000133.1:0-3796 GCA_046484845.1 bacterium
GGGCTACACCCGCGAGGGGTTCGAGGCCTCGTTCGGGGAGTGCTTCGCGATTGACGAGGCCGCGCCGGTCGAAGGTTCGGAGCGCACGCTCTACCTGATGACCGGCCGAGGCTAGCCGCGGTGCGGCACATCCCGGTTCTGCACCCGTTCCTGTTCGCGGCGGTGCCGGTGCTGTTCCTGTTCGCGCACAATTCCCGCCGGCTGTACCTCGGGCCGACCGAGCCGCTCCTGCCGCTGGCCCTGTCGCTCGGACTGGCCCTGCTGGTCTGGCTCGGCCTGCGCCTGACGTTCCGGGACGGACCGAAGGCCGGGCTGGCCGCGACGCTGTTCCTGCTGCTGTTCTTCTCCTGGGGGCATATCGCCGGCGCGCTCCACGGGCGGCTGGGCTGGTTCCAGGACTGGCAGCTCGGGCTGGCGTTCCTGCTGCTGTTCGCGGCGGGCTGTTTCTTCGTTGCCCGCGCCCGGCGCGGCACCCGGGAGCTAACCGCGTTCTTGGACATCTTCGCCGCGGTCCTGCTGGCGGTGAACCTGGCACAGTCCCTGCCCGCCTTCCTGCGGCCCGCGCCCGGGTCCCGGCCCGCGGCAGTCGCCGCCGGGGATGACGGCTACCCGGACATCTACTACATCGTCCCGGACGGGTTCGGCCGGTCGGACATCCTCCGGGAAATCTACGGGTACGACAACTCCGCGTTCATCGCCGGGCTGCGCGCCCGCGGGTTCTTCGTCGCGGACTCGGCCCGGGCCAACTACGGCCAGACTTACCTGTCACTCGGTTCCGCCCTGAGTATGGCCTATGTGGACAGCCTGGCCCGGGCGGTCGGGCCGGAATCGGACGACCGCGGCCCGTTGGTACGCTGGCTGCTCGGCAACCGGGTGATGCGCGAGCTGCGCGGCCGGGGCTACCGCATCGTCACCTTCGCTTCCGGCTACTCCGGCACCGAGTTCCGTGACGCGGACCGCCACCTCGCGCCCGGGCTGGCGCTGACCGAGTTCCAGAACCTGCTCCTGTCGCTGACCCCGGTCGGCGCGGCGCTGGCCGCGCTCACCAACAAGTCCCAGCACGACCTGCACCGGGAGCGGGCCGGGTACATTCTCGAACGCCTGCCCGGCGCGGCCCGGGGCCCCGGTCCGGCGTTCGTGTTCGCGCACCTGCTGCCCCCGCACCCACCGTTCGTGTATGGGCCGGCCGGCGAGCCGCTCGCGCCCTCCGGGCCGTTCAACCTCTCGGACGGCAACCATTACCACCACGGCGAGCCGGACGCGGTCGCCCGCTACATCGAGGGCTATCGCGGTCAGGTCCGGTACGTCGAGCGCCGACTGCTCAAAACGGTGGACGGCATCCTCGCGCAATCCGCCCGGCCCCCGGTCATTATCATCCATGCCGACCACGGCCCGGGCAGCCGGCTGAACCACGACGACCCGCGCTGGACGTATTTCCCGGAGCGGCAGGGTATTCTCTACGCGATACTGATGCCGGGCCGCAACTACCCGGGTTGGCACCCGGCCATCACCCCGGTCAACACCTTCCGGCTGGTGTTCAACCTGTTGTTCGGAGACACGCTCGCCACGCTACCCGACCGCAGCTTCTTCGCGACCTGGGACCGGCCCTACCGGCATTACGACGTGGATGCCTGGCAGCCACCCACAACTGAGATCCCGGACCGGGTCGCGGTGGTCGCGTTCCGGCAGGCCGAGACCCAACCCGCCGAACCCGGGCTGTATTTCGAACGGCTGGTCGGCCGCAAGCTGCCCAGCGCCAAGGTTGGACCGGTCCTGCTCTACCTGGTCGATAGCCTGCCCGGGCTGGACGAAGCGTTCGCCCGGTACCAGGCGGCGGTCGCGGCGGGCGAACTGCCCGACCTAGGCGAGGAGTACGAGTACTTCCTCGGCAACCACGGTTCCGACTGGCGCAAGGTGCTGGCGCTGTTCTTCCCGGTCGCGTGGAAGGCGGCAGGCCGGACTTGAGTACGGCCGCTGGATCGCGTAGACTACTCCTGCGTGAAGCTCATCATACAGATACCCTGCTACAATGAGGAGACAACCCTCCCGGCGGTGATCGCGGACCTGCCGAAGGAAATTGCGGGCGTGGACGCGATCGAAACGCTGGTGATTGACGACGGCTCAACCGACCGCACCCTTGCGGTCGCGCGCGAGCTGGGTGTCAACCACATCGTCCGGCTCGGCCGAAACCGCGGACTGGCGGCCGCCTTCCGCGCCGGGGTCGAGGCCAGTCTCGCGCTGGGCGCGGACATCGTTCTCAACACCGACGGAGACAACCAGTACTGCGGGGCCGACATCCCCGTCCTCGTCGCGCCCGTGCTGGCCCGCGAAGCAGAGATCGTCGTCGGTGAGCGGCCGATCGACACGACCGAGCATTTCTCCCCGTTCAAGAAGTTTCTCCAGCGTCTCGGGAGTTGGGTCGTCCGCCGGCTGTCCGGAACTCCGGTCCGAGACGCGGCCAGCGGCTTCCGGGCCTTCTCGCGCCTCGCGCTTGAGCGGCTGAATCTGCTGACCGACTACTCGCACACGATGGAGTTGCTGATCCAGGCCGGCAGGATGAGGCTCCCGGTGGCCGGGGTGCCGATCCGGACGAACCGGAAAATGCGCGAGTCGCGGCTGTTCCACTCCCTCGCCGGGTACGTCAGCTACTCGGCGGCGACGATCCTCCGGGTCTGGCTCAACTACTCGGCCCTGCGCGTGTTCCTAGGCGCGGCCGCGCTCTTCCTGCTCGGCGGCGTCGGCCTCGGCGCCCGGTTTCTCTACTTCTTCGCTGTCGGGCGGGGCCAGGGCCACATCCAGTCGCTGATTCTGACCGCGGTCCTGCTTTTCGTCGGGTTCCAGCTCGTCGTGCTCGGCCTGCTCGCCGATATGGTCGGTGCGAACCGGCGTCTCCTCGAGTCGATGATGACAGAGGTCCGGCGGCTTCGCTACGGCCGCGGCTCGAGCAGCGACGACTGACGCATGCCCGCGCCTCCCGCCCCGGTGACCGGCAACTTCTGCGATAAACGGGCGGTCCGGCACCCACTCGAACGCCGGGTGGTCGCGCGATTTGACCGCCGGCTCACCGCGCTCGTCGCCGCGCGTGGGCCGGCCAGGGTGCTGGAGATCGGCTGCGGCGAAGGACATATTGCCGGGTTGGTCAGGTCGGTTCTGCCGGACTGCAGGTATGTCGCGGCCGACATCGACCCCGCCCTGCTCGGGCTCGCCCGGCAGCGAGGAGCCGATGAAACGGTCCTGCTCGACCCGGCGGCGCCGACCAGGCTGGCCCGACCCGACTGGAGCTTCGACCTAGTCCTCCTCGTCGAGGTTCTCGAGCACGTCGCAGACCCGCGCGGGATGCTCGCTGAGGCAACCCGCCTGGGCCGGTGGGTGATTGCGACGGTGCCGTTCGAACCTTGGTGGCGGCTACTGAACCTGCTCCGCCTGCGCTACGTAACCCGGCTCGGCAACACCCCGGGGCACGTCAATCACTGGACGCGGCGCGGTTTCGCGCGGCTGCTCGCGGGGTGCCCCGTAAGCGCGGAAATCCGAACGGTCTTCCCGTGGCTCGTCGCGACGATGGAGGTCCACGGTGGCGGATGACCTGGTCGTGACCGCCCGGCCGACGCCGACCGCGCTGCGCTGGCTGGCCGGCACGGACGAGTTCCTGACTCGGCACAGCCTCCCGGTCGCCATCGCGATTGCCCTTGCTGCGCTGGCGGTTCGGGTACCGGCGGCCCTGTCCAGCTATCTGAACCCGGACGAGATTCTCCACGTACTGATCGCCGGCGACACGACTTTTGCTGAGTCGCTGGCC
>JAWOIB010000040.1:0-8753 GCA_046484845.1 bacterium
CACACGCAGTCGAACAGACCTTCGTTGAGCGTCCGACGGTAGAGCGCGTGAAAGGGCTTGGTCTCGTTGCGCATCACCGCAACGTGCTTCGTCGCCTCGCCCTCGAGCACGATCTTCACCTCCCAGCCCCGGTCGCGCATCTCGAGCGCATTGAGCATCACGTGGGCGAAACAGCCCGGGTCCGGGCTGAACGCGAACAGCGTAACCTTCTTCATTGTGTCTCCTTTCGCCTGCCGGCATCAGCCAGCGCTTCGACCAGCGTGCGCGCGGCCAGCAACGCACAGTGCCGGCTCTCTTCTGGCAACCCACCCAGGGCGTCGAGCACCGCCTGCTGGTCAATTGCGGCGGCCTCCCCGGTTGTCCGTCCCCGGGCCAGTATCGTCACCATACTCCCGCAGACGATACTCGGTCCGCAACCATCGGTCCAGAATGTCGCCTCCGCGACCGTCCCGCCCGCGACCCGGACCCATACCTGCATCTTATCCCCGCACGGCCCGGTGATGCAGGCGTAACCGTCGGGATTCTCCAGCCCGCCCGCGTTCTGCGGGTCCTGCCAGAGCTCCATCACCTTCGGTGAGTGCACCGCGGCCGCGCGCTGGAAGATTTCCTCCTGCAGTCGGTCGAAG
Organism: bacterium; assembly: GCA_046484845.1. Classification (GTDB taxonomy): domain Bacteria; phylum Hydrothermota; class Tepidihabitantia; order Tepidihabitantales; family Tepidihabitantaceae; genus DSBX01. The sequence goes on from JAWOIB010000040.1 coordinate 627, forward strand.
GCATCCGGCCCGTCGCTCAATTCGCCAGGCACTTGCGCACCTCCTGCCAGGCGGCCTCGATCGCGGACCGGGCCGCGCAAGGCCCGGCCTCGACCACCGCCCTGCCCGCGACCACCGCCTTCATCACCATCTCATCGTACGGCACCCTGCCGACCACCGCGACGCCATGATCCCGGCACCAAACCTCCAGCTCACGGGCGTTGTCCGGGTTGATGTCGAACCGGTTCACCAGGCACCCGACCGGGATGCGGAACCTGGCCGCAACCTCGACAACCCGCTTCAGGTCGTGGATGCCGCACAGACTCGGCTCCGCCACCCCCAGGACCATATCTGCGCCGGTGATGGAGGCGATGACCGGACAGCCGATACCGGGCGGCCCGTCGGCAATCACGTACCGGGCGTTGCGCTCCTCGGCCAGCTCCGCCGCCCGCTTCCGGACCGCGGTCACCAGCTTGCCCGAGTTCTCCTCCGCCGGCCCGAGCCGCGCGTGAACCATCATCCCGCACCGCACCCGCGACACGTACCACTCGCCGTTGATTGACGCCTGCATCTTGATGGCCCCGGTCGGACACACCCGGGCGCAGAACCCGCAGCCCTCGCAGGCGACCGGGTCGATCTCGAACGAGTCCGCCACCGCACCGAACCGGCAGACCTCGCGGCACTGCCCGCAATCGTTGCAGGCTCCCAGGTCGCGCGCGGCGATACCCCCCCCGCTGAACTCGTGCCGCTCCAGCAGTTCGGGCTGGAACAGCAGGTGCAAGTCGGCCGCGTCCACGTCGCAATCCGCCAGCACGCAATCACCCGCCAGCACCGCGAACGAAGCCGAGACCACCGTCTTACCGGTTCCGCCCTTGCCGCTAACGATGGTCAGTCGTCGGGTCCTGCCGGCGCTCACGCCACGGTCTCCCTGATGCGCTGCCAAAGCTCGACGAACTCGGCCCGGTACCCGGGCCGGCTCTCCACCAGCGGCACCCCACGCGACCCGCCCTCGGCGACCTGCCGGTCGTGGGGAATCCGCATAAGTATCGGTATGCCCTCGGCGCGGCACCAGTCCCCGGTCCGGTCGTCACCGATATCGCACCGGTTCAGCACGACCCCGAACCGGACCCCCAGCCTGCGCACCATCTCGACCGCCAGCTTCAGGTCGTACAGCCCGAACGGCGTCGGCTCGGTCACCAGCAGGCAGTAGTCACTACCGAGCACCGATTGCACCACCGGGCAGGAACTGCCCGGTGGTGCATCCAGGATTGCGCCCGGTTCGGTGTGAATCTCCTTCTTGACCGCCCGGATAACCGGCACCGCCATCGGCTCGCCGACGTTCAGGCGTCCCTGGACAAACCCGACTGCGCCGGCGAAACCGGCCTCGACCGCGCCGATCGGGATTCCCTTCTCGCTGATTGCCCGCTCCGGGCAGACCCACGCACACAACCCGCAGGAATGGCACAGCTCCGGGAAAGTCAGCACCTGGTCCTTCAGCACCGCCAGCGCGTGGTACGCACACGCCCGCGAACATTCGTGGCAGAAGCTGCACCGGTCGAGGTCGACCTCCGGCACCAACTTCTCTACTGCCGTGCGCCGGGCTATCTCGGGCTTCAGGAATACGTGGCCGTTCGGCTCTTCAACGTCGCAGTCCAGGTATTGACAGCCGGTAGCCAGCGCCAGGCTCACCGCGACTGTGGTCTTGCCGGTGCCGCCCTTGCCGCTGGCAACGGTGATGACCACGATCAATCCGGCAGGCGGCAGGACCCGTCAGCGCAGGGCGGTGCGCCGCAGGGCTCCGACCGACCGCAACACGTCCCGCCCCCACCGCTGCCCATCCGCACCCCGGCATGGGCCGACAGCTTCCGCTTCATCGGCTTGCCGCAGTCCGGGCAGACACACTCCGCGTCGGCCTCGGATACCTTGCGCAGGTCTTCGACTTCACGACCGCACTTGCACTGATATTCGTACATCGGCATCAGTCACCCCGCACCATCGTCGCCCCGCACTTCGGGCATTTCAGCTCCCGGCAGGGCACACCGGGCTGGTGGGGCACGCTCGCGCCGCAGGCCGGGCAGACGCAGTTCTTTGGCGCACCCCGCCCCCCGCCGCCGCCGCCGGCCGGCCCGGTACCATCACGCCCGGGCATCTACTCCTCCCCGCGGTGATGGTCGCACCGCTCGTGGCGCTCGCCGTGATCACAGGTCGAGTTGCCCGCGGTCAGGTTGCCCGCCGCGTACTGCTCCAGGACCGCCGCCACGGGTCCGGATATTCCCATACATATCTCGATGTTCTGCTCGGCGAAAAGCGCCTGGGCCCGCGGGCCGGCGCCGCCGCAGATGACAACCTCGACCCCGCGCTCAGCCAGGTAGGCGGGCAGGGACCCGGGCTCGTGCCCCGGGTTGGCGATGACCTCAGTCCCAGTCACCTGCTCACCCGCCACCTCGGCCAGCGTGTACTCTGAGCATCGGCCGAAATGGGCCGACACCATCCCGTTGTCGGTCGCTACCGCAACTTTCATTTCACCTCCGATTCGATAACGCGCTCCACCACTTCCAGCAGGACCTTGCTCGCCGGCGACTCCGGGTGCGCGCTCACCAGTGGCAGACCCTCGTCCCCGGACCCGACCATCGCCGGGTCGATCGGCACCTTGCCCAGCAGGGGCACCAGCATCTCGCGCGCCATCTCGCCGCCGCCGCCGGACTTGAACAGCTCGATCTCCTTGCCACAGTGCGGGCAGGCAAACCCACTCATATTCTCGACCACGCCCAGCACCCGGAGCTTCAGCATCTCCGCGAACTTCACCGCCCGCCGGGTGTCCATCAGCGCGACCTCCTGCGGCGTGGTCACGACCAGAGCCGCGGTCGCCGGGATGAGCTGGGCGACGGTCAGCGGCTCGTCGCCGGTGCCGGGCGGCGAATCGATGACCAGCCAGTCCAGCTCGCCCCAGTCAACATCGCCGAGGAACTGCTGGATGACCCGCATCTTCATCGGCCCGCGCCAAACCACGGGCAGGTCTTTGCCCTCCAGCAGGTAGGCCATCGAGACCAGCTTGATGCCGTGGACCGCCTCGACCGGCCGGATCTTCTCGCCCGGGGTCATGCCCAGCGATTCGCCCTCGGCGCCCAGCATCTTCGCAACATTGGGGCCGTGGATGTCCACGTCGAGCATCCCAACCTTCCGGCCCTTGAGCGCCAGCCCGACCGCGACATTCACCGCGACGGTGGACTTGCCGACCCCACCCTTGCCGCTGAACACCAGCAGCCGGTTGCGGATCCGGCCCAGCGTCTCGTCAATCTTCGCCTGTTCCTTGGGGTCAATCCCGGGCGCGGCCATCAGCGTCCTCCCATCCCGCGGTGCGCCGGGCCGGTCGGACCCTGGGCCGGCTTCAGCTCGCCGCGCCCGAACGCCGCGACCGCCTGCGCCACCGTCCCGCTCGCGCCCGCGTACACCTCGACCCCGGCCGCGCTCAGCGTAGCGAAGGCCTTTGGCCCGCAGTTACCGGTCAGGACTGCCGCCACGCCGCGGTCGGCCAGCATCTGCGCGACCTGCACCCCGACGCCGCCGCCCGACTCGACCGCGGCGTTCGCCTCCGCATCGCTCGCCATCGTCTCGGTGTCGACAAACTGGAAATACGCACACCGCCCGAACCGCTCGTCCACCGCCGCGTCAATACCCGGGCCGGTGGCGCTGACTGCTACTTTCATTGCTTTCCTCCTGGCTTGCGCACCAGCTCCGACCGGCCGCATCTCGGGCAGTCGGCGGTGCTGTCTTCAGGCATTTCTTCCCACTCGAAACCGCACTCCCGGCAGCGGATGCCGGTGAGTTCCTGCACCCCGGCGCCGCGCTCGAACAACAGCGCCTTGCCGTGCAGCAGCGCGTCGGCAACCTTGCGCCGCGCGCTGGCGAGAATCCGTCCGAAGGTCGGCCGCGACACCTTCATGCTGTCCGCCGCCTCTTCCTGGTACCTGCCCTCGAGGTCGGCCAGCCGCAACGCCTCGACCTCGTCGAGGGTCAGCACCACGGTTGTGAGCGACCGCATCGGCACACCCCGGGGCTTAAACGACATGCTGGCCGGCCGTCCCAGCACCCAGCGGCATCGCTTAGGCCTTGGCATCTCGCCTCCCACCGAGGTGCCGCGCGAGCCAGCCCGAGTTCGCATCCGGGTGAGCGTCGAACTCCGGGACATAGGGCTTGATGTCGAGCAGCGGGGTGCCGTCAAGCATGTCCACGTGGCGCACCCTCAGCCGGCCGGACCGGTACGACAGCAGCCTGAGCACCGATACACCGATCCGGTTCGGCCGGTGCGGCGAGCGAATCGTGAAGATACCGCGCTTCCGCTTCTCCAGGTACGGCGCCGCCAGCAGCTTCGCGCCCGGCGAGCGGTCGAACCAGTACAGCACCATCACGTGCGAGAACCGCCCGATGCCGCGCAAACCGGGCCGGTATTCCGGAAACACTTCAATGACCCCCTCCGCCCTCGAGAACCTGGGCTGTATCGGACAGGCCCCGGGTTCCAGGTGCGGCGTCCGGACCACGCCAATCGGCCGCACCTGGATTGATTTGAGCATATGTTCATTATAGGCGTACCGCTTCGTCTGTCAACCCGGTAGCCTGTTTGCGGCCGGGTTGACATCTGTCCCCCTTGACCTACACTCAGGTGATGTTCGGACGCGGACGCGGTCATCATCACCGGGGCAGTGGCGCCCGGATGTTCCGCCTGCTCGGCACTGAGACCCGCCGGCGCATCATCGAGATACTCCAGGCCGGGCCCCAACCGGTGAGCGAGATCGCCCGCCGGCTCGGCATCACCCAGCCCGCCACCTCCCAGCACCTCGCCGCCCTGCGCGAGGCCGGCTTCGTCACCGACCGCCGCCAGGGTCAACAGGTTTTCTACACCCTGGAGCCTGCGGCGCTCGCTCGCTACCAGCTGGGCTCCGCCGCCTTCGGCTTCCGACCGCCGGCCCGGACGGCGGACCCCGAGAGCCTTGTCCGTTACCGCGATTTCCTGCGTCGGGAACTGGAGTGCATCGAGCGCGAAATCGGCGAAGAAGAATCAGACAAAGGAACTTGACCCCGACTTTCCGTTTGGCTATTATATAAGCAGATGCTTATATAAGCATTGCCCTAAATAGCCGAAAGGAGTTCATCATGCCTCGTGGTGACAGAACCGGACCGATGGGACTTGGGCCGATGAGCGGACGGGGGCTCGGCTTCTGTGCCGGCTTCACTCAACCCGGCTTCATGACCGGCGGCTGGGGCCGCGGTCGAGGAATGGGCTGGGGCGCCACGGTGACGTCCTCCGCAGCGGCGCCGGGCCACTGGCCGCGACGGTTCCCGACCCGGTCCGAAACGCGCAAGGATCTGGAAGCCTACCGGGAACAACTCCGGCAGGAACTCGAGGGCGTCGAGCAGACGCTCACCCGGGAAGCTCCCGGCGACTGAAACGCGCGGATTCCGACAACGGCCCGGCACCCCGGGCCGTTGTCGCTGTTCTTCCGCGACCTTGACTTCTGACCCGGTATCGGCTAGATTTGTCTCACGCGCCCGTAGCTCAGCTGGATAGAGCGTCAGACTCCGGATCTGAAGGCCACGCGTTCGAATCGCGTCGGGCGCTTTTCGGTACTATGGATTTCTACGATGTCGTCCGCAAGCGGCTGAGCGTCCGGGCCTACCGGCCGGACCCGGTCCCCGAAGAAGCCCTCGCCCGCATCCTCGAAGCCGGCCGGCTCGCGCCCTCGGCCAAGAACCTACAACCCTGGAAGTTCATCATTGTCACCGACCCCCGACAGCGTGAGCTCCTCGTCCCGGCCTGTCGGGGCCAGAAGTTCCTCGCCGAGGCGCCGCTTGTCATCTGCGCCTGCGCGGTTTCGGAACAGGCCTGGGCCGGGATGGGCGGCTACTGGAGCGCAGAAGCGGTTGACGTCACCATCGCGCTTGAGCACATGATTCTCGCCGCGGCCGCGGAAGGCCTCGGCACCTGCTGGATCGGCGCGTTCATCGAAGAAGAAGTCCGCAAGGTACTCGACATACCCGAAGGCGTGAAGCCGATTGCGCTCACCCCGGTCGGTTACCCGGCCCGGGAAGCAAAGCCCCGGGACCGCAAACCCCTCTCCGAAATCACCAGCCGCGACCGCTACCAATAGCGGCGACACGCCCGCCCATCCCCCACCCGCACCCCCGGGAAGAATGGCGGGCAGGCCTCGGGACACGCCTTGGTCTCAACCCGGGACGTCCGTACCGGATAGCGCCATGGCCTTCATCAGACCATACCTCGGGGAAACCCCAGAACCCCATCCCGCATTCTCCCCGTAGTCATATCCGGAGTTCTAACCTACGGGCGAAAACCGACGTCCGCCACCTCGCGCCCGGGGTCTACTTCATCCGGGCCGCCCTGTGCGAGCGGTCTCCAGACCGCGTGCTGTTCCCACAGTTCCTCTTCGTCCGCAAGGTCGTCATTCAGAGCGATAGCACCGCAACTCCGACCGGGGTGCTCGCCACAGCTCGAGTTCCCACAAGGCGATAATCCCAAAAGGTATTCAAGGCGCAAATCGCGCCTGCATCCTAAGCCGCTGGTAGCCCTGATGCTTAACCCCTATCCGAATTACCCCCCTCCCCCATCCCCCCAGTGACCCCCCGGGTCATCGGGCCGGTAACCCGGAGAGCAACCCGGCCGGTCACTCTCCCGGTCATCCGGCGGGTGACCCGGCGCATCACCCGACCGGTCATCCGGCCGGCAATCGAGCCATTCACCGGCCCGGCAAACCGCCCGCTCACCCGCCCGGTCACCGGGTCGGTCACTGCCCGAGTCATCGGCCGGGTCAGCCGGGAAATGCGGGTAGAGTATAGAACGAGCCACAAGATAGACTGCCAAAAGGAACCTGAACCGCGGTCCGAACCCGCCCAACTGCCGCAAACTGCGGCGGAAGGCGCCCGTCTCTGACACCCGGAATGAATCACCCGTTCGCTCCAGTTTCTCGAGCGAGAATGGAAAGGCCCAAACGCCCCGGCTGGGATCGCGGCGATGGAACAATACATGTCCCGACCGGCAATAGACTGGCTTCCAGAAATCACCGCCGGGCAGTTGCAGCAGGATCTTTCGTTCGCCGCCGGAGACCCAGAGAGCGATTGTGTCCATGCGATCCCCCGTCCGGTGGATGACAAAGAGCACTCCCCGACCATCGGGCAGTGCAGATGGATTGTGAAAATCTTCATCGCCGTTTCCGGGTTGCGTTTCCAGCGCGGACACCACCCTGCCTCCCTGCGCGGGCGCTTCGAGCAGACCTCCCCAGCCGTTGGCAAAAATGATCCGTCCATTGGTTAACCACGCTCCCCCGCCGGCACCCTCGGAGACTTCGCGTGGTGCCGTCCCGACGAGCACGGACGTTCCGCCCTGCACCGAAACTCGTTGGACCTTTCGTCCCTCCCAGTAGCCGATGTCCGTGCTGTCCGGCGACCAGAACGGATTGGAGGCATTGGTCGTGGCAGCCAGCAGTGCCGGAGGTGTGATCCGGTCAAGTGAGTGAACCCAGAGACCACTGGAATTCGCATACGCGAGCTTTCGTCCATCGGGCGAAATGGCAGGGTAAAAGGTGATGTGGCCCGCGGAATTCTTCGACGGAATCGATAATTCGAACTTACGGCTGACTCTTTCCGCCTTCACGGTTCCGGGCAAATGGGCAAACTTCCCTCTCGGCCAGGTAACGAGCGCGATGCCCAGAAGGAGGCAAGCCATTGTCGCTACGCCCCACGGGAGCAGCGAACGAAGCGCAACCGTGTCAGTCCGTTTGCCTCTCGCGGCCGGCAGAAGGTGAGTTGGGCCGCAGGCGGCATTCTCCAATGCGAAAGCAAGATCGCTGGCGGATTGAAACCGTCGCTCGGCTGGTTTCTCCAGACATCGATGAACGATCCGCGCCAGTGACGCCGGCAAATCCGGTTTCACCACCGTCAAGTCGGGCGGTTCATCGCTCAAAATCGCGGCCATGGTGTCGATGGCGCTGTTACGCCGGAACACCCGCGCGGAGCTGAGCATTTCGTAGAGGACGCATCCGAAAGCAAAAATGTCGGCGCGATGATCGACTGATTCGCCCCGCACCTGCTCCGGCGCCATGTAAGAGGGCGTGCCCAAAACGCGGCCGGCCTCGGTAG
>JAWOIB010000007.1:0-20272 GCA_046484845.1 bacterium
CCCCCGCCGGGCGGGAGTTGTCAATCTGACGCCCCTTTCGCCGGGTTCGCGGCCCGGGGGTGCGGGTCTGCGCGGGCAGGTCCGCAGTTGCTTGACCCGCTTCGCTAACCGGCTATCCTGAGGCGTCGGTTATGTCAGGCGCGTTTGGCCCGCAGGGCCAGAGCCCGCGCCATCCCGGCCGACCCGGGGTGGCGTTTTGCTTTTCCGGTGACAGCGGTGCAGGCCACAGCTTGATGCCGTGGCGGGCGGCCGAGGGAGGAGTCGTGTAACCGGGTCTGCCGGTTGAAAGGAACAGTGAGTTGACGGTTGCGATAATCGCCGGGTACCTGGCGGTGCTGGTCGGGCTGGGCCTGCTCGCCCGCCGCCGGGCGCGGCCCGGGGACGAGGATTTCTTCCTCGCCGGGCGCTCGTTCGGGCCGGTGCTGTTGCTGGCCACAATGGCCGCGACCAACTTTTCCTCGTTCACGGTGTTCGGGTTCGCGGGCGAGGGCTACCGGTCGGGCTGGGCCTGGTACCCGATAATGGCATTCGGGACCGGGTTCATGGCGCTGTCGTTCATCTTCCTGGGCATCCCGGTGGCCCGGGCGGGCAGGCGGCTGGGCGCGATGACCCCGCCCGAGCTGATCCGGCTCCGGTTCGGCAACCGCTGGCTGCACGCGGCGTACCTGGCGGTGATGGTGGTGTTCACCCTGCCCTACCTGGCGCTCCAGCCGCTCGGGGCCGGGTACGCGCTGTCCGGGTTGACCGGGTTGCCGCCGGCGCTGGGCGCGGTGCTGGTCACGGTCATCGGGGTGGGATACCTGCTGCTGGCCGGGTTGCGCGGGGACGCCTGGACCGACGCGCTGCAGGGGCTGGTGATGCTCGCGGCGCTGGTCGCGCTCTGCTGCGGGCTGGCGGGCGCGCTGGGCGGTTTCGCCCGGGCCCAGCGGCTGGTGGCGGAGACGGTGCCCGGGCTGTTCTCCCGGCCCGGGCCGGGCAACATCACGCCCGGCATCTGGTTTTCGTACCTGTTTCTCTGGTTCGTCTGCGACCCGATGTTTCCCCAGTTGTTCCAGCGGTTCCTGGCCGCGCGGGACGAGCGGGCGCTGGCCCGCTCGGCCGCGCTCTACCCGGTGGTCTGCGCGGTGCTGTTCTTCCTGCCGGTCGCCATCGGGGTGATGGGCCGGTTGGTGGCGCCCGGGCTGGAGGGCAGCGCCGCCGACCAGGTGCTGGCGGTGGTCGCGGCCGAGGCCCTGCCGGGCTGGGCCGCGGCCGCGGTGCTGGCCGCGGGCGTGGCCGCGCTGATGTCCACGATGGATTCGCAGTTGCTGGTGTTGAGCGCGATGGTGGTGCGCGACCTGCCGCGGGTGTTCGGCCGGGAGCGGCTTCGGTTCCCGGGCCGCCGCGCGAGCGTGGTCCTGCTTGCGGGAATCGGGCTGGTGCTGGCCGTCCGGCCGGCCGGGACGATGCTGGCGATCGCGACCCAGGCGTTCACCGGGCTGGCGGTGCTGTTCCCGGTGACGGTGGCGGCGGCGTACTGGCGCGGGGCGAACCCGTGGGCCGGGCTGGCCTCAATCGTCGCCGGCCAGGCGCTGGTCGCGCTGTACCATTTCAAGCTGTTGCCCGCGTACGGCTTCCTGCCGGTGGTGCCGGTGGTGCTGGCGAGCGCGGCGGTACTGGTCGCGGGCAGCCTGCTGTTCCCGGCCCGGGGGCTCGAGCCGTGGGCGCGGACGACCCGGTCCGGGCTGTGGCGGTCACTGGTGTTCGGGCTGGTGTTCCTGGCCGCGCTTGATTTCCCGGCCTGGCCGCAGTCGGGCAGCGGCTGGTTCGGTCTGCCGACCTGGCTCCCGTACCACATCGGGCTCTGCCTGCTCCTGAGCCTGGTCATCGCCCGGCTCGGCCGGGCGCCTCAGCAGGTACAGAGCCTGCGGTCGCGGAGCGTGACCGCGCCCTCGCGCACGAGGTAGCCGGCTATCAGCAGGCCGACGGCTGAGTCGGCGAGCCAGAACCCCCAGAGGTAGTTGGCGCCGAGACCGATAAAAAGCGCGACCGACAGTAACAGGCAGGCCAGGGTCTGCTTGGCATCCGCGGCCAGGCTGCGCGAGCCGATGCGCCGGGCGACCCGGCGCTTGAGCAGGAACAGGGTCGGCATCGTGATGACCGAGACCAGTGCAATGATTATCCCGGGCAGGCTCGGGTCCGGGGTTTCGCGCATGATTAGCTTCTCGACCGATTCATAGAGTACGTAGGCGGCGAACAGGAAGAAGGTGACGCCGACCGCGGTGGTGGCGCGGCGCTCGGCGCGCAGCTCGGCCTCGGGCGTGGCCCAGCGTTTGCCGAACCGCCAGAGCATGATACCGCCCGAGAGCGATTCCATGAAGCTGTCGAGCCCGAAGCCGATGAGCGCGGCCGAGCCGGCAAGCCCGCCGAAGATGAGCGAGACCACGCCCTCGACGACGTTGTAGCCGACGGTGACCGCCGAGAGCACGAGGGCGGCGCGCCGGCGCGGACGGGGCGCCGGGCAGTCGCAGGCCTCGCTCAACTCAGCGGCGGCGGAGGGCCGGGCTGAGGCTGACCCCGGCGGTGACGTTGGAGAGCGCGGCTTTGAACGGGGACCAGTCGAACCCGATGCTTACCCCGGCCTGCGGCATCACCCGCAGGCGACCGCGCTGCAGCGCGAGGTTCCGGCCGAGGCTGAGCTGGAGCGCGTTGGGCGGGAGCATACCGGACAGGAGCCAGTCGAGGGTGATTGTCTCCGGGATGCCGTCCGGCCAGCCGGTGCCGACGCGGGCGGTCAGGCTCCATTGCTCGTCGGGCCGGTTCATCGGGAACCCGCCGGCCCAGCCAAGCGCCAGCGAGGGGTAGCCGATTTCCGCGAAGAACAGGTTGTTGCTTCGAAACGGCCGGTACTTGAACCCGAGCGCGGCCTCGAGCCAGCCGGCCCAGGCGTCGCCGCGGCTGATGGACGGACCCCAGGCGCCGGCGAGCGTCAGGTCCGCCCCGAACTCGCGCCGGAACCCGTACCCGACCCGGGCCGCGCCGTAAGGCCCGACGTTGACCCCGCGGCGCTCGGTGCGGAACCCGAGGTCGACGGTGGAGTCCTTGACGAAGACATGGCCGCGGTACTCGGACAGCCCGGCGCCGAACTCGAGCGCGAGGCCGGGGTCGTTGGCGCTGGTGCGGGCGAGTGGGGCGATGCAGGCGGCGCCGAGCAGGAGTGCGGCGGCAAGGGCGATGGCGGTGAGCTTCATTGTTTCCTCCCTGGATGCGGACAGGTTCACGGCGCGATGATGAAATAGACCCGGAACGGGCGCATGGCCGCGGCCGAGGCGAGCCGGCGTCCGGCGGGGTCAAAGACCGCGGTGCCCGGGGCGAGTCCGGCGATGACCGCCGGGGTGGCGAACACCCGGCGCGGCCGGGGCGCGGCGGCCGGCCCGGGGGCGGGCGATTCCCGGACGGCGGCGCCGGTGGTGTCCTCGAGGGTGATGTCGTCCACCCGGACGGTGGCGCCGGGCAGGCTGGCGAACCCGACCGAGACGAGCGCGGCGCCGTCGGGGGCGGTGACCCAGCGGGCGTGCTCGCGGTAGCCGCCGGAGTAAACCGCGGGGAGCAGGACGGGCAGGCCGACCGGTTCGAGGCCGATGGTCAGGAACTGGATGGCGAAGGAGCCGCCGACCAGCCCGGGTACCCAGGCCCAACCGCTGAACCCGTAATGGACCCCGGACCGGACCACCGCCGCGGTCGCGACGAACGCGCTGGTGTCCGGGGCGATGAGCCGGACGCACCAGTCGCCGGTCCGGGCGGCAGAGTCGCGCGTGGCGGAGCCGGGGATGAGCGGTTCGGAGGTGAGCCAGCCGACCGGGATGTCGAACAGCCAGAGTTCGAACGAGGAGTTGGTGAGGATGTTGACCGCCGGGGCCGGCCCGGCCAGCGCCAGGACCAGCGCGAGCAGGGCGGTCAGGCGGCCGGCAGGCCGGATCATAGCGGTTCGAGTCTAGCCCGGGTCGGGCGGTCCGTCAATGGGGCGTCGCGTCCCGGCGGCGCGCCCGGCGGGAGCGCCGGCCCCGGCGGATGAGCAGGAACGCGAACAGGCCGATGAGCAGGACCGCCAGGCCACCCGCGACCGCGGGCAGGAGCAGGCTGAGAACCGACATCCCGACCGCGCCGCCGTTCTCCGCGGAGACGGCCAGCGGCTGGCTGAAACCGGCGGTGACGTACTCGGAGGTGCGGCGCAGGCTGGAGGTGGCGAACTGGATCGTGCCCGCGACCCCGCCGCCGGCGATGACCGCCAGCGGCCAGCGCAGGACCGGGTTCATCCCGACCACCACCGAGGCGGTGACGACGATGCCGGCGACGATTGCGGCCGGGCCGGCGATGGTGTCGAGCAGGTGGTCGAGCCAGGGGATGTAGTAGGCCGCGATTTCGAGCAGGGTCGCGACCGCGAACACGACCAGCGCGGGCCAGGTGCCGAGCCAGGCGAAATCACCCGCGAGCTCGAGATGGCCGGTCAGCGCGGCGATGCTCATCACCAGCAGGGGCACGAACACCCGGAAGCCGCAGGCCGCGGCCAGGCCGATGCCGAGCAGGGCGTAGAGCAGGTATTCCACGGTGATAGTCTAGCCGGGCAGTGGCCGGTGCTCAAGCCGGAAGGGGAGGGGGTGTTTCGGGTTCCTGCGTACGGAATGGGCCGCCCGTCCGGGCGGCCCGACTGTCGGACAAGGCGGGGACGGTTACTGGGTTATCGGCCGGCCCTGCTTGTCGGTGAACTTCTTCATGATGATCTTGATGAGGTCGATGAGCGTGCCGATGCCGAAACAGCCCAGGGTCAGCAGCCAGACAATGCCGGTGCCGGTCTTGCCGACATAGAAGCGGTGGACGCCCAGGTAACCGAGGAAGATGCAGAGGAGCAGGGTGGTTACCCAGCTCTTGTCGGACACGCCGGCCGCGGTCTTGATGTCTTCGGTCATTCTGACTCCTTTCGTTCCTGCGGAAGTTGGCCCACGGATGGGCAAGTATGGCCCGGCGGTTCAATAAGTCAAGCCGGCGGGCGGGCGGCTTGAACCCGGGCCGGCCTGCGGTATAGTGGCGCAGGTGAACCCGGACGCCATTCCCGGCCGCGAAGCGCCCGCCCCGGCGGCGCCATTCCGGGAGTTCGCCCGGCATTACGATTCGTTCATGCACCGGTACGTGGACTACCGGTCGTGGGTGGACTACGTCGAGCGGATTTTCAGCCGGTTCCGGGCCCGGCCCCGGACGGTGCTCGACCTGGCCTGCGGGACCGGTATCCCCTCGCTGCTGCTGGCCCGGCGCGGGTACCGGGTGACCGGGGTGGACCGGTCGGAGGAGATGCTGGTGGTGCTGAGGCAGAAGGCCGGGGGGTTGCCGGTGACCGCGGTCCGGGCGGATATCACCGATTTCGCGCTTGAGGAGCCGGCGGACGCGGCGATCAGCCTGTACGATTCCATCAACTACCTGCTGACCGAGGAGGCGCTGTCCGGTTGCTTCCGGTGTACCCGGCAGTCGCTCCGGCCGGGCGGGCTGTTTGTGTTCGACATGAACACGGTCCATGCGCTGGCCGCCTACTGGGGCAACCGACTGACCCCGCGCGCGGTCGGGGCGGTCCAGAGCGTCTGGGAGAACCGCTACGACCCGGCGACGCGCGTCTCGACGCTCCGGCTGAGGTTCCGGGAGCCGTCCGCGGACGGCCGGTTCCTTGAGTTCGAGGAGGAGCACCGAGAGCGGGCCTACACCCGGCAGGAGTTGAAGCGCAACCTGCAGGCGGCCGGGTTCGAGCACATCAAGTTCTTCAGCCACGGCGGGTTCCTGCCGGTCGGGCCGCTGACGGTCCGGATGATGGTCGTCGCCCGGTAGCCGGGCTCAGGCCTGACCGGCCCGGACCAGGATTTCCAGCGCCCATTCGGCCGCCCGGCGCACGTCGCGGCGGGCGCGGCCGAACGGCCAGGGCCGGGCGAGCCGGCGCAGTTCCTCCGGGACCGGCCGGGGGCGCAGGGCGGCCAGGCCCTCGATGGCGGCGAGCTGGAGGTCCGGTTCCTCGGCCAGCGCAGCCAACAGGTAGGGCAGGGCAACGGGGTTGCCGATGCGGCCGAGCGCGGTGAGCGCGGCGGCGCGGACCAGGTCGCTTGAATCCGTCAGCCGCGCGACCAACGGCAGGGTCGCCTGCTGGTCGGCCAGCTTGCCCAGCGCCTCGGCGGCCATCGTCCGGACCAGCAGGTCGCGGTCGCGGAGCGCCGCGACGAGCGCGGCCGCGGCCCGGTGCTCGCGGATTTCGCCCAGCGCCTGGGCGCAGACCACCCGGACCCAGGCGGTCGGGTCGGCCAGCCCGGTGACGAGGCGCGCGCAGGCGCCCTTGTGCCGGAGCCGGCCGAGGACATCGATCGCCCGCACCCGGGTCTCACTGCGGCGGCTGTTCAGCCGCTCGAGCAGGGGGGGGATGGCCGGCTCGCCCAGCCGCTCCAGCCCGTCCGCGGCCGCGGCCGCGACCGCGGGGTCGTCGTCGTCGAGCATCAGCGCCAGCCGCTCGGCGCTGCGCGGGTCGCGGATGCGACCCAGCGCCAGCGCGCAGGCCCCGCGCAGGCGGGTATCCTCCGCGCCCGCGGCCTCGGCCAGCGCGGGGAGCGCGGCCGGCTCGCCCAGCAGGCCGAGCAGTTCCGCGGCCACCACCCGGGCCTCGGGCGGGCCGTCCCGGCACAGGTCGCAGAGCGGCAGGACCGCCGCCTGGCCCTGCGCGAGCAGGCCGGACATCGCCTCGATGCGCCGGGCCGGGTCCGGGTCGGCCAGCAGGCGCAGCAGCGGTTCCACCTGCCGGCCGGCCGCGCGCCGGCCCGCAGCCGCGGCCGCAGCCCGGACATCCGGGTCCGGGTCGCGCGTGCCCACCCGGACCAGTTCCTCCGACGCCCGGGGTGTGCCGATGCGGCCGAGCGCGGACACCGCGGCGGTGCGGGCGGCCGGGTCGTGGTCGTTCAGTTCGTCGAGCAGGGGCAGGACCGCCCGCTCGTCGCCGAGCCGGCCCAGCGCGCCGGCCGCGGCCATCCGCACGCCGATGTCCAGGTCGCGCAGGAGCTCCAGCAGCGGCTCGAGCGCGGCCGGGGCGCCGAGTTCGCCCAGCGCGTCCGCCGCCGCGGCGCGGGCGGCCGGGTTCCGCACCCCGACCTGCCGGGAAAGCGTGCCCAGCGCGGCCGGGTCGCGCAGCCGGCCCAGCAGGCGGATGACCGCGGGGTCGAGCGGGCCGGGCGCGTCGGCCAGGCAGACGACGACCGGGCCGCGGGCCTCGGGCCCGAACCCGGCGAGCGCCTCGGCGGCCAGCCGGCGGACCTCCGGGTCCGGGTCGGCCAGCACCAGCGCCAGCGCACCGGCCGCCTCCGGGCCGCCGGCCCGGCGCAGGCCCTTGACGGCCCGGCGGCGGGCGGCCGGGTCCGGGTCGCCGAGCCGGGCCACGAAACGTCGGAGGGCCATCCCGCTACTCCGGGCGCAGGCTGTCGTCCAGCCAGGCCAGGTATGTCCGGCTGCCGGCCGCTATCGGCAGGGCGATGATTTCCGGGACCTCGTACGGGTGCGCGGCGCGGATGGCCCGCGCCAGCGCCGGGAACCGCCGGCGGCTGGTCTTGAGCAGGCAGAGCCATTCCCGGGCCTCCTCGACCCGGCCCTGCCAGCGGTAGGCGCTGCGGACCGGCCCGACGACCTGTGCGCAGGCGGCGAGGCGGGAACAGACCAACTCGCGGGCGAGCCGGTGCGCGGCGCGCGCGCCGGGCAGCGTCGTGAACACCTGCAGGTAGGTGGCGGGGGCGGATTGTGCCACCAACAAGAATGGCGCGAAAGCGGGCAAAAGTCAAGGCCCCGGCGGCCGGCGGGTTGACTTGCCCGGCGGCCGGACTAGATTTTCGGGATGGATTCGCCGGACCGCGCCGCCCCGACCGCCGAACCGGCCGCCGACCGGCCCGGGCCGGCCCGGGCGCGGCGCATCGCGGTCTGCAACCAGAAGGGCGGGGTCGGCAAGACAACCACCGCGGTCAACCTCGCGGCCGCGCTCGGCCTGCGGCTGGGCCCGGTGCTGCTGGTGGACCTCGACCCGCAGGGGCACGCGACGCTCGGGCTGGGCGTGGACCGTTCCGGGGATCGCGTCTCGGTGTACGAGGCGTTGGTTGAGGCCCAGCGGGTGGAGGAGGCGCTGCTGCGCGAGCGGGCGGAGGGGCTGGACCTGCTGCCGGCCTCGATCAACCTCGCCGGGGCGGAGTTCGAGTTGGTGGACCTGGCGGACCGCGAGGCCCGGCTGGGCCGGGCGCTCGGGCTGGTAGACCACAAGTACCGGTTCGTGGTCATCGACTGCCCGCCCTCGCTCGGCATCCTGACCCTGAACGGGCTGGTCGCGGCGGACGGACTGCTGGTCCCGGTCCAGGCGGAGTATTATGCGCTCGAGGGCATTTCCCGGCTGCTGGACACGGTCAAGCTGGTGCGCCGCGGGCTGAACCCGCGGCTGGAAATCGAGGGCGTGCTGCTGACGATGTACTCGGCCCGGCTGACGCTGGCGCGGCAGGTGGAAGCGGAAGTGCGGCAGTTCTTCGGCGAGCAGGTGTTCGAGACGGTTATTCCCCGCAGCGTGCGGCTGGCGGAGGCGCCCAGTTTCGGCCGGCCGATCGCGGACTACGACGGCCAGTCGGCCGGGGCGCAGGCGTACGCCCGGCTGGCGGTCGAACTGCTCCAGCGCCGGCGGCTATTGCCGACGGGCGGGCCCGGGGAGGAGCGGAGTTGACGCGACGGGCGCTGGGTAAGGGCATCGAGGCGATCATCCCGGAGGAGACCCGCCAGGCGCTGTCCGCCGAATCACGGACGCTGCCGCTATCGGAAATCCGGCCGAATCCCTTCCAGCCCCGGCGGCAGGCGGAAGAGGACATCGAGGAACTGGCCGCTTCGGTCCGGGAGCGGGGCGTGCTCCAGCCGGTGGTGGTCCGCCGCCGGCGGGACGGGTACGAGCTGGTGATGGGCGAGCGCCGGTTCCGCGCTGCGCTGAAGGCGGGGCTGAAGGAAATCCCGGCGGTGGTGCGGCAGGCGACCGACGCGGAGATGCTGGAACTGGCGCTGGTTGAGAACGTCCAGCGCCGGAACCTGAACCCGGTGGACGAGGCGCTGGCCTACAAGCGGCTGGCGGAGGAATTCGGGCTGACGCAGGAAGAGATTGCGGGAAAGGTGGGCCGGGACCGCTCGACGGTCGCGAACGCTCTCCGGCTGCTGGGCCTGCCGTTCAAGGTCCGGGACGAGCTCAGCGCCGGCCGGCTGACCGCCGGGCATGCCCGGGCGCTGCTCCAGCTCGCCAGCCGGCGTCAGCAGGTCGAGCTGGCGGAGCGCATCGTCCGGGACGGGCTGTCGGTGCGGGCGGTCGAGGCGCTCTGCGCGGGGAAGTCCGGGCGCGCCCCCCGGCCGCGGCGGGAGCAGGATGTCCATGTGCGCGAACTGGCGGAGCGGCTGGAACAGCGGCTGGGCACCAAGGTCGAAATCGCGGACTCCGGCAAGGGCCGGGGCCGGGTGGTCGTGCGCTACCTGTCCTGGGAGGACCTCGACCGGCTGGTCCGGCTCATCGAGGGCCAGGGGCGATGACGGCCGCGCCCGCGACGGGCTGACCGATGCCCCACCGACAGTACTCGGTCCTCGTCACCAACAACCACAGCAGCCGTACCTGGCGGGCGACGCTGTCGCGGACCGCGGTGCGCCTGCTCATCCTGCTGGCCGGGCTGCTGGTCGCGCTACTGGTCGGGGCGGTGTTGCTGGCCCGGGCCGGGATGTACCGCAGCGCGCGGCTGTCGTACCTCGAACTCAGGAACCGGCAGTTGGAGGAAGAATTCGGCCGGGTGGCGGAACTCCGCCACCGGCTGGCGCGGCTGGAAGAGATGGAGCGGCGGTACGCGGAGATGCTGGGCGTGGAGCTGACCCCGCCGCCGGTAGACTGGCTGTCGGCCGGGGTGGATACGACGGACGGGACGGAGCAGGACCTGGCCGAGAAATGGGGCAGCCGGCCGGTGCCGGCGGTCATCCCGGTGGACGAGTTCGTGCTCTCGCGCAGTTTCGACCGGCACCATCCCGGGGTGGACCTGGCGGCCCGGTCCGGGACCCCGGTGCGGGCGGCCGCGGACGGGGTGGTGTTCTCCCGAGGCACGGACAGCGTGTTCGGCAACTACCTGCAACTGACGCATCTTGAGGGCTTTGAGACTTATTACGCCCACCTGCTGGACTGGCGGTCCGGACCGGGCGATTCGGTCCGGGCCGGGCAGGTGGTGGGGCTGGTCGGTTCCACCGGCCGGTCGAGCGCGCCCCACCTGCATTTCGAGATTCGCCGCTACGGCGAGCCGCTGGACCCCGGGGTGCTGCTGCGGTTCCGCTGACCCGGGATTTGACAACCGGCCGCCGGCTTTTAGAATTTCTGCTATGCTTTGGTTCCCAACCAGGAGCGCGCAGCGGTTACCGCGCCTACCGCAGGTCCGGCTGGCGCTGCTCCTGCTGACCGCGGGCGCGGCCTGGGCGGCCCAGACGGTCAGCCTGCCCGGCCCGGTGGTCAATCCGGCCGCGTTCGCGCTGCTGGCGAACAGCCGGTACTCCGTCGTGTCGGGCTTCCTGCCCGACCTGCCGGAACAGGTGCTGGCGAACACGGTCTGGGCGATGGACCGCGCGCCCCGACTGGGCGAGCGGCTGGAGCTGTACGTCGCCACCCCGGAGAACGTGTACATCTACGAGCCGGTGGAGCGGGCGCTGAGGCTGCACCTGCCGGGTGACCGACGGTACAATTCCGGGTCGGCTTTCGAGGTCGGGGTGGCCGCAGAACTGCACGAGGATGCGGGCAGCGCGGTGCAGGCCGGGCTGCTGGCGGCGACCGCGTTCCGGGAGGAATTCGGCGCGGCCGCCTGCCCGATGAGCTGGGTGGCAGACCACGCCAACGCGACCTGGGAGCCGGGCAGCGAGGTGCTGATGGGGATTGTGTTCGGCCGGGCCGAGGTGCGGCCGCCGGATACTGTCCTCGCGGTCCGCAGCACCGACCCGGAGCTGGCCGACCCGGTCATCGCCGGGCCGGACAGCTTCGAAATCGTGCTGATGGGCCTGCGCCAGGACACCGCGTTCGCGGCCTGGGAGCTGTCGCGCGAGACGGTCTCCCAGTTGCTCTGGGCCGGGGCCGGACCGACGCCGCACCGCACCATCAACAACCGGCCCGGGCTGACGATCCCGGACGGGTTCGCGGGCTACCCGCACACGACCGGGCTCTGGCTGGTCCGGCGCGCCGGGGTCAGCCGGTACCTGGTCCGGCCGCCGGTGTCCGGGGTGCGGCCGCCGGCGCCCGCGAGCCACGCGCTTGAGCAGAACTCGGAGCTGGACCGGCGGAATGACCTGCGGGCCGCGACCGGCGTGACCGCACCCGCGTACTTCGTGGTGACGATGCCCGATACCGGCGACTGGCGCTCGCGGCAGGAAGCCGGGGTGGTAGGGTTCCAGTTGCTGGTCCAGGCGCGGGCGTTGGGCCTGGCCGGCCGGCTGGTCGGACCGCTGGAACGGGCGGAGCAGCAGGTGGTCGCCCGGGCGCTGGAACTGCCGCCGGGGCTGGTCCCGGTGCTGGTGTTCGCGGCCGGGGAGGCGCTTGGCGACGCGGCCGTGGTGGCGGATGTCCCGCAGCCCGGGGCGGTGGAGATTGTCCGGGCCCGGCCGGTGCTGCGCCGGGGTGAGCGCATCCGGGTGGAATACCTGCTGCGCGTGCCCGGCCCGGTCCGGGTCGAGGTGTTCGACATGCTCGGCCGGCCGGTCCGCCAGCTGCCGGAAACCCGGCAGACCGCGGGATATCACAGCGCGGAATGGGACGGCACCAGCGCGGACGGCAGGCGGGTCAAGCCCGGCAGCTACATCATCGGCGTGTTCGGCCCGGGCGCGGTCGCGCAGCACAAGCTGTCCGTGCTCTAGCCCGGCCGATTTCCCTCCCTCCCCCTCCTTGCCTCCCCGACCCTTTTGCGCTAGGATTCTGCGATGCCTCGAGCCTCGGCGGCCGCGGGCCGCGACGTTCTCCGCGATATCGAGGCCGGCCGGGTCGGGCCGGCCTGGCTGCTTATCGGCGATAACTCCCTGCTGGTGGACGAGATTGTCGCCCGGCTGCGCGCCGGGCTGGTGGACCCGGCATTCGAGGCGTTCGATTACGAGTCATGGCTCGCGGACGATATCTCGGCCGAGGCGTTCGAGCAGCATATCCGGCAGGTGCCGATGGGCGTCGAAGCCGCGGGCGGGACACCCCGGCGGTTGGTGGTGGTGAAGGGCATTACCCGCCCGGGCTCGAAGGGACCTGCCTATTCCCGGAACCTGCGGGCGGAGGGAGTGGAGCGGTTGCTGGCCGCCCTCGCCGCCGCGCCGGATTCGAGCTGTGGCGTGCTGGTCGGCATCGCCAAGCCGGAGCTGACCCGGCTGGTCCGCAAGCACGGGCTCAGCGACGCGGTGGTCCCGGTGGGCCAGCCGCCGGCCGCGGAGCTGGAGAGTTTTGCCGGGCGCTGGGCGCAGGAGCAGGGCATCCGGCTCGCGCCCGAGGCGGCCCGGCTGTTGGTGGAAATCGCCGGTGTCGATGCCGCGATTGTCCGGTCCGAGGTGGGCAAGCTGGCGACCGCGTTCCCGCCCGGCCGGCAGGTAACACTGGACGATATCCGGTCGCTGGCCGGAGCCTCGCGCGAGTTCACGCTGGCGGAGTACGTCGGTCGGCTGTTGCGCCGGGACGTGCCGGGTGCGCTGGCGGTGCTGCGCCGGCTGGAGGCCTGGGGCAGTCCGCGTGAGCTGATGCCGGGTATCTTCGCCTGGCTGACCAATGCGTTTGTGGACCTGGCCGCGGCCCGGTCCGGCGCGCTGCCCGCGAACCAGTTCTGGAAGGTCCGGGACACGCTCCGGCACTGGCCGAGCCTGTCCGAGATCAACCGGGTGCTGCAGGCGCTCTACCGGCTGAACCGCGACCTGGTGACCGGCCGGCCGGAGATTTTCGCCCGGCTGGAGCTGTTGAGTTCCTGCGTGGCCTGCCGCAGCAACCCGGAGTACTGCGACGCGTTTGCCGGCCCGCCGCCGCCCGGGCCGGGCGACCCTTCGCTTTGCCTGGTCCCGCGCCGGCGCCGGCCGGCCGAACCCGTCCGCCAGGGGTAATCAGCCATGGAAAAACCAACTTCACCCGAGAACCAGGGCGGGCCGTACCGGACCGCCTACCCGGCCCGCGAGCTGGAACAGCGCTGGCAGGATTTCTGGCGCGAGCGGAACACGTTCCGCACCAGCCCGGAGCCGCGGCGGAAGTACTACGTGCTCGAGATGTTCATCTACCCGTCGGGCGACATGCACATGGGCCACGCCCGGAACTACACCATCGGGGATGTCATCGGCCGGTACCGGAAGATGCAGGGCTACGACGTGCTGCACCCGTTCGGCTGGGACGCGTTCGGGCTGCCGGCCGAGAACGCCGCCATCGTGCACGGATCCCACCCGGCGAAATGGACCTTCGAGTCCATCGACCTGTGCAAGCGGAACCTGAACCTGATGGGCATCGGGTACGACTGGGACCGGGAAATCAATACCTGCCTGCCGGAGTATTATCGCTGGGACCAGTGGCTGTTCCTGCAGTTCTACAAGCGCGGGCTGGCCTACCGGAAGGAAGCGCTGTTGAACTGGTGCCCGAAATGCCGGACGGTGCTGGCCAACGAACAGGTGATTGATGGGCATTGCTACCGGGGGACCTGCAACGCGGCGATCGAGAAGCGGCGGATGACCCAGTGGTTCTTCCGCATCACCGATTACGCCGAGGAGCTGCTCCGGGACATCGACGGCCTGGATGGCTGGCCGGAGAGCGTGCGGACGATGCAGCGGAACTGGCTCGGCCGATCCGAGGGCATCGAGCTGGATTTCACGCTTGAGGACGACGGCCGGAAGCTGCCGGTTTTCACGACCCGGCCGGATACGCTCTGGGGCGTGACCTTCATGGCGCTGGCCGCGGACGCGCCGCTGGCCGAGGAGCTGCTGCACGGCAGCGAGCGGGAGCGGGAGGGCCTGGAGTTCATCCGGCAGGTGCTGCTCAAGCCCGAGGTGGAGCGGGTCGCGGAGGGCCGGGACAAGGAAGGGTTCTTCACCGGCCGGCACGCGGTCAACCCGGTCAACGGCGAGCGGGTGCCGATCTACCTCGCGGATTTCGTGCTCGCTTCCTACGGCACCGGGATGATCATGGCGGTGCCGGGCCACGACCAGCGCGATTTCGAGTTCGCCCGGAAGTACCGCGTCCCGGTGAAGGTTGTCATCCAGCCGGAGGGCGGGACGCTCCGGCCGGAGACGCTCGAGGCGGCCTGGACCGAGGACGGCGTGATGACCAGGTCCGGCCCGTTCGACGGCACGGTCGCGGGCAAGGGCGAGGCCGGCCGGGCGGGCATCGAGCGGGTGACGCGCTGGGTGGAGGAGCAGGGCTTCGGCCGGCGGACGGTGAACTTCCGGCTGAAGGACTGGCTGATTTCCCGCCAGCGCTACTGGGGCGCGCCGATCCCGATAGTCCATTGCCCGGCCTGCGGCGTGGTGCCGGTGCCGGAGGAACAGTTGCCGGTGGTGCTGCCGCCGGACGTGAAGGATTTCAAGCCCGCGGGGACCTCGGTGCTCGCCTCGGTGAAGGAGTTCCACGAGACGACCTGCCCGGACTGCGGCGGGCCGGCGCACCGCGACCCCGACACGATGGACACGTTCGTGAACTCGTCCTGGTACATGATGCGCTACGCGGACCCGAAGAACGACCGGCTGCCGTTCGGCAAGGCGGCCGCGGACGCCTGGCTGCCGATCGACGAGTACATCGGCGGCATCGAGCACGCCACCGGCCACCTGATTTTCTTCCGGTTCTTCACCAAGGTGATGGCCGACCTCGGCCTGCTCTCGCACCGCGAGCCCTGCCGGGTGCTGCACACGCAGGGGATGGTATCGCTGAACGGGCAGACGATGTCGAGTTCGAAGAACGTCGGGGTCTGGGTCGG
Organism: bacterium; assembly: GCA_046484845.1. Classification (GTDB taxonomy): domain Bacteria; phylum Hydrothermota; class Tepidihabitantia; order Tepidihabitantales; family Tepidihabitantaceae; genus DSBX01. The sequence goes on from JAWOIB010000007.1 coordinate 14,988, forward strand.
GCCGTTCACCGCCGAGTACGGGGCGGACGCGGCCCGGCTGGCGGTGCTGTTCGCCGCGCCGCCCGACAAGGGGATGGACTGGACCGACGAGCTGGTCACCGGGGTGACCCGGTTCCTGAACCGCGTCTGGCGGCTGTACGAGGAGCACGGCGACAAGGCCACCGACCGGCCGCCGGATACCGACCGGCTGGCCGGCGAGGAGCGCGAGCTGTACATCCGGCTGAACCAGGCGCACCGCAAGGTCATCGCCGACACCGAGGCGTTCCAGTTCAACACCGCCATCGCCGCCCAGATGGAACTGCTCAACCACCTTTACGCGTTCAAGGACAAGGCCGCGCCGGTGTTCGGCTGGTGTCTGGACCGGCTGGTGTATTTCCTGGCGCCGTTCGCCCCGCACCTGGCCGAGGAGCTGAGGCACCGGGCGAAGCCGGCGGCCGGCTCGCTGTTCGATGAGCGGTTCCCGGAGCCGGACGCCCGGTTCCTGGAGTTCGACACGGTCGTCATCCCGGTGCAGGTCAACGGCAGGCTCCGGGCCAGGGTTACGATGCCTCGGGGCAGTGACGAGGAGGCGGCCCGCGCCCGGGCGCTGGCGGATGACGCGGTCCGGCAGGCGGTCGGCGCGGCCGGGGTCGCACGGGTGATCGTCGTCAAGGACCGGTTGGTCAACGTTGTGACCGAAAAGGGGTAGCAATGAATACGCTGTTCCGGCTGTTGTTCGCGCTGTTCGTGGCCCTGTCCGCGGTGCTGGTGTACATCGTGGTGCGCCAGAACCGGGAGCGGGTGGACTACCTGCCCTCGGAGGTGGGCGGGGAGACGGTGGAGGCGTATGCGGACCGGGCGGACAGCCTGGAGCGTGTCGCGGAGGTGCTGGAACTGGACATCAGCGCGCTGGGCCTGCTGGAACAGCCGGCCGCCCGGCGGCAACTGGCCCGCCTGCGCGCGGAAATCGCGGCCCTGCGCACCGCGGTGGAGCGGTACCGGGTCGCCCGGACCCCGGCCGCCCAGGACCAGTCCTACCGGGAGTGCGTCCTGCTGTACGGCCGGGCGAGCGGCATCTGCGACGCGCTCCAGGTCGGAACCTCGGCGGAAGCCGACGAATGACCCCTGCTTACCGGTACCGGACGGACACGAATAACCGCCGATGAACGCCGAGTCACGCCGGGTAGAACTGGACCGGATTACCCGCGAGACCATACGCTGTGCGCAGAAAGTCAGCTGCGTTCTCGGTTGCGGCTTTCTTGAGAAAGTGTACGAGAACGCGCTGGCGATAGAACTCGAGGCGAGTGGACTGAAGGTGCTTCAACAGCACGGCATCGAAGTGCGCTACAGCGGCAAGCCGGTCGGCAGCTATGCCGCGGACCTGCTCGTGGAAGACCGGGTCCTTGTCGAACTCAAGGCCGCGAAGACGCTGGATGACATCCACTTAGCCCAATGCCTGAACTACCTCAAGGCAAGCGGGCTCGCGGTATGCCTGCTTATGAACTTCGGCCGTCCCAAACTTGAGGTCAAGCGTGTTGTCAACAACTTCTAGCCCGAGACCCATCTGCGCTACGGGTCATCAGATGGTTTCCTTTTCTGGTTCTGGTTCATCGCCGTCCATCGGCGGTTACTCCTTCCGTCCCTCCGCGTCCGGGACCACCCATCTGCGTTCATCGCCGTCCATCGGCGGTTCCTCCCTCCGTCTCCGTCCTTCCGCGTCCGGCGCCACCCATCTGCGTCCATCTGCGTCCATCGGCGGTTCCTCCCTCCGTCTCCGTCCTTCCGCGTCCATCGGCGGTTGTTCCTGATGGACCGCGTCCTCATCCTCGACTTCGGCTCGCAGTACAACCAGCTCATCGCCCGGCGGGTCCGGGAGCAGAAGGTCTATTCGGAAATCGTCCCGCACGACATCACGCCCGCGGCGGTCCGCGCCCGGGGCGCGAGCGCGCTGATCCTGTCCGGCGGGCCGGCCTCGGCCCGCGCGCCCGGCGCGCCCCTGCCCGACCAGAGCATCTTCGCGCTCGGCATCCCGGTTCTCGGCATCTGCTACGGGATGCAGGTCATTGCGCTGCTTGCCGGCGGCCGGCTCGAAGGCGGCACCAAACGCGAGTACGGCGACGCCGCGCTCGAGTCCCGGGGCCGCTCGCCGCTCCTTGCCGGTGTGCCGGCCCGCTCCCGGGTCTGGATGAGCCACGGCGACCACGTCGCCCGCATGCCGCGCGGCTTCGTCTCACTCGGCCGCACCGACAGCATCCGCCACGCCGCCATCGGCGACGAGAAACGCCACATCTACGGCGTCCAGTTCCACCCCGAAGTTGCCCACACCGACGAGGGCGGCCGCATCCTCGCCAACTTCCTCTTTCGGGTCGCGGACTGCCGTGCCGACTGGACGATGCGCTCCTTCATCCACGACCAGGTCGAAGAAACCCGGCGCCGGGTCGGTGACGGCAAAGTCATCTGCGCGGTCTCGGGCGGGGTGGACTCCTCGGTGATGGCCGCGCTCCTGCGCCGGGCCATCGGCACCCGGCTCATCTCGGTCTTCGTGGACAACGGGCTCCTGCGCAAGGGTGAAGCGGAGGAAGTCCGCCGCGCGCTCGGCCGGCGGCTCGCGCTCAACGTCGTTGACGCCCGCGACGAATTCCTCTCCCGCCTGCGCGGCGTGGCCGACCCGGAAGAAAAGCGCCGCCGCATCGGCCGGACCTTCATCAAGGTCTTCGAAAGGGCCGCCCTTGCCCACGGCCCGGTCCGCTTCCTGGCCCAGGGCACGCTTTACCCGGACCTCGTCGAATCCCGCTCCGCCTTCGGCGGCCCGTCGGCGACGATCAAGACCCACCACAACGTCGGCGGACTGCCCCGCCGGATGAAGCTCGAGCTTATCGAGCCGCTCCGCGAGCTGTTCAAGGACGAAGTCCGGGCCCTGGGCCGCGAACTCGGCCTGCCCGACGCGCTCATCAACCGGCACCCCTTCCCCGGCCCGGGCCTTGCCGTCCGCATTCTCGGCCCGGTCACGCCCGAGCGCGTCAGCCTGCTCCAGCAGGCGGACCACATCTTCATCGCCGAACTGCGCGACGCCGGGCTCTACGACCAGGTCTGGCAGGCGCTGGCGGTGCTCCTGCCCACCCGGACCGTCGGCGTGATGGGCGACGAGCGCACCTACGAGAACGCGGTCGTGCTCCGCGCGGTCACCTCCACCGATGCGATGACCGCGGACTGGGCCCGCCTGCCCGACGAGTTCCTGGCCCGGGTCTCAAACCGCATCATCCGCGAGGTCCGGGGCATCAACCGGGTGGTGTACGACATCTCCTCCAAACCGCCCGCCACCATCGAATGGGAATAGCGGCCGGCCGAGTTTCGGCAGGGCAGTAATACCTTAAGGAATTAGCGGCTCTCCGCCTCCAGTCGCCGTAAACGGATACCGGCTCGGCGCTTAAGCCCGGTCCAAATTTCCTCCCTCCCTTACCCCCCGGGTCATCCCCCCGGTCATCGGACCGGTAACCCGGAAAGCAACCCGGCCGGTCACCAGACCGGTCATCCGGCGGGTGACCCGGCGCATCACCCGGCCGGTCATCCGCCCGGTAATCGAGCCATTCACCGGACCGGCTACACGCCCGGTTATCCGCCCGGCAACCGGCCCGGCAATCGTCCGGCTCATCGGCACGGTCAACCGGGGAATGCGGCTCCGGGTGCCGAAAACGACAGTCCGGCCTGCCGCGCAACTCCTCGCAAAGAATCCGGTTGGCGCGGCCCGGCCGCGTTTCGGCCGGGTGGCGACGAAAGTCGCGTGCAAAAAGGGACCTGCGAGATGACATAACTATATGAGGGACCACGGCTGAACCAGCCCGCTTGTGGTGAGCCGGAGCCCTGGAGTCCGATAATGCTCGCAGATTGCGGGAGAACCCGCAAAGGAGACGCTATGTCCGCATATCCTGTTCCACCGTCCGACGGCGCGACCCGCTGGGCGAAGTACCGCCTGCGCTTCGAGCGCCGGGCCGACGGCAGACTGCCGGAAGGAAGCTCCGAGAAGATGGCCGGGTTGATGACACAGCCGGCGGTGATGGCCCGGGTCCAGGCCTCGATGGACGGCCTGCACGCGGTCGAGGCCGACACCCGGACGGTGCTCTGCACGGCGGGCCTGCCGCCGATGCTGTTCGTCTTCTACCTCGACTACGCCCGGGAGCTCTGGAAGCTGACCAACCGGGTCAGCGGCGATTCGGCGGTCGGCGAAGCCGCGGCCCTGGCCGCCAAGTGGGTCGCCCGGGGCCTGTCCCCCGACATCCTCCACCGCGTCGCCTACGAGGTGTTCAGTATCCGGCTGGGGGAGTGAGAATAGCCTTGGCACGACCGGCAATAACCCGGTCATTGACGGAATCCGCTACAATGTCTTCAACATCGAAGAGCCTGCCCGCGCTCAAGCAGGCGGGCCGGACGAATACTGACCGGGCAGGCCCCGCGGGAATTGCTGGTTGCCCCCAATTCTTCCAGGGCAACAAGACGATACACCAAGAAGAGGTTTCCGCTGGCTAGGGCTTCACCACTTCCCTGGCGTTCTCCCACGCAACCCCCCATTCGGTACGGAATGCTTTGACTACATGGTCCTCTTCTATGCGCGAGAACATAAACCCTCGGTTGCCAGCGTCTTTGATAGATGCACCAAGGTGATAGTACTCGGTCTCATCAAGCACGATGAACCTGTCGTGGAAGTCCCGGCCCTCTCGAACGAAAAGGCCTCCGTACTGCTTGTTGAACTTCTCCGCGAGCGTCTGAAACTGTGGGGAATTAGGGACAACCACCATTTTCTCGCCCCATCCTCCACGGCCTTTCGGACACGCATCTCATCACCCCGAGTATGCCCACCACTCCACCCCTGTCAACCCCGGGGCGGTATGGGCTGGGGGTCTGTACCCGGTGGACGATGCACGGGAGACGGGCAGAAAGTGCGTTACCTGCCGAAGCGCACGCTTCGCGTCGGCCCGACCGGTGGCCGGGTCGCCGTTGGCCTGTCCGCCCGATTCCTCGACTGCTCAGGCAGAAACCCGGGAGTGGGGCAAAGGGCACCGGCTTGACTTCGGCCCGCCCGAACCGATAATCTCCCCATGGTCGTCAAGGTTGAAGTCTACAACGACGGTGAGCAATGGTGTGCTCGCGGTATCGGCGAAGACATCTTCACCTGCGGCGCTACGCTCGATGAACTCCACACCGCAATCAAGGATGCTGTTGCCTGTCATTTCGAGGAGCAGCTCCAGTCAGGCAGGCCGCTGAGCATCCTAGTCCTTACCGAAGCCGAGGTACCTGGTGCCGCCCCGGCT